>JBHJIV010000180.1:0-7544 GCA_050043105.1 Leptolyngbyaceae cyanobacterium | reverse complement strand
AGCTTGTATCGCTGCATTATGGCCGTCATGCCCGGTGCTCGCATTGTTGATATCGGAGCTGCGATTCAAGCCTATGCTGAAGCAGAAGGGTTCTCTGTAGTGCGTGATTTTGTTGGACACGGCGTCCATCGGATTTTTCATACCGAACCTCAAATTCCCCACTATGGCACAGCTGGTAAAGGTAAAAAATTAGCGCCCGGAATGGTCTTTACCATCGAACCGATGATTAATATAGGGACATATGAGGTAGAGCTGCTGGCCGACGGCTGGACAGCGATTACCAAAGATCGTCAGCTGACAGCTCAGTTTGAACATACGGTGGTGGTGACTAAAGAGGGGGTAGATATATTGACTAAAGCACCTGTTGCAGCAGCGGCAGTTTAAGCCATACTGCAGCGACTCACACCCACAAACCCATGCGCAAACTTATATTGCTATTGCTTTTAGTGCCAATGGTAGCCTGTATGCCATCTCCAGATACCAGCGAGGTACCCCTGGCACCCACCCCTGCCCCCGAAACAGTTGCTGAACCAGTGGTTGATCCTATTTCAACAGAACCTACCGATGAAAATGGCATCCCTGTAGCCGACATAACGTCAGTTGCGGTCACGGGCGAAGCCGGAAATTATACATTTGCCGTCACCATTAGCAGTGCCGATACGGGCTGTGAACAGTACTCTGACTGGTGGGAAGTGGCGGACGTTGAAACAGGTGAACTCATTTACCGTCGCATTTTGGCCCACAGCCACATCAATGAACAGCCGTTTACCCGTAGCGGTGGCCCTGTGCCGATTGATCCCGATCAGAATGTTATCATTCGCGCACACATGGGCGGACTGCAGAGTAACTATGGCGGTCAGGCCTATGGAGGCAGCGTCAGTTCTGGCTTTGAACCCGTTGTCGACTCGTTATCGAGCTTAGAGACCGTTGAACCCTTACCGACAGGGTGTGCGTTTTAAACAGACGTTTGCATAAGAAGGCTGGGCTGTTTGAATCGGCTACATTACTGCGCCCTGGGATGGTTGTAGCTGTGAGGGGTGGTCGTTAAATAGCCACCGCTCTAGACCGATTTATCCCTTGGCGATCGCAATTGGTTTACTCTCGCAACGCTCGGCTTATACTTGTTACTTAAGGTCCTCTCCGCTACATTTTTAGTTCTCTTTTCTCACTATGTATGCTCTGAAATGGCTTACTATTTCAGAGCATAAAAGACTCTTTAACTCGGTCAACTACGGCGGAACTAACGATGCTGCTTCAGAATCGCGTTGCTCTTATCACAGCAGGAGACTGTCGAGTAGGGCGTCGGATAGCAAGCTTGTTAGCACGTCACGGAGCCCAATTGGTTCTTTGTGGGCTAAACCAGTCCCAGGGCAATAAGTTAGTCCATAAATTAGAGAAAGAAGGCGCTAAGGCGCGCTTTTGTCTGGTAGATGCCACGGCGCCCTACGATGTCGAAGCAGTTGTTAAAGACACCGTTGCTACTTTTGGTCGCATTGATATCTTGTGCAACAACGCTAGTTTTAGCTTGCTCGGAAATGATGCCTCTTTGCTAGACCTAACGGATGAATCATGGGAGCGCATTGTTAGCCTCAGCTTACAGGGAGCCTTTCTGTTTAGTCAGTATGCACTGCCTTTTCTCAGCCGTTCTGCAACAGGCTCAATCGTCAATATCGTGCCCTACCCCCGTAAAGGAATGCAGGTAGTTGAAGGCACAAGCCGTGGCTGGATGATAGCGATGACGCGTGATATCTCAGAGGGCATTAATCAAGCTGGCGTTCGCGTTAATTTAATTTGGCCTCACGTTGCCGTGAGCGGCGCTATCTTAGCTGACTCCCAAGCAGCTCTAGCCGAAAGAATTTTTCGGATGCCCAAGCGTGACAAAAACGCAGCTCGAGCAATCGCCAGAGCCACTCTATATCTGGCTTGCGATGATTCTGTCGATATTACGGGGTCAATGGTGGTTGTGGATGCTAATTATCCTAAATGGGCGTAGCCCATTTAAGGAGTGCCCTGTGGAGCACCCAAACAACGGGCAATTAGGCAGCCAGATCATCCTGAAGTTCTAATTCACCTGTCCAAACCTGGCTAAGAATAGCAACCCCCGCTTCGCTCAATAAAATATCGTTATCGTCATAGTCAATGTCGTCAGCTGAGCCACCAGCTGCTAAGACCAGATCCTCAATCCAAACATTGCAGGGGGTCAGCGGCGTGAGCTTGAGTAGCTGCTCTAACCGGTGGCAGGTTTCAGACGGCAAATCCCGTTGGATAAGTTGATACAGAGGAATTCCTGTACGCTGCTCCACACCACCCAATATTTGATGCACATACCAGGCCGCCTCATTGATGGGTAAATGCTCTAAACGGTGTTGTTACCGTTGCATAACAGCGGCCGTAAAATTTACCCCCAGCTGCTGATTCAGCCTTTGCACTGGACCGTCTAGATCTCGCTCAATTACGCTCGAAATTTCGTGCCAATTAATATCGGGGAAGGCATTTTGCAGCAGAATAAAGCCGCGCTCATTGATGTGACAGGTACCTTGGCCAAGATCGTAGGAAAAATCTTCCCCTGGCTGAGCACCAGCTTCAACCAGCATGCGAAATAGTTGAACGTTATCAGAGTGCATAAGACGAACAGTTAGAGATGGTCGCTATACGTTTTTTAATATTTTGATTTTCATATCAACTTAGCTAGTGCAGATGGAGACTGGTGTATCTGGAGGTACAAAATTCTCAAAAGGATTGTGAAATCAAGTCAAAGAATCGAATTGTCAACGGTTAGGTTAGGGGCCATGCAAACATCGAGCTTATGCCGATTTCACACAGCCTGAGTTAATCGGAGCGGGATTTGTACACAGTGCCTATCTAGATGATAGATAAAGTTAAGTCAGTATAGCCTCACCCTGAGGGGGTATGCCTGCGCGTTATGACTGCTCTCGATAGGCCGCATGGACAGCATTGACGTTATACCAGTTTAGAAAAATGCGGGCCACTTCCAGGGAAAGCTGGGGACGTCCTTGGTCAATCAGCCACTGCAATAGGGGTTTGAGCGTTTGTTCGTTGAGTAGGCCACCCAGTGAGAGCAGACCCCATAGCAGTCGATGCAGCCAGGTCATCTGAATCATCATGCGAACATCTAACGTAGGATGCTTTTTGTAAAATACAACTCCCATACGGGCTCGTTGAATTTCTACATCGATCAGTCGGGGTAAATCATCCAGGCTGAATGGTGGGTGCCAGTGATACCCAACCGCTTCTGGACATTTGATCAGTTTTAGTTGCAGATTTTTGAGACGAACACCTAGCTCTAGGTCTTCCCAGCCATATTGGGTGAACTGAGTATCAAATAACCCCGCTTTGAGCAGCCAGTGTTTTGCGATCGCAACATTCCCTGTCGCAAAAAATGCCTGGGAATAATCCGTCACCTTAAACGGCTCTGATGTAGGCTCCTCAAAGTTACAGGTATTCACGACCCGCCCGTAGGTAAATACACGGTCATTGCCCTGGTTGGTGTAATGTTTCGTCAGCGCATCAGCATGGTGCTGTAAAAAGCCGTCCAGCACCACCAGATCGCTATCGATAAAAATAATTGTGTCCCCGATCGCCTTTGCCACACCCAGATTACGAGCGACAGCGGCCCCTTTATGGTCTTGTTCGTACAGCGTTACATGGGGGAGATTCTGTGTCTGTAGCCATTGCACCGTGCCATCGGTCGAACCGTCGTCTACCACCACAATCTCATAGTTCTCAACCTGGGTATCGGCGCGCAGTACCTGATGCTCCATCGCCCGCAAGCATTTTTCGAGAATAGGTCTGCGGTTGTATGTGGAAATACCAACGCTGAAAAACATGGATAAATGGTTAGGGGAGCGACCTCTATGATAGCGGTCCAGCTAGACGATCTTAGGACCGGTTGATTTCTAACTTTCTTGTCACGATTTAATCGCAAACATCAAGAATCTAGATACCTTGAGACTTCTTAAACTGCAATAATAAGGGCTTGTGATTTTAATTAGGTTAAAACTATGGGTCGGGCTGAACGGGTTGTACTTGCCTATTCTGGTGGTGTGGACACGACTGTGTGCATTCCTTATTTGAAAAATGAATTTGGTGTCAAAGAGGTCATTACGCTGGCGGCGGATCTCGGGCAAGGTGAAGAACTCGGCCCGATCCAAAAAAAGGCGCTAGGTGCTGGGGTCATGGAGTCGCTGGTAGAAGATCTGACCGAAATCTTTATCACTGACTACGCATTTCCAGCAATTAAGGCGAATGCGCTCTACGAAGATCGCTATCCTCTGTCCACATCCCTGGCCCGGCCGCTGATTGCGAAAGCGCTGGTGGCAGCTGCAGAAAAATACGGTGCAGATGCCGTGGCCCACGGCTGCACCGGTAAAGGTAATGATCAGGTGCGGTTTGATGTTGCGATCGCAGCCCTTAACCCTAAACTCAAAGTCCTAGCCCCTGCCCGCGAATGGGGAATGAGTCGAGAAGAAGCCATCGCCTATGGTGAAAAGTTTGGCCTCACCTTCCCAGTTAAAAAGTCTTCTCCCTACAGCTTTGACCGCAACCTGCTCGGCCGCAGCATTGATGCGAGCGTTCTAGAAAATCCCTGGACTGAGCCCCCTGAAGAGGTTTATGCCTTGACCAAGGCGATTGTCGACACACCTGACGAACCTGAATATGTTGAAATCAGCTTCGAGAAAGGCATTCCTGTGGGCGTTAACGGCAGCAGCCTTGGTCCCGTTGAGCTGATTAGCAAACTCAACGACTTAACCGGCAACCACGGTATTGGCCGTCTCGACATACTCGAAAATCGCTTGGTTGGCATTAAGTCTCGTGAGATCTACGAAACCCCCGGCTTGCTTACCTTAATTGCCGCCCATCGCGATCTTGAAAGCCTCACTCTCACGGCAGATGTCACCCAATACAAGCGTGGCATTGAACAAACCTACAGCGAAATTGTCTACAACGGCCTCTGGTTTAGCCCGCTCAAAGCAGCCCTTGATGCCTTTATCGAGAAGACTCAAGAGCGAGTGTCCGGTACGGTGCGTCTAAAACTCTTTAAGGGTAATGCCGCCATTGTTGGTCGTAAATCCGCCAACGCTCTCTATACAGAAGAGCTAGCTACCTATGGTGCAGACGACCAGTTTGACCACAAGGCTGGCGAGGGCTTTATCTACGTTTGGGGTCTACCTACACGCATTTGGTCCGAAAAGATACGCTCTTCATCTTGAGCAGCAATCGATATCAACAAACGGAGCAATATTCTAATTTTTCCTTAATTGGAGGGTTAAGAACTTGCTCCATAGTGTTTGCCATCTTAAAGGTTAGATAACGTATCTTTCCAAAAGTGGCACTATGTCGTCTTCTTTCCTAAACTTGAAAAGCATGCGCTCAGTAAATCTATGATTCAGGCACCCCTACTTACCCTGAAGGATTTTTTAGCATTGCCAGAGGGCGATGTAGCCTGTGAACTTATTGACGGTAAAGCGATTCCAAAATTGGCTCCTAAGCGATTTCACTCCAAAACTCAGAAAGCAATTTTACGCCTGCTAGATGATTGGTGTATGGATCGTGGCGAGGTTGGCCTAGAGTGGGCAGTCACCCTAAAACGCCATGGTCGTGATTGGTGCCCAGTGCCAGATTTACTATTTGTTGCATCAGAGAAATTGCCAACAGATTGGGATGAGGATGGCCCTTGTCCAATACCGCCAAATCTTGCTGTTGAAATTATCTCGCCTGACCAAACATTTGGGGCAATGGCAGAAAAAGCTGTTGATTATTTGAATGCTGGTGTTGCCAGCGTGTGGATTATCGATCCTCGTGCCAAGACAATCACGGTTTTTATACCCAATGCTGTCCCTACTACCCACCGAGGGAATACCGTGATTGATGACGCACAACTGCCAGATTTCAGTATCTCTGCTCAAAAGCTTTTTGACCTGGCAGGATTGCTTGGATAGTGTCTAGTCATCCAGGTTAAACCACCCCGTCATAGCAACCGCCAACGCATCCGCCGCATCATCTGGGCGAGGAATCTTCTCTAACTTTAGTTCGCGTTTGACGGCTTCTTGTACATCCTGTTTGTCAGCATTGCCGTAGCCTGTGAGTGCCTGTTTAATTTGAGCCGGTGTAAACTCCAAAAAAGGTAGCTTATGCTGAGCTAGCACCAGCATCACCACACCCCTAGCTTGGGCCACCAAAATTGAGTTACCCATACGATAAAAGAACAACTTATCAATAGAAACAGAATCAGGCTGATACGCCTCAATTAAACTGTTGAGATCTTCATAGATCGTACATAGACGTGACCCGACCTCTGTGCCAGCTGGGGTTTCAATAATGCCAAAATCAACCACCGCAAGATCTGGCTTTAGATCTCGGGTGGTCGCTGGATCATATTCAAGAATGCCGAATCCCAAAATAGCTAAACCAGGGTCCAGACCTAGGATTCGCTTTCTCATCTATCGCGCACCTACCGGTGTACGACCGTTAGCAGTAGGGTCAGGGATAGTAACACCAAAGACACTACCAAAGGTCTTCTCAACCTTGTAGCCAGAGTCAATAGACTCTAGCGGATCTTTCCGCAAACGGTGACGTAGACACAGGGCAATCACAGTCTGAATATCGTCGAGGGTGACTTCAGTTCGCCCCTCATAGGCAGCCAGTGCCTTAGCAGCGCGGTTACTCACAATGTCACCTCGCAGTCCATCTACATCTAGCTCAGAGCATACTTGAGAGATTTGCAGTCGATATTCATGGTCGATAGTCACACCCTTTGACAACCGCTGTTGAGCACTCACAATCTTCTCTTGAAGCGCTGTTTGCGCATCTTGATACGTTGCTAAGAACGCATCGGGATCTTGGTCAAATTCAGAGCGTTGTTCAACAATCTGTACGCGCTGAGCTGGATCTTTAACCGTCCGAATCTCGGCGTGCATCCCAAAACGGTCTAACAGCTGTGGTCGCAGCTCACCTTCTTCTGGGTTACCTGAGCCAATTAATACAAACTGAGCTGGGTGACGTATGGAAATACCCTCGCGCTCTACGGTATTACGTCCCGATGCAGCCGAGTCCAAAAGCACATCCACCAGGTGATCGTCTAAGAGGTTAACCTCATCGACGTACAGCAAACCACGATTAGCTTTTGCCAGCAGCCCTGGTTCAAAAGCTTTCACCCCCTCCGACAGGGCTTTTTCAATATCAATAGTGCCGCACACGCGATCTTCGGTGGCACCCAAAGGCAAGTCCACCATGGGCACCTTTATTGTCCCTTCGGGAGGTGATGATTTCCCCTCATACTCACGCTTTACCTCAGGATCCTCAGGAGCCCGGTTAAACGGATCGTTTTCGACTACGCTGATCTCAGGCAGAAGGTCCGCCAGGGCTCGAATTGTCGTGGATTTGCCAGTACCGCGATCGCCCATGATCATTACCCCACCAATCTTGGGGTCAATGACATTTAAGATCAGGGCAAGTTTCATATCTTCTTGGCCGATAACCGCAGTAAACGGAAAAACGACACGACGGGTAGAGGTAGCAGTACT
>JBHJIV010000179.1:0-18247 GCA_050043105.1 Leptolyngbyaceae cyanobacterium | reverse complement strand
TCGATCGATCCCTAACCTAATGTCGCGTCAATTATCGGACTGAACATGAAAGGCCCACCCATAGTACATAGGGGGCTATTTTAAGGCCCTCAACCCGACAATCTAATTGACGTCATCCGCCAAAGTAATTGACATTTGATAGACCCCGCCGTAACCCCAAACTAATGCTTTAGGAACACTCTAGTACGTTGGGTCTTAGGGCGGCGTTCCGGCCCTAACCATGGGAAACCCAGCATGCGATTTGGGACAACATGACTACTTCCAGAAAGGGAACTCGGAGGGACCCCAAGCAACAACCTTAAACCTCCCCAACAATACCTATATAAAACACATCTCAAGCCAACTGTCGCTTAATTAGCTCAGCAAAAACACCAGACTGCTTTGCCAGCTCATCAAAACTACCCACCTGCACCACACGACCCGCTTTAATCACATAAATCCGATCCGCATTGCGAATCGTACTCAGCCGGTGAGCAACAACAACACGAGTAACATTCAGCTGGTCAAGACTTTCACTCACAATCGCCTGGGTTTTATTATCCAGGGCGCTAGTAGCCTCATCTAACAACAACAGTTTTGGGTTTAGCGCCAACGCTCTGGCAATAATCAACCGCTGCCGCTGTCCCCCAGATAAATTACTGCCACCCTCGCTCACCACCGTGTGTAGCTGCATCGGAAAACTGCGGATATCGTCAGCAAAGCCAGCCATTTCAGCCGCTCGCCAGGCATCATCCTGGGCAATCAGCGCCCCACCCGAGATATTTTCAAAAATTGACCCGGCGCTAATGTGGCCATTTTGCAGCACCACCCCCAACTGTCGACGGATGGCGGTCAAATTTAGACCGCACATATCGCGACCGTCGTAGTAGATAGTGCCTGACTGGGGATGCTCAAACCCTAGCAGCAGGCGTAATACCGTCGACTTGCCAGCGCCCGACGGTCCCACCAGGGCAATAAATTCACCTGGTTTAGCCTCAACCGTAACGTCGTCTAAAATCAGCGGACCGTCATCTCGATATCGAAAGGTAACGTGGTCTAGGCAAAAAGCTCCGGTTAGCTGACCTGGGTCAGTTTTTTCGGTTGTTACTTCGGGGGGAGCTTTGAGGATGGGTTGAGATCGCATCCACAATGGAATCACATCCATCACATCAATCATCGTCAAACTCAGGTTAGTGATGCCGCTAATAAAAATGGCAAACGCTGCACTAAACGCTAAAAACCGCCCTGTTGACAGACTCAAAGGCCCCACCAGCGTACTGGCTACCCAAAACAGTGCAATGGTGGTCACCGTAGGGATGACCGTATTAAACACATTGACCGAATCTTCTAGCTGCTGGGTGCTCAGCTCAACCTGCAGCAGCTGACGATATTTGTTGCCCCACTGGGCAAATGCCCTCGACTCCGCCCCTGCAATCCGCAGCTTTGACACACCATTAATGAGCTGCACCATCAGGCCATAGAGTTCTCCCCGCAGCTCTAGCATAGGTCGCTGTTTTTTAAGCAAAAATGCTCCAGATGTGACGGTGACACCCATCACCAGTAACGCCACTACTAACGCTAAAGCAGCGAGCTTAGCACTGTAGTAAAACAACAGTCCCAAATTTAATATCGCAAATGTTCCCGATAAAATCGCATCCAACGCCGAGCCGCTCAATATCCCTCGAATGGCGGTGATGCTAGAAACACGGGACAACAGATCTCCTGTAGAATATTCTCGAAAAAATGACGTGCGCAGCTTTAGCAATCGATCCCACACTGCTGCTTGGAGAGTCACATCAGACCCCGTTTCCAACCGCATTGTGGTAATCGCCTGAACAAACTGAAAACTAGCGCGACCAATGGCCATAGCCACTAGTGCCAGACCAATTTGAAACAGCAGTCCAGTACTGCCAAACGGAATCGCATCGTCCACCAGTACTGCTGTCATTTGGGGTAGCACCATCCCCAACAGCGTTACGATGATACCGGCGATACCCACCACCACCAAGTCGCGCCGTCGCCCTTGAAACGCAAACTTTAACAAGTCCCAAGCCGTCAGGTCACCCTCAGGTAGCGGTCGGTAGAACATAAAGGCAACCGGCTCTAGCGTTCTGGCTACGGCCTCAATAACAGTGACGCGCTGGCCATTGGCGTTTAGCATCTCGTAATGGGTTTGATGCACGGGCAACAGGGCCACCGGATATCGATTATCTTGTGTATAGGCCACCAGCGGCCCCACATCTTGTCGCCACCAGCGACCTCGCAACAATACCTGGCGCAGTCGAAGCTGAGATGATCTAGCAATGGCTTCCAGCGGTTCTTTTACCTGTTGCGCGTGTTCAGACTCCGCTGGGGGGTCAATTTTTACGCCCAACGCATGCCCTACGGCCCCGGCTACCCTCAGTAGCGGTGTCTCCGCCAGTAGATAATTGCCTGACCCTGGCTGGAGCACCGATACCAGACCCTGCAGCGTCGTTTGAGTAACCTCCTGATTTAGCTGTTGCCGGGCTGTAAACTGTTGTTCTCCACGCTGGCGATCGCTTTGCCACCCTTCTTCAATCACCTCCAGCGCATACTGATGGAAGAGAGTTAATCCTTGAGTAAATTCTCTATAGGAGATCCTGGAACAAAGCTGTTCAGAAGATAATACTTCTAAGTCTACTGGCTGTTCTTTGGCTTGGATCCATGTCATCCGTGAAACAGGGAACAGTGGAGAGGATGGCTGCAGGACAAATTTTTCGCCATCTAGCCAGTAAACAGGGTTAGTCTTAAGCTTGACCCACATCATTGTTGCTTTAGGGCTATACCCATCAGTGGGGTTCAGACTCAATGGTCCAACACTATTTGAAAACTCGACAATCGATCTTCCAGGAAATCCCTTCACCTGGGTTAGAGCTTCCACCCAACGTTCAACCTGTCGCAGCAACGGTATACCCACATGGCCACAAATATTACCATTGGTATCTTCTGGCTTAGCTATCGGCTCTATGGCACTTGACTCAAAGGCAACGGCTACCAAGGCTAAATTACAGGACCGAGTATCCGTTCCAATCATCATATCGCCGACATCAACTGTCCAGAGATAGCGCCGCTCACTCACTGGCTCCCCATCTTTCCACTCCACTGCAAAAATGCCTAAGCGTCCAGACTTTACACGCCACAGCCCGGAATCCAATAGTTGGAAGATACCGTTACTATCGATGGAATGAATGTTAGAGAGGTTTGGAGAATCTGCAAGAACCATAGGGTCAAGTCGTTAATAAAACAACAAAATTCAGGTATGAAAGAATTTTTACGAAGCAACCGCCAACGCTGTTCCCGAGCTACGGATCAAATCTCCATAATGACCCGCTTCTTGCCAAAGCTGGTCATGGGTTCCTCGCTGCACCACTTTCCCCCGTTCCAACACAATAATCTCATCCGCATCTCGAATTGTGCTGAGCCGATGGGCCACAATAATGCAGGTACATCCCCGTCGTCTCAGGTTCTGATCGATAATTTTTTCTGTTTCAGTATCTAAAGCACTGGTCGCTTCATCCATAATCAAAACCGATGGATTGTTGACCAACGCACGGGCAATTTCTAACCGCTGACGCTGCCCACCGCTAAGATTTTGACCTCCTTCCAACAGCTTGGCATCATATCCATAGGGCATCGCTAAGATGGCTTCTTCAATTGCTGCATCTCGACAGGCTTGCTTTAAATCATCGTCAAGAACCGTATCATCCCAAAGGGTGAGGTTATCGCGAACGCTACCGGCAAATAAAAGAATATCTTGCTCCACCATAGCGATGGAGTTAGTCAATGTGGCCTGGGTAATTTCTTGGCGTGGTCGACCGTCAAAACAAACCTCTCCACTACTGGGTTGATACAGACCGGCAATTACCCGAGCCAGTGTCGATTTCCCCGAACCGCTACCGCCCACTAGCGCAATCCGCTGTCCTGGTTTGATAGTTAGGTTAAAGTCTTCAATTAGCGGCGGATCTAATGGGCTATAGCCAAAGGAGAGATGATGAATCTCCACAGCTCCAGACAGCCGATGATGATAGGTGGCTTCATTTTCTTCAGAGATCTTTTGTTTACAGTGAGAACAAAAGGCAATATCTGTTTCATTTTCTAGCACATCGTCTAAACGGTCGAGATTGCCCTGTAGCGTTTGCAGCGTTCCAGAAAACTGCACCAAAGTATTCACCGGCCCCTGAAAACTTTGCATCAGTAGCTGAAACGCCACCAGCATACCGATGGTGAGACTGCCATTGATAATCCGAAAACCACCGATAATTAACAGCGACAGTGTCGCCAATGTGGACAGCAGCGCTGGCAATAGACCAATAATACGGTTGGCCAACCCCAGGTTCTGCTGAGCGTTTACGGCTTTGGTGTGATAGCCGGCCCAACGCGCAAAAAAGTCAGATTCTAAGCCGCCCGCTTTGAGGGTTTCCATCCCCTGCAAACCGGCAACTGCGATACCAGATGCTTTGCCATATTCTTGCACCAGCCGTAAATTGGCATCTTTGCGCTGCCGGGATACCCATTGCAAAACACCGACATTGATAATGGCAAAGGAAATCACAATGATGGTCAGGGGAATATCGTACTGGAGCATTGCGATCGCATAAAACACGATCAAGACTGAGCTGATCAGGGTTGTTGTCAGCCGCCCCGACAATACCGCAGCCACACTGTCATTGAGGCTAATGCGACTGCTAATCTCCCCAGCAAACCGCTGAGCATAAAACCCCACCGGCAGCAGCAGCACATGCTAAACAAATCGACTAGCCATCCCCACCGCCAGCTTGATCCGCAGCGCCCGCAAATAGCGCAGCTGCAGCATGGTTAAAAATCCTTGAACCACCACCACCAGAGCAATACCCACCAGCACATAGGGCAACCAATCCAGACGTTTGGCTAACAGAATATTGTCTATATAGATGCGGCTAAACGCGGGCAGAGCTAGCATCGGTAAAACCAACAAAAAACCCGCCAGGGTGCAGTACATCAAAGCGCCAGTCGAACCTGCCAGCCGCCGTATCAACGACCCGATGACATTGGGCTTTTGTCCACCAGGCTTAAACTCGTTTGTCGGCTCAAAGGTCAGTGCAATCCCCGTATATCCCTCATCAAATTCCTGTGGCGTCACCCGACGTGGGCCTGTGGCCGGGTCATTGAGGTACACATAGTTAGCGTCAAACCCCTCCACCACCAAAAAATGGTTGAAATGCCAAAACACAATAAATGGGGGGTTTAGTTGCTTAAGGTTTTCCAGACTTTTCTTAAAGCCTTTGGCCTCTAGACCATAGGTACGGGCAGCCTTGAGCACATTTGCCGCAGTCACTCCATCCCGTGATACCCCGCAGGCATAGCGCAGCTCCGCCAGCGGCACATAGCGACCATAGTGGCCCAAAACCATACTGAGTGCAGCGGCCCCACATTCCACCGCTTCCATTTGTAGAACCGTTGGCGATTTAACTCGATGCGCCATCCAACGTGACTCCTCTGGGCGAACGACCTAATGCCAGTTTTAATTGCTTGGCTAAGGTAAAACAGCATCTAAACAAGCATCTAAATAAATCATTAGAAACCGTTGAGAAGGCAACACTTCTTAACTTGGAATTTGGGGTTGGTTTTTAATTTTGAGTTTTTAATTCCCGGCTATTAGTTAGGTGATTTGAACAGGGAGATTCCAGTCAAAGGCTATCAACTTAAAACTGAGCACTCAAAACTCAAAACTGTTCTCAGCCATCGTCATAAAACTAAACAACTTATACAGTATCCGCGCACTCACATTGCCGTCCCATTCATGGTTGCCCGTCTCACAAATGTCACAGCCAATAATACGTCGGCCACTGCGGACCACTTCGCGCCACAGACAGTAGACTGCCTCAAGATCAAGCCCACCCGGAACAGGGGTCCCCGTATGGGGGCATAGCTTTGGGTCTAAACCGTCTACATCACAGCTAATATAGACATGTTCAGGTAGGTGACGCACAATCTCCTGACACTGCGCTAACCAGCTTTGCCCGGCATAGGCCGCCTGTTTTAGCTGCGTATCTAAATAGGTAACAATTCGTCCCTCAGACTGTTGAATCAGAGCCATTTCACCGTGGGAAATATCGCGAATACCCACCTGTACTAGCGTTGAGATTTGAGGTATCTGCATCGCATTAAACATAATCGAGGCGTGAGATTCCTTAAATCCTTCATAGGCATCTCGCAGATCGCCGTGGGCATCCAAATGCAGAATGCCAAAGCTGAGATATTGCTGAGACAGCGACTCTAGAGCCCCTAAAGGAACGCTATGATCGCCACCAATGACGATGATCTTTTTTTGCTGCTCAAGGGCAATTTTTGTCTGATAGCTAACCCAACGACTCATGGTGCGACAGCCCTGGTTGATGCGTGCTAAGGCAGCCGCTAGCTCTAGATTATCGTCAGGAGTAATACCTCGCTCTGCATTGTGAATAATTGCGATCGCATCGGGTCTTAACCGCCTATTTTCTGCCAGCAGCCACTCCGGAATCGGCAACATATAAATCCCTTGCCGCCACGCCTCAGGATTATCAAAATCATAAAAGTCCAGCTGGGGCGATGCTCGTAAAACAGCAGCGGGTCCCTGACAGGTCCCATCTTGATAGGATGTCGTCACATCCCAAGGCACACCGATAACCACCGTACTGGCATGGGTGTAGTCATGGGGAAACCCAAACAAATTGCCGTTAACAGCACCCACTCCACCCGGATCAAAATTCGCAATTTTCTCGACAATACTTTGGTCTTGATGAGAAGACATTTTTCCAGATACAGGTTCTTGGCCCATACTAGCCTGCCAGCATAGTATGAATAAAGGTGGGCAAACAAAATGCTGCGGTGTGAATATCGCTATTGTAATACTGCAGCTTAAACGTTTCAGCAATGTGTTGAGACCGAGACCGATCAAAATCTGCTACAGGATGTTTGCCATCCTTAGTACAGTAGGTAAAACTCCACATCCCCGTCGGATATGTGGGAATAAAGGCTAAATAACAGAAAACACTCTCACGATTAAAGATATCTTTTAGACAGTGATTTAATTCAACAAAGGCTTTCTGATTAAAATGAGGTGATTCACTCTGGGCCGTCATCACCCCACCCGGTCGCAGACAGCGATAAACATCGTGATAAAAGTCTTTAGAGAAAAGCCCCTCTGCTGGACCAACTGGGTCAGAAGAATCCACAACAATCATGTCAAAGCAGCTATCTGAAGACTGCTTAACATATTCAATACCATCATCAATAATCAGTTTTAACTTGGGATGCTCAAACGCTGACGACAAACTTGGCAATATTTCTTTCGATGCTCTGACGACAGCTTCATCAATTTCTACCATAGTCACGGTTTCAACATGGTCATAGCGCAAAATCTCACGGATACTGCCACCGTCACCGCCACCAATGACAAGAACATTTTTGACATCCGGCTGCATTACCATGGGCACATGGATAATCATCTCATGGTAGCCCTTTTCATCTTTTTCGCTACACATCACCATCTTATCGACGGCCAGCATCTTACCGTATTCAAAGGTGTCAAATACCTCTACGGTTTGATAGGGAGACTTTTCTCTAAAAAGACAGTCTCCTTTATGGCGAATAGACAGGGCAATATTTTCGTTGCGATCGGTAAACCAGACGCTGCGACTGTATCTAGGCACCACTAGCTGCTGAGCCGCATCATCCCTAAGCTCTCCCAGCTCCATACTCGCTTTCTCTAATAGATCCAGCTGACCACGGTTGATTTCCACCGCCGAGCCATGTTCTGCTTGAAATGCTTTTTTGAGCAGCTTATAGGATGTCCATGGATTGACAGAATCACCGCAGGTAAAAAGATCTACAGCTGCATAGCGATACTCTGGCCACGTATGAATCGCTAGATGGCTTTCTTGAATAACAACAACCCCTGACACACCAAATGGTGAAAAATGATGAAATACTGAGCTAATAATTGTAGCACCGGACTCCTTAGCGGCACCTACCATACTAGACTCGATGCATGGCACGTCGTTGAGTATTTCGGAAGAGCAACCATGGAATTCAACTAGAATATGACGGCCAAGAGATTTCATGCACGTATAGCCTCAATACAACCTGCTTGAAGAAACCATCCTTACAAAGGACTGACGATTTGCTGTGTCACCCACAAACCGACCTATCGCTAGTAAAATCCAGAAAATAGAGAGATAAAAACCAAGAGTCAACCGTTCAATTAACTTAGCTCAATAAGTTTATAACTAAATTGGCTCAACTTAAACATTGCTGTTATGAAAATTCTCTTTTAGAAGAATAGACAGCTTAATCATCAATCCGCCACCGCTTATTCTGCACCAGCAGATGCGTCGCTTGATCTCTGGGTAAAGGCTTAGCAAAATAATAGCCCTGTGCATACTCACACTCTAGCTGTTTAAGTAAGTGTGCTTGGGTAAGTGTTTCTACACCTTCAGCAATAATATCAAGCCTTAGCCGATGCCCTAAGGACACAATAGTCTCAACAATATCAGCGTTCTCACGAATGCTCTCCATACGGTCAACAAATGATTTGTCTATCTTTAGGGAGTTGATTGGCAGCCGATGCAGATAGCTTAAGGATGAATATCCAGTACCAAAGTCATCCAGGCTAATGTATAGACCTTTTTGTTGGAGCCGCGTGAGCTGTTGAATCGCGGCATCAACATCTTCCATCGCAACGCTTTCTGTCAATTCTAGCTTGAGTCCGCTGGGGTCAATTTGATGCCGCTGTATGGTGGCTGCAATTGTCGTTGCCAGGTCCTGTTGTATAAACTGACAGCTGGAAAGATTGACTCCAATAAAAATTGGATGAGGTTGGGGAAATTGCTGCTGCCACTGTCGCACCTGGTGGCATGCTTCATTTAAGACCCAGTCCCCCATGGGCAAAATCATGCCCGTCTCTTCAGCAATACTGATGAAATCATTGGGGGGTACCGTACCACGCTCGGGATGTAACCAGCGAATTAGGGCTTCAAAGCCAGCAATTTTTCCTGAAGCTAATTCTATGATTGGCTGATAATACAGCCGGAACTGTTTATTATCTCCAGCATGACGCAGCTCCATTTCCAGCTGGAACCGAGATACTGACTGGGTGCGCATAGTTTCATCAAATATTGCATAGCGATCTCGCCCTAAATTTTTAGCTCTCTCGAGGGCACGATGAGCATCTTGCAAAAATTCATGGGCCTGATATCTCAAACCTTTTTGATGCAGCGCTATCCCAATACTAATGGTGGTCCTCACCAGCTGACCATGGATATAAATAGAGTCCATCAGGGTCGTTTGTAAGTGATTGGTGATGTCCTCTGCATCCTGTATCTGGCTTACTGATGGCAGAATCACAGTAAATTTATCCCCACCGACTCTGGCGACTAACGCCTCAGGCATTTGTTGAACAAGACGCCCGGCAACAATCTGCAGCAGCCGATCGGCGACATCCATACCTAAACTTTCATTGACTGATTGAAATACGTCTAAATCAATCAGCAGCAAGGCTACCACAGAGCTGCGGGCGCTGCGTTCGTTTAAGCGCTGCTGCAGATGCCTGAGACTAGATAGGCGATTGGGCAAACTAGTCAGCTGATCGTAAAAGGTTCGATAGAAAACTTGGTAGGCAATCGTACTGCTGACAACTATGGCAAATCCCAATGCCGGCGGTACCACAGGAATCCAACCTTCATAAAAAAACAGACCCCAGCCCGTGGTGACTAAAATCAATAATGAGATCGCACTATTGATGATTAGCAGTAAAAACCGCTGGGCATACCAAACTAAAACAGCCCCAATCAAACACCAAATCCCTATCCATAGACTCTCCTGTTGCTGAGCCCATGTCCAAATTAATGGATACTCCCCTTCAACAACCGATAAAATTTGGCTAACAACATGGGCATGTAAGATAACACCCGGCGTTTTAGCAACAGATTTAGTCTGCGCATTCAAAGACGTAAAAAATGTGTCCTTAATGCTGGGGGCAACAGTCCCCACTAGCACAACTTTATTCCTAAACCATTCAGGATTTATCTCCCCACTGAGCACATCTGTTAACGAAACCGTTGGAACAGCGCTAGCCCGGTATTGAAACATCACCTGGTAGCCAGCGGTGTCTTCATTTTGATACCCACCCGTATTTGGGGCCAGTGTGGGAAAAAATCGACCAGCAATGGTAAGTCCTTCTAAATTCTTGTCAAAAATCTCGGGGCCATATCGCTCTCTCAAGACATGCAAACTAAGCTGTAAACCGAACCCGTAGTAGTTATCAGAGCCAAGCGAGGCAAACAAAAAATTACGACGAATAACTCCATCTATATCACTCACAAAGTCTGCAAACCCAATGCGCTCTGGGTCCATACCTTCAGGTGCAGACGCACTACGTGTGGGATCCAAACCTACATCGTAAACACCGTATATATTCTCTGCGGCTAGCTGTCTATCTAGATGATCGCGACCAGGAGGGTGCTCAATATCTCGATAGATATCCAGTCCAATGGCAGCGGGCTGATAGGTTTGTAAACGTTCTAGCAGTTCAGCAACCGTAGCGTCACTTAAAGGCCACTGATTATAGTAATTAATATCAGCTTCATTGACACCCACCACAATTACCTCGGATGGGACTACGTTTGTTACAGCATGACGGACACGACTATCAAATAGTCTCAGCTCTAGTCCCTGCAGCCAACCGAGCTGCCGTATCCCAATAACGAGCAGGGCTCCTACTAAAGCAATCAAAATGTAGCCATAGTTTGGCAGCTGTCGCCATAACCACAGCTGTGCAGAACGGAGACTACGTCGGTACCCCCTACCAAGGCACAATCCACTCAAGATAGGGAAATGCAGTGGATGCAAAGCAAAAAACGATCAATGGATAGACATAATTACCAAGGGTTCCCAATCATCGTAAAACCAGACCAATAGGCTGGATGGCTAAAATTCCAGCTGCCGCTGACATCTAAGCCGGGTAAACGACCGATTGTACGCATTTCAGCCCCATAAACAGTACCATCATTAACACTCACCTGCCCACGCAGCATAGCTAATTGTGCCTGGCGCAGGGCGGCACTACGGGTTACTGGCTGCTCCAAAGCACGATAGAATTCTGCCATCAGCCCCAAAGTCCCTTCATCACTAATAGACCAAAGGCTGGCTAGGGCCGTTTGTACTCCCACATTGACGGCTAAGCCTGCAAATCCAAATTCTGCAGCATGATCGCCCAGAGCCGTGGCACAGGCACTCAAAATTAAAAACTCGATAGTCTCAAGGGGTAACTCTCGCAGCTGATTCAGGGTGATCCTCTGATCCCAAAGCTGAATATAGGATGATTCTAAATCACCAGGCTTAAACACCGCATGGGTCGCTAGATGAACGTGGGTAAATTTTTCCTGCTCCAGATGTTGATTCAAACCATCTAGCGTCGCGTCATGATCCAGATAAAGCTCATCGTCTTTGCCTTGACTCGCTAGCTCTAATTCAAGAGGTACCGCCGCCAAATCAATCTGATTTTCGAAGTCAGCAATCCCCATCGCTAGGGTGGCGGACACTTCAAACGGGGCAGCAGCAGCGACAAGCTCTGACTCCATCGAAGTCAACCCTACGCTAGGCAGCAGCCCAATACTGTAGTCTTCAATCAAAAAGCGGGTGCCATCGTGCAACGCCGCCATAGGAAGAGAACGCAGCCCCTTGTCCACCACAAAGCCAATATGGTCAACATTGGCCTTGGTTAGATCTTTTAGCAGGGGTCGCACTAGCCAATCATAAAGTTGTTGAGCCGCTGGTAGATATTGAGCAGGGCGCAAAATCGGATTAGTAACCGTTTGATGAAACGTCTCCACAACAGATTGCATCTCTGCTGTAGTCACCGCAATAGATTTATGTATCGGAGGCCCTTCATCGGTTATCAGGACAAGATCTAGATGAGTGTCTTTAACCTGCACATAGAGTAAAGCTGGAGTAATATTTTGAACCTTGCTTACCTGTTTTAATGTTTGTTGAGTTGTTTGTAACGACGGTGAAGCAGGGATAGGTAAATTAAGAGCCTGGGCAAACTCGGCAGAGAAGGCCATTTCTATTTGAGTCCAAAGCAGTTCACTCTCATCAAGTGCTTTGTCTTGCTCTCCTCTAGTGGCAGTAGCTGTAGTCAATTGATAGTCGGCTAAAACAGTCTCAGATGGATTAAATCTCTCTAAAGATATTGGCAAAGGGTCAGAAGGACTCAATTCGAGAGTTGAAGGTGATGATGCAGCTGGAGGCTCAAATAAATTATTGAGTTCAATGGTGTCTAACTGAATTGTCTGAGTAGTTGTTTGAGGAGGATTTAGAGTATCTACTCCGCTCGTAATCGTGCCTGCTGTGCCATGTACAGCACTATCTCCTAGCACAAAAGGAACCGCTGGCTCACTACTATAGGTTAAACGAATCGTGCTGCCTCCTGTTGTTAGAAGGCTTGCATCAGTGCCTACAACAGTATCAACGGCTCGAAACGATTGTTGTGTGCTCACATCAATGTTCCCCCCCTGACCTTCACCGCTGGCATCGATAGAGTCAACCACAATACCATCAGCCGCGTTTAGCCCAATATCTCCTCCCTGGGTCTTAACTGCACCAGAGCTAATGGTTGTTGAGTCGAGGCGTTGAGCCACAATGCTCCCGCCAGGAGCGTTTAAGGTAATCAACCCGCCATTGGCTCTATTGCTGCTGCCAGCCTCTGTATTAGCCATTAGTGAAGCGGCTGTAATGCTGCCCGTCAGCGTAGTTAGGGAAATATCACCCGCATCGCCTGAGTTAGTTACCTCAGCGGCGGCGGCTGTGACAATGTCACCAGTGACGATATCACCATCAGTCGCACTGAGAGAAACGCTACCGCCATTCCCCCGATTGTTCAGAACGCTGCGGGTAGCTGTGTTTAGCGTATTAACTACAATGTTGCCTGGAGTAGCGCTTAGATAAATATCTCCAGCACGAATAGAGTTGTCGATTGTAGAAAATGTACTGGTTGCTATATCACCCAGAGTAATGTCAGCTGCCGTAATCAACACATCTCGTCCCGGTGCGCTAAGACGATTGCTGGGGGCCATGGTAAAACTTCCCTGACCATCGCCATCTGCATCTGCTAAAAAACTCACACTGCCTGACCCCTGAGCAAATCTCAGTTCTCCATCACTAAGGGGCGCAATGGTAATATTGTTGTCTGCTTGCAAGACAACATTCGCATCGCCAATGATGGAGGATTCTAGGGTGTCTTCATATAAGGTTTGGGTATCGCCGATACCAATCTCCCCCGGATCGCTCCCTGCACGAATTTCAATATTTTCTGGGTCCAGCAGTAGGGTGCCTGGAGTGCCTTGCGATCGCAAATCCACCACACCTCCAAAATATAACTGTCTCTTGCCTGACACCTCTACTAGGCCACCTGCTTGGTTCCCCTGGGCACTGACAGCCCCCCTAAACTGGGTGGTGTCATCTGCCCAAATAACAACCTGTCCCCCCATCTCACCATCCGCGATTATCGTCGACGCAGCATCAATCAAAGTGGACTGTGCCGTAGGCAAAACACCCCGCCCTTGATAGTCACCACCAATTAAAATTTGCCCACCGTCAACTGCACGCAACGTGCTCCCCATAGTAGCTACGTGGTCACCCAAAATTTGGATACTCTCAGTGGCCGTCAGCTCGCCACCGACTAAAGCAGTACCTACAGCAATATCTGACAGGGGTGAGCCCGTTAAACTAAGGCTGCCGTCCTGACCTAACTCAATAGCAGTGGCATGCTCCGCTCCAGGGGCACTTAACCAAGGAGGTAATGTTGTTGACGTTTGTGCATCAGGTAAAAATCGGAAGCCATTATCAAGAACAATTCTTTCATGGGTGCCAACCGCCGCCAGGGTCACTCTCCCACCGCTGCTTGTGCCCTGATTGGTCACACTATGCCCCAACAGTGACAAAGACCGATCGTCATCAACCTTAAGATTTCCTGAATTGATAATGGTGCCGACACTATCGGGATTAAATTCAAATCTCAGAATATTGCCACGAACACTGTCTGGATGACCACTCAACCCAAAATACCCCTGGTCAAAGTCCAATCGCTCAGCTGTTACAACCGTAAAGTCACCCGCTAGATCAATCGAAGCGTTTGTCCCAAACAAAACTCCTGCCGGATTGATTAGATACACATCAGCCACACCGCCACTCAGCGCTATCGACCCATCAATATTAGACGGTATGCCATTAACAATCCGACTAAAGACAGCGTCTACACCAGGTGCAACCTGAAATTCAGCACTATCACCACGCTCTAGGTCAAATTGTTCAAAACTGTGGAATAAAAGCGTACCGCCATCTGTTGTAGTGCCACCCAGAACAGTAAACTTGTCGTCCTGCTGAACAACCCTAGTTTGCACAGAATCTTCTGCTGAGAGTATCTGGGCATGACTCGACAAATCAGGAGCCCACAAAATTGATGATAGTAAACCAACAGAGCCTATTAAACAAAGGCGTCTATGCCAGAATATTTGAAGCCTACCCATAATAATACATCACTATTTAGATGACTATTTCTAGCCAGTACAGGTCGGCTTTACCAACAAGCTTTAATCTGTTGTAGCTGCTGTTGGCGCCGTAATTTCTACAGAATCAGTGTCTATCGACAGCGGCACAATTTGATCAAGTCGAGCTGATGCCATTAAGGTGTGCCACTGACTCAGTACAGCTTGATCCTGAGGCTGTTGTTGTAGCTGCTCTAGCAATACCCCCAGGCGATCGTACCAAAGACCACTACTGCCTAAGATTGAAGCATCTACCCGATCGATCCAACCCTCCACAGAGATATTTTCTGAGCGATTGTTAGGGTTGCATACAATTGAAGCCGCCCAGCGATATCTTTGATCGATTTCTAATGTTGGAGCATCAGCCATGTTACTGAAATCTAGGCCAACTAAATCAGCTGCAGGTCCCACAGTGAAACTTGTTTGATAGATAATCTCGTCTTGAGCATTAAACAAATAAAACTCAAGCTGTTTAGCAGCGGACACATCTGGCATGCTTAACCACAGCGTTGGTTTAGGGTCAGCCGTTGCCCCCAGGTTGGTTTCTGGCACAATCGCAACAAGAGGCTCAACCGCACAGGCAGATGAAGGGAGCCGAGACGCACCGCTGACGCGTCTGCCAGGCAATCCCTGGCGCACCTGATCCTCATCAGCTGCCTGTGCTATTCCGGGAGAATAGCATACCACTCCTAACAAGATCGCCAGCACGGCACAACGGACGAACTGTTTAGAAAAGATATAGGTAGAACCTAAGCTAGTTAAAGGGTTGATAAGTTTCATATAGGATAATAAATCTGATGTCTTACAATGCATGTGTAGCTCTGATGAGGCTTTTGAGCAATAAAAAGCCCCTGTAGAATAAATAGCACCCACAAAAGACTTCCTGTCTGACTAGCCCCAAAGCAGACAGGGGAACAACGCACTATTCGTATCTTCTGCTAATGAGGTTAGGCCTTTAATTCCCCCGCCATGGACCTCTCTAACTTTTCTAAGCCATCGAAATACTCAATCAAAACCGTAGTTGTACTTACCTAATCATGTGTATTATACGAAAACGTATATACCTATTTAGACAAAAGTAGAGCCATTTATCACTCCATAAAAGAGCGCAACAAACTTCTACACATGCTGCTAAATAAGGCACAGAAGACCTGCAGTACAAAAACAATTGATTAAAGTCACCTGTTTTTAGATAACAGTTAATTCAATAATATTTCGCCATTTGTCGGAGACTACTAGCATAAATCTATCTATAGTTATAAATTGCCACGCTAACCAGTATTGTTTATCAAAATTTCATCTGCACATAAACCAAAAACCATCTCAAGTTTTTTACCTTGAGATGGTTTTTGAAATGGGCTATTGATCTTGTAGAGAACTATCGACTGTATGTCTTTTTCTTGCTGCGTTTTCCAGAGGTAGATTTACGCCTAGAGTCGTAATCCATAGTGTTTTTAGACTCCCGAGAAATGTAGTCAATTAAGGCCAAACTCAGTGATTTGTCATCAAAATCTTTGTATCGCGATTCACGAGAGCGCCTTTGCTCCCGTTGGTTGGGTTGAAGAATTTTACTTGTTGCTAGGAAAATACCGATGACGATGAATAATGGTAGAAATGGCATAGGGAAAACCCTCGTAAAATTCAGTAGATGCTCTGATTTGGGAATCACGAAGTCATCATAGCTCTGTGAATTTACGGTGAAGATGACGTTGATCACACCAGATCTAGGATTTAGATGGCCCGCAGCGGTGACCTTCCCTTGCCTTACTCTGTCTGCTTAAACTAAGGAGCGTCGCCAGTTAAAGAAACGCCGCAGCGTGCTCTGTAGAAAATCATTCTTGGCATAGCTCTGCTTGGTCAGCTGCAATGCTGTTTTAGCGTTGATTTCTGAAAGCGTAGGGTAGATATGAATAATGCTCTTGATGGCACCGATCTTCATTTTGTAGCTCATGGCTAAGCCAATATCATGAATTAGCTCAACTGCATGGGGACCTACGATGTGAGCACCTAGAATTTCACCATTTTGCCGGGTGATAAATTTGGCAAATCCATGCCCAGCCGCTTCTGCCAGGGCTCGATCTACGTCCTTAAAATCATGTTTTAGAACCGCTACATCATCGCCATAGCGATCCTTTGCCTGAGCTTCAGTCAAACCGACACGGGCTAACTCAGGTTCAGTAAATGTCGCCCATGGAATGACACGGTAGTCAGCCTTTTTGGTAGCTAAAAATAGAGCATTTTGAATAACGACAGCAGCTTCATAGCCAGCAACGTGGGTAAATTGATACCCACCAATAACATCACCAGCACCATATATGTGTTTAGTACTAGTCTGAAGTTTCTCATTGACCTGAATACCGGCTTTACCGACTTCTACACCAGCGGCGTCTAATCCTAAAGACTCTACATTGGGGATACGACCGGTAGACAGCAAAATCTCATCGACAACAACGACCTGGTCGTCCACATAGAGATGTTTTTTACCATCAATGACCTCTACTTTTTTAGCTCGGCTTTTAGTGAGTACTCGAATACCTTCAGATTCCAACTGCTTTTGGACAACGGCTGCAGCCTCAGGCTCTTCCTTAGGCATAATTTGATCACGGCTGGCAATGATAGTCACCTCTGCCCCCAGACGCGCAAAGGACTGCCCTAATTCACAGCCAATCGGACCTGCCCCAACTACGGCTAAGGAGTCAGGTCGATTCTTTAAGGAGAACACCTGCTCATTGGTTAAGAAACCGGCTTCTTTTAAGCCTTCTATAGGGGGAATGGCCGGTCGAGAGCCCGTAGCAATTAGAAAATTACGTCCTTTTAACTGTTGACCGTTGATCTCAAAGGTTTTTGAGTCGCTAAACTGACCAGAGCCGTAAAATACATCAACGCCAAGGGCTTCAAATCGTTCTGTGGAATCATGCTCTTGGATAGTACCGATGACGTTTTGGACATGGTTAATAGCTTCTTCAAATTTGATGGTGGGTTTTGAGGTGTAAATACCAAATTGAGACCCAATGCGCACATGGTGAGCAACCTGCCCAGCATGAATTAAGGACTTGCTAGGGACACATCCATAGTGGAGACAGTCACCTCCTAGAAGATGCTTTTCAACCAGGGCAATACGAGCATTTAGCTGAGCCCCAGCACTAGCGGCTACCAGTCCGGCAGAACCGCCCCCAATCACGACAAGATCGTACTCCACTGCCATAGTTTGCTGCTCCTGTTTGGTTTCATGTTTGAAGCTACAGGCCATTTCTGAACCTCGGCTGAGAACATATAGAAAAAACCCTAAAGGTAATCGTCAGGACAATTTTCCTGGACATTAGCTTGGGCGAACACGTAGCGATTGCGGATCTTTGGGGTGAACCGATCTAGCAAAGCCGATACGTCAACTATAGGGCTTAGCTAGCCTCACCTGTGTATAAAAAGTTCAAGTTTGCAGCCAGCAGCTCTGACGGGACGATGATCTCAGCTTAAAAATTGGCGCTTGCAATAGCCGCTAGCAATCGCACTTTTTATATCGCCAGCTATGAAAACCAGTAAATGTATCAGGTTAGCGTAAGGAGTTGTTAAGAAACATTTGCCAGGTTTGGAGAGCGTAACCTTTTTCCTAACCTTGCCGTAGCTCACACCACGCCAATAGCTTTAAGTTAATCGACACCCTACTTTCAGGGGGTGGGGGGGAGTTT
>JBHJIV010000178.1:0-4948 GCA_050043105.1 Leptolyngbyaceae cyanobacterium | reverse complement strand
ATCTACTTCTGACCTAGAGTCAGTACAAGGTAGCCTACAGCGCGCCTCTGCACGTTTGGAAGCAGCTGAGAAGCTAGCAGGCAACTTGGATAACGTCGCCAAAGAAGCGTACGATGCCTGCATCGCTAAGTATCCCTACTTGAACAACTCTGGTGAAGCCAACTCCACCGACACATTCAAGGCCAAGTGCATGCGTGACGTGAAGCACTACATGCGTCTCATCAGCTACAGCTTGGTAGTGGGTGGTACTGGTCCTTTGGATGAGTGGGGTATTGCTGGCCAGCGTGAAGTGTATCGTGCTCTAAATCTGCCCACCGCACCTTATGTGGCAGCTCTAAGCTTTGCTCGTAATCGTGGTTGTGCCCCTCGCGACATGTCTGCTCAGGCTTTAACTGAGTACAACGCGCTAATCGACTATGTAATCAACTCCCTTTCTTAAGGGACCCTTTCCTAAGGTCTGATTACGATTAGTTGCTTGATGGCAGAGCTGATGGTGACTACGTTTAGTTAGTCAAAACCTGGAGATTCGTAAGGGTCTCCAGGTTTGTTGTTGTATAAATCGTTTAAAGAGTCTTTTTTGCTCAACCGTCTTATGGATAACCGTTTTGCCAATATTTTTGGTTTAACAGAAGATCAGTGTATTGCTCTGATAGACACCCCTCCGGAACAGGCTGCTGATGAAAGTGAGCGCTATATTGCCGCATCGCAGCTGGCAAATTATCCATCGGATGCTTCCATTGATGCGCTGATTCGAGCGATTAAGACAACCCATGATTCTTTGGATAATCGCATCACTCGACGTAAGGCGGTGGAGTCGTTGGGTAAATTAAAGGCTGCGCGTGCTTTAGAGGTCATTCGCCCCTGTTTAGCTGATGTGGATTGCTACACGGTGGAATCTGCTGTTTGGGCGATTGGTGAAATTGGCACAAGCAATACCAAGATTCTAGAAGAGATCGCCCAGCTACTGACCCAGCCCGATCAAACCTATCGGGTGATTATCCATACGCTAGTTAAGCTGGACTACGGAGCTGCTGTAGATCGGGTGCGGCCTTTTATGGATGCTGACGATGAACCGACAGCAAGCGCTGCGATCGCAACTGTTTGTCGCTTTACCCGAGACTTTAGTTCCATTGACCGAGTTGTTGCATTTCTCCAAAGCGATAGCGTCAATGCCCGTCGAGCCTGTCTCGAAGATTTAATTAATTCCCAGTATTACCCGGCTATTCCAGCCATTGCCCGCTGCCCCATTTCTCTAATGTTTCGTCTGCGGGCAGTACGAGCCCTGGCTAAAAGCGGTATGACCACCGGAGAGGTGTCGCTGGAGGATGTTGTGCCAGTGATCGAGCAAATTCTATGGGATCATCCCAAGGATCTGCAGCTGGTGCATGAGTACGATCAGCCACCATCGCTTCAATTTTTAGTCCAAGAGCTGTATCAAACCGATTTTGGTCGTACCTATCTGGCGATTCAAACCGTTATTGAGCAGCAAGCTGACGCTGCGCCTGAGGCCCTATTTGCCACTTATAAATCCGATGCCCATAATGACTATGGAGCCCACTACCATGTCATGAAGCTGATGGGCTGGCTAAGGCATCAACCCGCCTATGAGCTATTGCTAGAGGCCCTTAACAATACAGCTCCGCAATTTATGAAGTCTCGAGCTGCGGCCGCCCTTTCATTAGCAGAACTAGGTGACCAGCGAGCGATTGTTCCATTACAGGCGAGTGCCCAGAGTAAAATTTGGATGCTGCAGTTTGCCTCGTTAATGGCTCTAGAAAAATTAGGTGACTACAGTCAGCATAAACTGTTATCAGAGGCCGATGACTGGGCAGTGCGAGCAAAGGCTCAGCGTTCGGTGCAAACGCCCCCGGTGTGAGGCTGGGCAGACCTGATTGAGGAGTGTAAATGTTCGTACTACTCCAGCCAAAATCGTTTTTTAGTTAAACCCGTTGACTACCCATGGACTCCTTGTTTGAACAGCTAAAGCATCCTAATCCCCACATCCGTGAGCGGGCCATGGTGGATATCCTCGATAACCGCGATGAGACAATAATTTCTCGGCTGATGGATGCCCTTGATGCAGACGATACTGTCTACCGTCGGGCCGCTGTGAAAACCCTAGGGGCTGTGGGGGCAGACGCGGTACCTGCCATTGTTGAGGCGTTAAAAAATAGCGACAATGTGACTGTGCGAGGGAGCTGTGCTAAGGCATTGGCCCAAGTAGCGCTAAACTACCCTGATGAGGCGTTTCCTGAGCTGGGGCTGCAGGGGCTAAAACAGTCTCTTGATGATCCTAACCCTGTTGTGCATATTGCGTCGGCCATGGCACTGGGGGAAATTGGTGATTCAGCCTTAGATATTTTGTTAGAGACGTTGCAAACCACCGATAATGTTGCGCTGGCAGTGTCTATTGTGAATGCCCTAGCATCTGTTGGAGGAGACCAGGCCATTGCAGTGCTAACCAAGCTATCTGAAGATGACTCAGCAGATATCTATGTCAAACAAACAGCCGTCAGCGCTCTATCGAGGATGGAGATGGTGCAAAAGTATTCCCGGCCAAAGAGCTAGGGGTTGTACGCTATCCCAAAATTATGTCTAAAAAGGTGCCAGGAATGACGGATAGGCATTTCTAGGAGTCTAGCTGCTTTAAGACGTGGCGAGTATCTCTGAGTAATGCTTGCCATTGGTTAGGGGGTGTTCTTAAAAGAGATTTCCAATGGCGTGCCGATTTTGCTTTCTCTTTTAGAGCTTGCATCTCACGGGTGTAGTGAAATCCACCCGTCTTTTTTAATTGCAAAACATTGTCAAGCTCTTGTTGATAGTTATTCATAATGTGTATCGCCTAATGCTTTGCACGGAATAAAGCAGAGCTATGGAGCCTTCAAAATTATATCCGAGCTGTCAGGCTGCATCAGGACAATTTGATCCGCATAGTTAGCAATTGAGACAATTGTATCCCGTTGCAGCAGCAGCCGTTGGCCAGTTTCTATCGACGGGCAGTGGATATCTAAACCATTGCAGCGGGTGTTCCATCTGAGTTCGCAGCTATTAATTTCGGTAATTTCACCCTTGAGGCTATGGAGCAACTGGTTAATGGCCTTAAACTTTTGTAGCCATTCCGAGTTATTTAGGTCATTTTCTAACTGACTACGCAGTGAGTTTTGAGGATCAGTCCCAGTCATCGTCAGCGGCCAGTGATTTTTTTTGAATTTGGCTAATGGCCAGGTTATACACTGGTTTAAGACTGTCGTCCGCTTCCTTGGCCATTGCGGTCCGCAGCGCCTCAACAGTATTAGGCTGACCAATTTTCATAATGGCCAATACCGCAGATTTGCGCGTTTCGGTGCTGGGATGCGCTAAAAGCGGTAACAAACTTGGTAAAGCTGGCTGATGTGTCAGGTTGCCCAGCACCGCCGCCGCTTCACAACGAACGATCTCGGCCTGGTCGCTAAGGGCGTTAATTAAAATGTCAAAATTGCTGGGGTTGGTTTCTTCTTGAGCGACTTTTGCGATCGCACCCACCACCGCCGCCCGTACCGCTTCTGACTTAGAATTTAGCGCCTGCAACAATAGGTCCTTGGCCTCAGAGCCCATAAATGCCAGTGCCCAGGCCGCATGCCCCTTGATGGTTTCAGGATGAGTTGAATCCCCCAAAATCTTGAGTAATTCTGGCGCAGCCGAGCGCCCTGTTCTAGCCAAAGCCCCTACCGATGACCCCTGTACAACCGTATCGCTGTCGTTTAAGAAAGAGTTAACCAATGTGGGAATTGCCGTCGGATCAGCAATCAGAGTTAGGGTTTTAGCACAGGCCCGACGCACCACCTCATTAGGGTGGTTAGCCAGAGCATCCACTAATACAGGTGTTGCAGGTTCTCCGATCTGACCCAGAGTTTCAGCAATTCGCAGGCGCATCAAGCCGCGTTTATCTGAGAAACTCTCCACCAGCTGTCGCAGCGTGTCCTGATCTGACTCATTAAATGAAAGCAAATCAATCTCTTCATTGACCTTTTGTACAAGCGCATCGGTTGCCGCTTGTTGAGCTGCCGCACTGTTTATATCAGTATTCAAATCAGTACTGGAATTTGCCATTGCTGAGCGTGCCTACCCAAAGAAAGACTACTAAATCACACCCCAGCGAGGTGTTTCTAACAAACAAAGCTAGTCAGCTGCTGGTTCAGACGTCAGTGTATCTAACTGAGCCCGCAGCTGTGTCAGGGCCGTCTCAATCTGAGCAAGCTCAGGCTCTAGTCGCGCCATTGTCTCTTTCTTGGACATTTTTGCTTTTTTAGCGGCGGCCAAAGTCTCATTCATCAGACGCTCACGATATTTTTCAAACTCAGCGATCAGCTCGTTAATTTCTTCAATCGTTACCTGGGCAGTAGCGGCGTCAGTAGAGCTAGTCATAGCAGCAGTCCTTCTTAAAATCATATGTTCTATATAAATCCATTTTCATAGCTGAGCTGTCGTTTGTCATTAGTTGAGCGTTTCTAAATTGGCTAAATGAGTTCTATGTAACGGAATGTTACTTTGTTCTCAATATTGAGGACTTTGATAACGGCAATTTTTTATGTTTAGTTCGTGGTAAACCGAACTGCTGTGGCGGTTGCCCAAAAAACTTCCAAAACGTTTTTAATCTAAGGAGAGCTCAATGCTTGACGCTTTTTCCAGAGCGGTAGTATCCGCTGATGCCAGCACTGCACCTGTCGCTGACCTCGCGGCTCTGAAAGAATTTGTTGCTAGCGGTAACCGTCGTCTAGATGCCGTAAACGCGATCGCATCGAACGCCAGCTGCATGGTATCTGACGCCATTGCTGGGATGATCTGTGAGAACCAGGGTTTGATTCAAGCCGGTGGTAACTGCTACCCCAACCGCCGCATGGCCGCCTGCCTGCGTGATGGCGAAATCATCCTGCGCTACGTCACTTACGCTCTTCTTGCTGGTGATGCA
>JBHJIV010000177.1:0-21088 GCA_050043105.1 Leptolyngbyaceae cyanobacterium | reverse complement strand
GTTTGCAAATCGGTCAGCTGCACGCTGCCGCCTTGTAAACAGATCGAAGTCGATTTAGTACCCAGCACTGCTTAGAGCAGGCAAGATTTACCTGAGCCGTTGGGGCATGCAATGGTGATGCGATCGCAACTTCCAATCTGCAGCTCAATATCTTTTAGTAACAATCGCTCTCCAACCCACAGGTCGGCATGTTGAATATCAATTAGATTTCTATGCTTCTGACTGTTCTCCTCCAGCTGAATACTGGTGGCCTTATGGGTTTTAATTTTTGTCGCGACTACTTTTTGAGTGGCGGCTTTCATCGCTTTATCATGCTTTAACTTTAATTTTCCTGCTGTATCCTCGGCTTTGCGCTTTAATTTTCCAGCAACAATGGAGGGCATATTGCCCCCCAGTGCTTTATGGCGACCATTGCGATGAGATTGAGCAGCTCGTTTTTGCTCACTTAAAACGGTCGCTTTAGCGCGTTTTAGTTCCTTCATAGCAGTTTCGTGCGCCCTGGCCTGTGCAGCATCTGCCAGCTGCTTTTGTTCTTGATAATGGGAAAAGTTTCCTCCATACACCTGCAATCCTGTCGATGTCAGTTCCCAGGTGATTTTTGCAACCTGGTCCAAAAAGAAAGGGTTGTGGGAAACAGTCACAAACGCCCCTCGAAACTGGCAGAGGGCCTGATATAAATCTTCAAGGCCCCACAGATCCAGATGATTTGTGGGTTCATCCAGCAATAAAAGATCGGGGGAACGAGATAAACCAATGGCTAGAAATAGTTTGGTCAACTCCCCACCGCTGAGGCTTTGTACCGGCAACGACAGATCTAGGGTGGTACTAAAGACAGTTTCAAGCTTCTGTTCAATCTCCCACCATTCGTTAGAGATCACATTAAGAAAGTCAAAAACAGACTCCGATTCTAGAGAGTCTCGAATCGTACTGATCTGCGGCAGATAATAGGTTGAACCTTGGCAGGTCACGGTTCCATGAGTAGGTCGCATCTGGCCACTTAAAATCTTTAGCAGTGTGGATTTACCCACACCATTAGCACCCACTAGAGCAATTCGATCCTCTGCTGCAAGACTGAGAGAAATCCTTTGAAATAATGGTTTGGTGGACTTTAGCGTTTTGCCTAAATTTTCTGCAATCAAGCAGGACTTTTGAGAGCTAGGCATTCCGTTGCTTCTTGCAAAATGACAGTTAAAAGCTGCAGATAAGACAGCTATAGCTTTCAGCGACCATCACTGTTGTGAACGATGGGCGCAACGCTATATTAATTTTGGGCATTGCTGATCCTTGGTATGACTTAATCTGCAAGATACTGCCAAACAGTATGTTTTACAGATCGTCTCATTCTCAAAATCAGCAACGGCCAGTTTTGTAAACAATTCAAAACGGAAGCAAAACGGCTGATTGGCTTGGCCCTTAACTGGCTTCTAACGATTGCACAGTCAGCAGTTACCTGCTTTCTGCAAACGTTACAAAACCGGCACGGAAAACTACCTAATTTGCTATCTCAGCTGTCTCACTTGAGGATGCTACTTCATCAGCTTATGTATCAAAATCTTTTGCTCAGGATAGCGCACCCCAAACCATAACGTCCACATCTCTGATTTCGTTTTCTTTAATAAAAACCGTTGAGTAGCGATATCGCAGATCTATTCATCCTTACCAAAGTCAATGGCATCAATCATTTCTGGGGGTGGCTGCCAGCGATACTTGCTAAGATTAATTTTATTGCCTTCAAATTCGATGCCTTCGTCCTCTAATAGGACCCGCTGCAGGTCGTCTGACCCATCTCGAAATGCTGATGTCGAAATCTCCCCTTTGGCATTGATGACTCGCTGCCAGGGGATATCGTCTTCAGGGGCAACTTTATAGAGTGCATAGCCCACTACCCGAGGTTTGCCGATAAGTCCGGCGAGTTCAGCAACTTGACCATAGGTAGCCACTTTACCGACAGGGATCTGGCGAACAACGGCATAGATGAGGTCGTAACTATTGGCCATAGATCCTCTTAGTCAGACACACCATTAACACCGGCAGTAGACTCAAAACAGTGGGGGCAGGCCAACAAAACCAGCGTGCGAGCGGCAACAGGTACTTTTTGCTCACAGTCATAGATAGAGCCCTCATCGACAAAACCGCTGGCATATTTAGTGTCTAGGATGACGCGCCATTCTTTGCGTTCGACAGAGGGAGGAATCGAAAATTCTTGGAGTTCGGCATAGGCATTAAAAAAGACTAGAAAACTGTCGTCAATAATTCGCTGTCCCTGTTTATCTGTATTGGAAATTTCTTCGCCATTGAGAAAAATGCTAATGGCTTTAGAGCTACCATCGTGCCAGTCTTCGTCACTAATGACGGTGCCATCAGGGTTAAACCAGCCAATATCAATCACACCAGAACCATGAATTTCACGCCCTAGAAACCATTGACGCCGACAAAAAACGGGGTGCTGTTTACGAAATTTGATCAGTCGCTGGGTAAATGCCAGCAGATCTTTGTTTTTGTAGCGTAGATTCCAGTCAAACCAGGCTAGCTCATTATCTTGACAGTAGGTATTGTTGTTACCATACTGAGTGCGTCCCATTTCGTCGCCACCCAGCATCATGGGGACACCCTGGGAGAGAAAGAGGGTAGCTAACAAATTACGCTGCTGTTGCGATCGCAACGCTAAAATCTCGTCATTCTGGGTTTCACCTTCAACCCCACAGTTCCAGGAGCGGTTGTAGCTTTCCCCGTCGCGGTTGCCTTCACCATTAGCCTCTTTGTGCTTTTCGTCGTAGCTCACCAAGTCTCGCAGCGTAAAGCCATCGTGAGCCGTAATAAAGTTCACGCTAGCATGGGGTAGCTTACCATTCGCCTGATAGAGGTCTGAGCTACCCGTAAACCGAAAAGCAAACTCTCCTAAACGACAGTGATGGTCGCGCCAAAAGTCTCGCATCGTATCGCGATATTTGCCATTCCATTCAGACCACAACAGCGGAAAGTTACCTACCTGATAGCCGCCTTCACCCAAATCCCAGGGTTCAGCAATCAACTTGGTGGTAGACAGTATTGGATCTTGATGAATGATGTCAAAAAAGGCAGCCAGACTATCGACTTCATAGAGCTCGCGGGCGAGTGCAGAAGCTAGATCAAAGCGGAAACCATCAACGTGCATTTCCTGCACCCAGTAGCGCAGGCTATCCATAATCAGCTTAAGCACCTGGGGATGACGCACATAGAGAGAATTGCCACAGCCGGTAAAGTCCATATAGTACCGGGGCTTGCGCTCTAGTAGACGATAGTAAGCTTCATAATCAATACCCCGTAACGATAAAGTAGGGCCAAAGTGATTGCCTTCCCCCGTGTGGTTATAGACCACGTCTAAAATTACTTCGATGCCTGCCTGGTGCAGTGCTTTTACCGTGGCCTTAAACTCGTTGACCTGTTTCCCCGCATCACCCACCGCACTGTAACCGGCAAACGGTGCAAAGTAGTTAATTGAGTCGTAGCCCCAATAATTGTGAAGACCGACGCTGACTAAATGACCGGGGTAAGCATTGTAGTGATGGACTGGCAGTAGCTCAACGGCAGTTATCCCGAGGGCTTGGAGATGTTCAATCGCAGCTGGATGACCCAGACCGGCATAGGTGCCCTGTAGCTCGGCAGGAATATTGGGGTGTTTGCGGGTAAATCCCTTGACATGGACCTCATAGATGATGGTTTCATGCCAGGGGGTTTCGGGATGACGATCATCTTCCCAGTCAAAGTCTTTGTCAACGACAATCCCCCTGGGCACACAGTTCACATCATCCAGTGTGGATTTTTCTAAGTCGCGATCGCTATCGGCAAAGCGATCCATGGGGTAGGCAAAAATGGCAGGTCCAAACTGCATGTCGCCACTAATCGCCAGGGCGTAGGGGTCTAGGAGTAGCTTATCGGCATTAAATCGTTTGCCCTGTTTAGGTTTGTAAGCGCCATGGACACGATACCCGTACTGTTGCCCTGGCCCCACATCGGGCAAATATCCATGCCATACGTGGTTAGTGACCTCCAGTAGAGTAAGCCGCTGTTCATGACCCTCTGAGTCAAATAGGCACAGCTCTACAGCTGTTGCATTCTCGGAGAAAATCGCAAAATTTGTCCCCTGACCGTCCCAAGTGGCTCCCAACGGGTGGGAACGACCGGGCCATACTGTTGCTGACATGGTGGATCGTGTCAAAACTGCTCTATATAATAAGCCCCCTGGTATTTTCGCTGCCACTTTTAATCTAGAAGTCTGGGGCTGGCATCTGATAATTTCTGAGGCTATGTTGGCATTTCAGATAAATTCTGCCAAGCAGTCGACACCCCCATCAGAAGCGTTACAAGCCTCTCTATATCAAAATCTTGACTCAATTGAATCATAATTTCTTCTTAATCAAATACTTAACTTCTTTAACCTCTACCCAGTAAATTTTCGTAAGAGAAACTGGGTAAGCTGTCGAGAAACCGCCCTCTATTTTTGAAATGGACAATGATAGCCAACCTAGTTTCCGACAACATCATGACGAAGACTTAAAAGGATGTGATTCAACCGGTCGCAGTCATTGATAACAATACTGCTGCTCTAGCGATGAATTTAGTTTGAGCTTGATGTAATGCTTGGAGGTGTAGATCGATACCCAGCACTACTTCATAAACCCGATAAAAACTAGAGAAAACACCAGGTTTTACTAGTTTTTTGTGATAAAAGTCACACAGTCCTTAATGATTGATCACCCAAATTTTTATGGAAATCGGTCCACAATAGGTGAATTAATTTAGATAAGAGTCGTGAAAATCGCTAAGTCAATGCCCAAGATTTGTGCCAAACCCCTGAAACAGCAGCCGTTTCGTACCTATCGTGATCCAAAAACTGGTCGCTGGTATGTAGTTCGCAAACCGGCTTCTGTGAAATAGGGTGGCGAGACAGACCGCAGGAGTACGAAACAGATCACAGGGGAATGCAGGTTGGGTGCGACAATAGCGGGGCAAATTGTTGCTAGCTCCGTATGCGTCAGGCCTATCCCCCTATTGAACCCTATCGGCAGAGTCAGCTATCTGTCTCTTCACTTCATACGCTCTACTTTGAAGAAGTCGGGAATCCAAACGGAAAACCCGCTGTGTTTTTACACGGTGGTCCCGGTGGCGGTACGATTCCTTTTTACCGACAGTTTTTTGACCCAGAGCGATGGCGGGTTGTTCTGTTCGATCAGCGGGGTTGCGGACAAAGCACCCCCCATGCCGAACTGACTGACAACACCACATGGGACTTAGTAGATGATATTGAGCGATTGCGATCGCATCTTGACCTGGACCAATGGACCGTATTTGGCGGTAGCTGGGGCAGCACTCTAGCGCTAGCCTATGCTCAGCGTTATCCACAGCGGTGCGCCGGACTAATTTTACGCGGCATTTTTATGTTGCGCCCCAAAGAGATTCGCTGGTTTTACCAAGAGGGGGCTAGCTATATTTTCCCAGATGCTTGGGAGCACTACCTTGCCCCTATCCCTGAGGATGAGCAGCATGACTTGGTGGCAGCCTACTACCAGCGGTTGACCAGCCCTGATTTAGAGGTGCGGCAGCAGGCGGCGCGAGCGTGGGCCATTTGGGAAGCTAGCACCAGCTATTTGATTCAAAACCCACAAATTATTGAACGCTTTGGCCACGATCAGTTTGCCGATGCCTTCGCCCGGATTGAGTGCCACTACTTTATCAATGGTGGCTTTTTTAACCCACCCGATCAGCTACTGCAAAACGTCGAGACGATCCGTCATATTCCGGCCGTGATTGTACAGGGACGCTATGACGTAGTGTGCCCGATGACGTCTGCCTGGGAACTTCACCGGGCTTGGCCTGAAGCTGAACTGGTCGTGGTTCCCAGTGCAGGCCATTCTGCAACAGAGCCAGGCATTTTGAGTGCCTTAGTTGAGGCAACGGATAAATTTGTAGATATGTAGAGACATCTGTACAAATTACCAGCCAACGATGTGTCATCCAAATATAAATACGGCGATGGCAACCAGAATGATGATGGAAACCAGACTGGTGACGCGCTTGAGGGCCATCTTCAATCGATAGTGGCTTAGCGGTATTAGCTCCTGCTGCGAGCATTGGAGATCAGTATCAATCGCAGGGTCATGAATCGTCTGGGTCGCCCAGGGATCGAAACTGTACACACAGGGCTTGAGAAGAGAATCAAGCTCTCTGTCTAACCAACCGGCCGCCGCGAGTAGCTGCCTGGCTCGATAAAGTGTCGTAGGTGTGACACGAGTCGCTTTAATGACATCACTGTCTGTTGACGCACAGCTTTTAATACCTAGATGACGAAATGCGGCTCTAGGAAGAGGAAACACCAGTATGCCGTTGATATCTTCGGGAAGCCATCCCTCAGCCCACAATAACCTGGCAACATCTAATTCTGTTTTTAGCGAGAGAACGGTCATCAACCATACAGTGTAAGTGTCCCCACTGACGCTAACATAGCTATCTTTGCGGCTACTACGAGGGTTTCGTGTAATCACATAGGTTTTATTGAAGTGGCGGCCGATATGGGCAAGACTTTACAGCGATTTTATGGGGCAAAACTCTCTCTACGCAAATTGTCGCAGGCGTCTAAGCGCTATTGCAGAGGGAAATTATCTTAGAAAATAATTTCTGCATTGGAAAATCTTTTAGGAAACACGCAAAATTAGTGTGAAGGATTGGCTGATCGCCATGAATTAAAATGCTTAGTTTTGTAACAGTAAATACCGATCAGATTATTTATTTGGCACCCAAGCGTCCGCTATTTCCTCAATTTTGGCTTGCTCCAGGATGGTTAGGCTGCAGATAGCTTGGGCATTAATAACGACAGGACTATTTATTTATTATGGATAAGCATAGTTGGTACGCACGACAGCAAGCACGTTTGGCCTATCGACGGGGTTGCACACTGGCACGCCAGGGAAATCACCAAAGTGCGATCGCAACTCTTTCCAAAGCAATCACCAATCATCCCAATGCGGCGGCTGTGCATATCACTCGCGGATTGAGCTATCGAGCGCTAGGGCAATTAGACAATGCCCAGCGCGACTTCACCACCGCCATCGACTGTGCCGATAATCCAGCAGATGCTTACTTTCAGCGGGGTCAACTTTTCCACGAACAGGACAGAGCATCAGAGGCACTGAACGACTGGCAACGGGCCATCGATATCAGTCCTAACCATGCCAATGCTCACTTTCAAATCGGTATCGCCCAGAGCCAAAACGAGGAGTTTACCGCGGCCCTCGCCAGCTTTAATCGAGTACTCGAGGTGAATCCAAACCAGGCTGAAGCCTATCTAAAACGAGGCAATGTGCGTCAGCAACTCGGTGATATGGAGGGTGCGATCGCCGATTGGCAAATTGCAGTGCTCAATGATGCTTCGTTGGCTGCCCATATCCCTGCTGCTGCACAGCCAGACAGGTTAGCGCCCATTAGAGATCTGCTTCAAGCGGCCCTAAACCCTATTGAAGTAGAGGTGGAAAACTATGGCACGATCTTAAAAATCTGTCTCAGACGTCAGGTTGGCGAGGGGGTTAGCTACTTTTCGATGCCGAACCAGATTCGTGACCTGCTATTACCGCTTGAACTGTCGGAAATCACCCAGTTTAGACTGGTTGGTTATGTAGGTAATGTACGAGGGCCTGAATGGGAGAAAACCTACGACCTGTATAAATATCAGCCCTGTCCCCCTAGCCATTGGTCAACCGCGTTAGCGGCTCTCATCACATTTCCACCGCTAGGTGTGACCGCCTTACTCTATGCCAGTCAGGTGAAACGCTTCTATCGTCAAGGACAGTATCCCGATGCCCGTCGAGCATCCAAAGCCGTTAAACACCTATCCTTGGTGGGGACTGGTGCAATGTGTCTATTAGCGTCATTACCCTTGGGCTATATAGCGATCAAATCAATTCAAAACGAGCCTGAGCCGCCCGTTAGAACGGCCCGAGCCATTGACTACGATGTGATTCAGTAAATCGCCAAGGTGCTCTGACGACAGTTTTCCTGTGAGACCGACTGTCATAATAATGTCAGCAGGCCAGCCGCTGAGCGGTTGGCCCAGAGTAGCCAGTAGAAATTATCGCCAGGATGACGCATCAGCTGACCCCCCAGACGTTGCAACAAGGCGTGCAAGCGTTAGTAAAACGAGACCCAACCTTTGCAAACGTTGTCGACTCCTATGATTTGCCCCCCTTTTGGCAACGGGACGAGGGATTTCCTACACTGATCCACATTATTCTTGAGCAACAGGTTTCGTTAGCGTCTGCCCATGCGGCGTTTAAGCGCCTAAAGACCCGATGCTGTCCTCTCACACCTAAGAGCTTTCTCACACTCAGTGATGTAGAGCTAAAACAGATAGGGTTTAGCCGTCAAAAAACAAGCTACGGTCGAGGGTTAGCAAATGCAGTTTTAGATCAGACGTTAGAGTTAGACACACTGGCAACACTAAGTGATCAAGACGTGCGTGAACAGCTAACGCGCATTAAGGGAATTGGTGTGTGGACCGCCAATATTTATTTATTGATGGCACTAAAGCGCCCCGATATTTGGCCTAAAGGGGATTTAGCATTGCAGAGTGCCATCCAGCAGCTGAGGGGATATGCTCAACGACCCACATCCGATGAAGCCCAGGTAATCAGTGAAGCCTGGCGTCCTTGGCGAGCCGTAGCGGCCAGATTGCTGTGGCATTTCTACCTGAGTGAACGACGGCAGTCGTATCCCTAGTTTTTGCCGAGCCTCGGTACGATTTTAGTAGAAAGCCCTTGGCATAACGTGTTGGGGCCAGCTAAATCAGCAACGATTTTTTTAGAGACCTGTCCGGAATCAGCAAGTTTCAATGTGTTACTGACTATAGCTCCCTAAGAAGATATGGCTCGGCTTATGGGTTTAAAGCAGCCCTGGGTCATTAAAGTCAAAAGTTCTTCAAATAGGGTAGACATCTTTGTGCTACATGTGTAGCATAGTGAGTAATATAAGAAAGGCAACCGGGTCGAGTTGCTTTGGTCATGTGCGCTAGATGCATATCTAGACACCAAAACTATCACACCAGAGGTCTAAGCACTATGAAACGTTCTACAGCCATAGTCACGAAAAATTATTTACGGTTACTTGGCCGTTTGGCGTTGCTGGTTGCCCAGTATTTAGGACTGGGTGGTTTCAGTGAGCTGGCTGGTGGCATAGAGACCAAAGCAAATATTGGCGCTGGGCGCAAACTATTTGGTGGCTTGATTGTGAACGATCCCAATCGACCACGATCTGACGAATATCAACGAGGCGGGGGACACAGGCGCATAGCTGTGTTACCTAGTTAGACCTAAAACCAGTTCAGGTTTTTGGCCCCCGCTTCCGAGTCCCGGAAGCGGGGGCCATTGTTTTATCAGAAATTTTGAGGACCTTGAGGGGCTTATTCATGACATTACGACCGTATAGCAATGTATTGCCCACGTATCGACCCGTCGTCCTTTTTTCCAAGAACTACTTACCCATGGCGCGAATTAATCTAAAGCGAGCAACGGTTCTTTTAGTAACAGGTCGGGCAGAGCCTGTAGACCTGATTGGGAGAACCTGGCCAATGCGAGCGCCCAGCCTGACCCTTGAGATTCCTGAACACATTCGTCTGCGGGCTGGGAATAGCGATCGCATTTGGAAAACGCCGCCAGTCAATCGTCGCGAAGTCCTGCGACGTGATGGCCATACTTGTCAATATTGCGGTAGCCATCACCAGCTGACGCTGGATCATGTGATGCCGCGATCGCAAGGTGGTACTCACACGTGGGAAAACGTGGTGACTGCGTGCGCTCCCTGCAACTCTCGCAAAGGGTCTCATACACCTGAAGCTGCCGATATGCCGCTCAAACGACAGCCCAAAGCGCCCATGCATCCAGTGATTGCATTTGCAGAACAGTTTTGGAGAGAACACACCCGTTGATACGTTGTAAATGTATAGCAGGGCAAGATTTCTGCAAATTAATAAGGCTACTGAGGTCAAACCAAAACTCAGTCAAGCCAAAAAAATAGCCTGTGCCGCCGTCGGCATGTGACTGACCCAACCATTTATGGAGATTGTCAGCCGTGTTGAAGCTGAACTACACCGATTACGGCTTATTTCTTGAGCAGGTAACGGCATCTTTAGATGCTGTTGCCATCCAGCGAGTCATGTTAGCCGTTAACGTTGGTGAAACACTGCATCTAGAGCCCGGTCGGGCTGCCTTTTTGCTACCTGTAGAATTACCCGGTATTACTCAGCTTGAGTCTATGCTGCGAACAAACACAACAGATGCGATCGCGTTAGCACCCGTTGATGACGGGTTTGTTGAAGTAAGTCTCAAGGGTACTTGGATAGCCAATAGCGCTAATGATGAATCTGGAACTTTTATGACTGCTCTTGCACCTGAAAGTGAACTGTTGATCTATCAGCTGTGGCAAGTAACTCAGCGACAGACTGCCTATTTGATGTAGCTGCTGCTGAAAGCGCGGCGGCTGAAAGCGCTGTTGCTGAAAGCTTAGAACGCTCCCTTACTGCCTTTTACGGTAAGGGAAGCGGCGCTTTGGAAACCGCTTCTGCTCTAAAAATCCCACATTTATTACAGATGTGATGGATCTACTTCACCTGGCTAAGGGTGAAGACCTTATCTTTCGAGAATATTGCCATGTATTTTATCTCACCAATAGTTCTGATCCGGAGTCGAAAACCCTTTAAGCGTTGGCGATTTTCACAGCAAACACAGCTTCCTGACTCCCATAAGCACAATGTAACGGTCTCTCACACCAATGCCATCAATGAATTACAGAAGGTAAAACGGAATTATTTTCTAGAGCGCGGACCTTTTTTTTAGGGTTCTAGAAGATTATCAAAAAGACTGTTTGACTGCCAAGTCTTGAATGATTTGGCAGTCAAACATCCTGCCTAAAAAATCTTCTTTAGAAGACATCTAAAATCTCTTATTCTCTCTTGACGCTCTATGGCATTTTATGTAGCTTAGAAACAATTAGAGGCTTAGCCCCCATAGAAAATCAGCTCACGGGGCATCAACACAAGGTATCAAAATATGGTCGAGGAACTGTTAGTTTCTCTTTAAGGGGGACATCGTTCAGCATCTAAGATATCTGTTAAGCAAGCAGAAAATTGTTAACAGTCAATCTCCCTAGTTTTATATAGAACTCGCGGGCAAAGGACATAAGCTCTCGTAGCCCAACTGGAAGAGGCGCTGGTCTTAAAAACCAGAGGTTGTGGGCTTAGTGATGCAGAAAACTTTCATGAGACTCAAGGTGAGAAAACAGTAACCTTTGAGAACTCAATACGAGTATCCAGATAGTCTTGTTTTTTACGAGAGGCACAGGCCGGTGGCGGCTGACATCGTGGTAACGGGCTCAATGTTGGTAATGGAGATCCGAGGTAACCGAGTCGTTCGAGTTCACGCAACCCTAATTGAAGAAAGCTCAGTCCCCGTTGCGCATGCCAATCGAGAGTCGCTCGTCGCCCTTGGGTAACAACGACGACGGCAAGGACAATGGCTATGAGTGTGGCAGCGGCTAACAACATCAGTAAACATGTGAGCGCCTGCACATCCCGTAGACGGGACTCAGTGAGCCCAAAGGCTGCCGACTTGTAGTCCTTAAAATGAGGCTCAATGCCCCCAAAGCGTTGTCCATATAGGGCAAAGGTCTGTAATGACGGTGAGGTATCTGTAATCACAGCCCACGGCTCTCCAGCCATGGACACGTTTGCCGTCGCTAAATGACACTGGATATCGCCGAGAACCGTGACATCTCGAAAGAGATAGGCTTCGTCACCAGGCGGTAACAGCGTGGCGACCGATGTTGTTTGCCCCGTTGCTAAGGTCACGTTCAGGTCTGATTTCGCTCGAATCGCCCATGACCAACCGTGGTCTTGTAACCAGCGAATCAAGGCACCATGTTCAAAGCCTCGGTCGGCTAATAAGGTAACCTGGCATTGCGACGGTAAGACCGTCAGGGTTGTTTCGAGCACCGCTCGATAATCGTCATAGCCAACGGTGGCACTTCCGTGTTCCATGACCTGTTGGGCTAGAGGAATGGAACGGCCTCCCCACACAAAACAGACCTCTATTAAGCAATACTGGTCCCACAGAACACTGGTATCCAACGTCAGGATACCCGATGTGCCCGCCCAGGCTTTGAGAAATTGTTGAACCAAGGGCGCATAAAAGGTCGCTGACGTTATTTTCGGATTATGAACAAAATAGCTCAAGCGTTCCAAGTGACTACGCGCTTGGCAGGTTCGATGACTCAGGTACGTTAACCAACGGCTCAAACAACCACTTTGGGATTGTAAGATAGCCGCAACATTCTCGGCAAAGCCGTCTAAATGGCGTTTATCCTGGGGGGTAATCCATTGACTCAGTTGAGTCTTCAGTTGAGTATGGAGCAGGGGCATTGACATGTAGATGCATTGAGTTGGGGAACTTGAGCATCCCATACTATGCCCCCATTCATCTGACTCTATGAGACTCCCCGTATAGCAATAGTTTCAGGACTTTTCTGCACCACTAAGGGTTGTGGGTTCGACTCCCGCCGAGAGCACCAAATTTCTGCACCACAATTGATGGCCGACTGACATGAGCGAACATCGTCTAAGTGAAATTGTGATTGAGCGCCCCCGTGGGGGAATGCGCATTAGTGCTAAAAAGCTCAAAGGATATCGAAAAGAGTTAAATCAGATTACACGGATCGCAACTGAAGATGGATTGTTAAGGCCATATTTGATTAAACCTCGACAACAGACTAAGTGGCTATCAGACCATTTAGGTCCGTTGCGTAGGCTGTTGCGATCGCAGGTTGGTCAACCGTGGGATCAGGTTTATAGCCGTCTCTGCCGCGATCTTAACCCAAGCACCATGGCTGGTCAGCATGTGATCGACCATCTGTGGGATTTTGTAGAACGACATGTGGAATTTATTGATGGGTTACCCTATGCTAAACATGGCTATCGGTCTTGGCAAGGTGAACGTCGGTCGCTGGCAGACAGCTACGGAACAAAATTCTATGTCCATCCTGAGACAGGATTGCTGTGTGTTGTTCCACCAATGTGTCGCAGCCAGAATAGCAACTCACCCAAAAACAAGCTTACAATCAACAGGTATGAACAGTATCGTCAAATAAACAATATTTGGTATTACATCATCTTTAAGCCGATAGCTTCACCATTTGTTTGGGATGTGTTGCTCAAAGAAACTATTGATACTCAAAAGGCATTACATACCTACGGTCAAAGCCTGCATGCTGTCAAAAAACGTCAGTGTAGCAAGCGAGACCTTAAAAATGTCCGTCAGCTGTTGGCTCAAAGGGTATAGTAGGTTCTTTTTTTTGAATGTTTTCTTAGTGTCGTGAAGAATCTATAGAAAATGTAGACAAGCCATCATAGATAATGGAATGCTCTAACAAAGACCTATCTAAGAGCATTCCCATGGACCGTGAATCCTTACTAAAATTTGTGCGTTATTTGTTCTATACAGTTTTAGTAGGCGGCTTGTTTTATATACTAATTCCGATGGAACCTCCTTCACTACAGCCTGACATTATTAAAAATGTAGTGCAACAGCTCACAGTTCTAATCATTGTAGCCCTCTTTTTAGAACGTGCCTTAGAGGTCTACAAAATTTCCTATTTCTCGCTAAAAAAAGAACAGCTAGCGGCTGATGTGGAGAACTGCCAAACGACTCTCCAGGCTCTTATTGCAGCAGCAAATAATAATATCAATAGTGAAGGCATTCAAGCGGCTCGGCTGCGTTTATTGAATGCAGAAGAACGCCTGCGGGTATATATCGATAGTATGCGTCAAAGACTTTTACGGGCCGCTATTATATTTGGACTTCTCATTAGTTTAGTGGGGGTGCGGTCCCTAGAAGGAGCCTTCGTTTTTCCAGCACCCGTGTCAGTGTTAGAGATTTTCCGCTTTTATTTGTTTAGAGTGCTGGATGTAACCCTAACAGTTGGGCTAATCGCAGGAGGGAGTAAAGGTATTCATAACATTATAAAAAAGCTAAGCAATCTTTTTCCTGACGTACCTGAAAAAGTTATCAAATTTGTTCAAGCGATTCGACAAGATCCGGCTTAAGCGTAAATGTCATAAACACCAACAGTGATAAAGAGAGAATCATAGTCAAGGCTGTTGAGAATTTGTTTTATTCAGCAAAGATTAGTAATCACATGACAACAACTTGGGTCACGGTTTCAGGTAACGTCGTTCAAGGTCATGGAGTCGCGTCTGGACAAGCCAATGATCCGCGTTTTCCAGAGGGGACATTGCAATTGCAGATGCCTGTGTTTGAGGCCCAAGGGCTCTGTCTGGATGATTATTTCCCTGGAACAATCAATATATCTATTCAGCCCGCTTGCTATGAGGTGCAGCAGGCCAAATATACGTTTAGACAGGTGAAATGGGCTGAAAATAGCCCGCCAGAGGATTTTTCATTCTTTGATTGTCGAGTGATTTTACCCTCTAGCAAGCGACTGCCGGGTTTAATTTACTATCCTCACCCTGAAACAAAACCTGAGCATTTTCAAGATCCGTCAACCCTTGAAGTGTTAACGGAGTTTATTGAAGAGATGCACTACGGTATGCCGATTGGTTTAGAGCTTGACCCGCAGCAGATTAGATTGGGCTGAATGATTGATATAAAGCCTAGTCAGGCTGTGACTCTCTAGGAACAATGGCTAGAGATAGTCGCTGACCTTGGCGCAAAATGGTGAGCTGAGCGTGTAACCCGATGGTGTCTTCGTCTAACAGCCGATGGAGATCGTCTACATTGCGAATGGGATTATGTGCAAAGGCAACAACGATATCCCGTTCTTGTAGCCCTGCTGCCTGAGCAGGGCTGCCAGACTCTAGCCAGGTGACGAGTACGCCGCTGTCTGCCGATAAATTATGCTGACGCACTAGACGCTGTGGCAAAGGAACCGTTTGGCCACCCACGCCAATGCGACCCCGTCGTACCCGACCCATCTGCATCAAGGGCCGAATCACCCGTTTAGCCATGTTGATGGGAGTGGCGAAGCAGATGCCTTGGGCTGCTTGAATAACGGCCGTATTTACCCCAATAATTTCCCCATGGGAATTGACTAAAGGCCCACCGGAGTTACCTGGATTTAGGGCAGCATCGGTTTGAATGACATCGCCGATTAAGCGACCCGTCTTGGATCGAAATGAACGCCCTAGGGCACTGACAACACCAGCCGTCACGGTGCATTGAAAGCCCAGCGGGTTACCGATGGCAATAACTAGCTGGCCGGGCTTAAGCCCATCGGAGTCGCCCAGTTGGGCATGGACAAAATTAGAACCCGGAATCCGAATAATGGCTAGATCGGTATCAGGGTCATCACCAATCAGCTCGGCTCGATGCTTTTGACCATCGGCTAGGGTGACTTCAATCATGTCGGTGTTGTGGACCACATGGCTGTTGGTCAGGATGTACCCGTCGGGGGTAAATAGAAACCCTGAGCCACTGCCACTGACATCCACCGGACGACGTCGATCGGCCCGCAGTCGTAAACGACGCACTTCAATATTGACGACGGCAGGGCTGACGGTTTCTACAACATGGGTTACGGCTTGGGAATAGGCATCTAGTAACCGTGAGTCATTGGGTTGGGGCTCATCTTGAGAGTGCTGAGAAGCGGACCCACAATCTGAAATGAGCTGAGGCTGTAGATTCATAAATCAGGTGGGGTGAAGAGGGGATGAATAAATCACATCCTGCCGATTGCGCCATAAAATCGCCCAGTGAGGATATCCGGCAAATGGTGAATGGGCAGCGGGGAGATTAGGCCCACTGCTCGTAATCAGGCGCTCAATTTGCAAAGATTTAATGCTGTAACACTGAAAATTCTAGTGGCTTTGGTGTTTCTAGAGGTGGTGCAGCTTGGTAAATCGGGTCAATACCTGCCCGGTTCAAAATCTCAGGAATCAAGTCTTCGCGCCGAATAGCCATAAAGTGTACACCCAGGCACAAACTCTGGGCCAGTTTGATTTGCGCAGCCGCGATCGCAATTCCTTCCTGCAGTGGCTCTTTAGCTGCGGCCAGACGATTAATAATATCCTCTGGAATGTGGACTCCAGGCACGTTGCGGTTGAGAAAAGCCGCATTTTTAGCGGATTTGAGCAAAAATATGCCGGCTAATACGGGTCGTTGGGCCTGGGCTGCGATCTGGGTCATAAACTATTCTAGACGCTCAAAGTCAGAGATCAGCTGGCTTTGGAAAAACTGGGCTCCGGCTTCAACTTTGCGCTCAAATCGTTTTTGTAACCCCGACCAGCTTGAGCATTGGGGGTCAACTGCAGCGCCAGCAAAAATATCGAGGGGGCCATCAGAAAGTGGTTTCTCGTTGAGGTCAATCCCCTGGTTGAGCAGACCGATGGTGCGCAGCAGCCGCACTGACTCTAAATCAAAAACACTTCGTGCTTTCGGGTAATCGCCTGCTTTAACGGGGTCTCCAGTTAAGGCCAAGACATTGTGAATGCCGAGGGCAAGGGCTCCCATCAGGTCGGCTTGGAGACCAATACGGTTGCGATCGCGACAGGCCATCTGACAAATCGGTTCAACCCCGGCCTGCTTGAGCAACACAGCTGAGGCCAGTGACGACATGCGCAATACGGCCCGGCTGCCATCGGTAATATTGACCCCGTGTACAAGCCCCTGCAGCATCTGCGCCATTTTGATCATGTGGCTGGGGTCGCCCCCCTTGGGGGGCATCACCTCAGCGGTAATGATAAACTGACGGGTTGCGATCGCAGATCGCAGCAAAGAAGGGGCCGAAGCGGAGCCGTTGGAAATCGTCATTGAAAACGTTATTGAAGCAAAAGTGTATGAAAGGTTAGAGACCGCTTGTTTGATAAAACAGAGGAGCCCTATCACCTATCCTACGAGACAGTGGGCACTGACGATTTTCAGCGCGCAGTTTCACAGGGGTTTTGAATAGCCTAGGGCATCTTTTACCTTAGCTAAGGTCTTATCGGCAATTGCGATCGCTTTCTCATTCCCCTGCTTTAGCACCGACTCCAGATAGCCGCGATCGTCCATCAGTGACTGGTATTTTTCTTGAATCGGCTGCAGTGCTGCCACCATAGTGTCAGTGAGCAAAGGCTTAAACTGCCCCCACCCCATATCCGCACATTCCTCTGCCACCGCTTCTTTTGCTTTACCCGACAGCAGCATATACAGCGTTAGCAAGTTATTACACTCAGGCCGCTCCGGGTTGCCAAATTCCAAGCCGCGCGATGGATCAGTCTTACACTTTTTAATTTTTTTCTTGATTAACTCAGGCGTATCACCGATTTCAATACGACTCAGTTCAGACGGGTCCGACTTTGACATCTTCTTAGTGCCATCGGTCAGGCTCATCACCCGCGCCCCGTCAGCCCGAATCAGCGCATCAGGCACCTTAAGCACCGGCTCTTTTTTCTTACCAAACTGATGGTTTAACCGTGCCGCAATATCGCGGGTCAGCTCAATGTGCTGCTTTTGGTCTTCACCCACAGGCACAAAATCTGGCTCATACAGCAAGATATCCGCAGACTGTAAAACCGGATAATCCAGCAGACCGACACTCACATTTTCCCCCTGTTTAACCGCCTTCTCCTTAAACTGAATCATGCGCTCTAACCAGTTGAGGGGCGTGATGCAGTTGAATAACCAAGCCAGTTCACTGTGGGCACTCACATGGGACTGAACAAAAATCGTCGAGCGGGCCGGAGCAATCCCACAGGCCAAATAGGCGGCAGCAACCTTATAAGTGTTTTCCGCCAGCAGTTTTGGGTCGTGGGGTACCGTAATGGCGTGTAAGTCTGCCAAAAATAGAAAGCAGTCATACTCATCCTGCATCTCTACCCAATTACGAATTGCGCCGAGGTAGTTCCCCAAATGTAAGTTACCGGTGGTTTGAATGCCCGAAAGAATTCGCTTTTTAGTCATGGATGGAGATAGTGGGAAACTTTGGCCTAGGTATTTGGGAAAGATTCTATAGGACTACCGAGCCTTTCTCGGATAGAAACTTGATGCCATTAAGCGCCAAAATTGGCATTAAGCGTCAAGATTTAGATGCTTTTTTATTCCTTCAGGCTATTACACCCTTTAAGAATGTGAGGATTTCATGAAATTTATTAGTTGACCTTGGCATTGGGTATCCCCCCTTAATGATCAAATTTACGTACATTTAATTGACCCGAGATTTTCTATTCAATGCTGGAAACCCTTGAAAACTCGGCATCTGTTATGTGGCTGACCCACCAGACACATTGCTATCTATTTGAATACACGGAGACAGTCAGGTCTAAATCCAAACATGTCTAGTTAAATTTTCTGATAAGCATCTAAGTAATCTTGCTGATGCTTTTTAATTACCGTGCAAAGAGTATATGAACACAGTTCCCTAAATTACGTACATATGTGGATCATTACCACGATTTTAGAAGGTGGCGATTTGGAAGAAGCCATCAAGAAGGCCATTGCGATGAATGCTAAGCGGCCAAGTCATCTCCCTCCACAGGGATTCTTGCTTGCTATGTTAGCTCGCATCAGCAAAGCAAAGTCCGAAGTCCAGGGTGCTGTTGATGTACCGACAGTTGAAAGTAGTCACACAACATAGTCAGATGAATCTTAAAGATCTAGGGAAATTTACGGTAGCGTAGCTGCTGCAGTTAATCCGAAAATTCCCTAAGACGCTGACAGGTGTGGTTTAAATTAGTATTGCTCTGGTTACGGTTGACAAACGACTTAGAAAAGCTCCAAATAGCTGACCATATACCCTTTTGGAAGGTTATTGCTAGGTTTTGTGTAGTACTTGCTTTTGGGTGCTAGTTCTCGTAGGCGTTCGGCCATGCACTCCAACGTTTCCCTAACCTGTTGACCGTGATGGTCCTCTGTCCTAAGTTTTGTCTCAATTCCCATCCATTCAGCAACCGCCATAATTTGCTCGGGGGTTAGCGAGTTGACAAGAACTTGATCACTGGAATGGAGCTGAGTTTCTGTATGCATGGTTTCTTGAGGGGATCAAAACTATAGCAATCTACTGGATGTCTCCAGCAGGTTGTGCCGCACATAGCTGTGGCTATCTAAAGCTTTCGGCAATGATATGTATTCTGTGGGCAGAGCTACAAATCTAGTTTTGATTTGTTGGGTCCGGAAAAATAGAGCGAATGTACGCAAAAAGTACCGAGAATTTACGCAAGTTATGTTAACCGGCGGTACCTGATGTATTAACGTATCGCAATACAGAGCTTTCTAATGAAAGATCTGGTTAATGGGGTGGTTGTTTATTCGATGAGAATATCCACAATTTCTGACTCATCCAGGCCAGAGACCACACTAGATCAGGGTGGCTGTACCCCTCTTCAACTCGGCACTCTAACTCAGATAACAGCCAGCTTGCCACCAATGCCAGCTGTTGGGAATCTAATGATTCAACTAATTGCCGCTCCGTAGGATTTTGGGACTGTTGGTCGGCCATGCTTGTCAATGCTCAAGATCTCTCATGCGCTTATTGTCAGCTAGTTTGCTGGTGAAGTGCTAGACCTAAAGGAGTAAATAGTGCAAATTTTGTTACGGGACAAAAAGGTACAAGTGGCAGCAGGCTGCTTTAATACAGCTCCTACTATAGTTTTTGTAGCACTTTGCTACTGGGGGTGGCAAAGTGCTGTCAGCCACTTTATATAGTTAACCCCTAGATGTGTGCATCAGTTTTTCCTACACCCGGTTGCTGCACTCAGCAAAGCAGTTAGTAATTTGTGGACTATCATAAAGGACTGCTTATTTGGTTTTCTGCACCCATGGCTAGATGGACTCTAAAAACAGAATTCACCTTTGATGCCGCCCACTTCATCAAAGACTATGACGGTCCTTGCGGTCGTATGCACGGCCATACCTATCGGGTGCGGATGGAGGCAGCCGCAACAAAACTCCACAGCTCCGAATATTGTCCCCATGAGGGCATGGTGACAGATTTTCGTACCCTACGCTGGGCTAAACGCGATATGGAAAAAGGGGGCTTGGACCATTGTTTGCTTAACGATGTCCTGCCAGAGGGCTATGAGACCACGGCTGAGATGATTGCAAAATTTATCTACGACAAGACATGTAAGAGTCTGCCAGAGGGAGTAACGCTAAAGGTTAGCGTATCTGAAACGCCTGATTCATGGGCCGAATATGAGGAGGACGCATGAATTTAGCAGGACGTTTTAAGTCTGGAATAGGAGATATTTCTCTCGTTGAACCGACAACCCCTGAGGCAACAGGAACTGTCCGCCACCCGGTTGTCGAAACATTTCACTCGGTCCAGGGTGAGGGAGTATGGACCGGGACAAACGCATTTTTTATTCGCCTGGCGGGCTGTGATGTGGGCCGTCCCTGGTGTGACTCTAAATTCTCTTGGAGTACTCAGCCCCATCCCCTAGTCAGTGTGGATGATTTAGTACAGCAGGCAAGAGCAGTTAACCCCTTTATGGTGGTGATTACGGGTGGAGAACCATTAATGCACGACCTTGTGCCGCTGACTCAGTCACTCCGACGAGCTGGGTTACGGATTCATCTAGAAACCTCAGGGGCTCATCCCTTTAGTGGCCAGTTTGATTGGGTATCGTTATCGCCTAAACAATTTAAACCACCCTTGCCGGATATCTATACCCATGTTGATGAATTAAAAGTAGTCATCGCTAACCAAGACGACCTGGCCTGGGCAGTGGAGCAAGCGGCTCAGGTGCCGGTAACGGCCATTAAGCTGCTCCAGCCAGAGTGGACCAGCGACCAAAGCCAGCAGCTGGTGGTTGACTATGTAACACACCAGCCAGACTGGCGTGTTAGTTTGCAAACCCACAAGTTTTTAGGTGTTCGGTAGCGCGATGAGATAAGCCGTTGTTTTACTGTCGGTGTGTCTGGATTCTGCGACCGCAGCCGCCCAGGCAATCGCTGATGGGTATGACTTGATTGCTCTATCCTTTCGCTATGGGCAACGCCATGAACGAGAGCTGGTGGCAGCTGGGGTAGTGGCTAGCCAGTTAGGGATTAAGCAGCATTTTATTGTGGATGTGAATTTG
>JBHJIV010000176.1:0-4454 GCA_050043105.1 Leptolyngbyaceae cyanobacterium | reverse complement strand
TAACCTGAGGCGGTTAGGAAATAGCCATTATCGAGAGCGATGTGCTGAACGTCTTGTCGCAATTATTCTTGACCTTGACAAATACCTTGGAACAGGTAGGTTATACATTCCCTAATATGTTGCAGTTGGGTGTCTGAAATTGTAAACATAAAACCATATGACTACAGCGCGCGCTCCTTCCAGTCCAGATCGTCCCACCCATGGGGGTAATCGTAATTGGGCGGCCCAATATGCTCATTGCAAACCGGTAGAGATTTTAGATTTTTCGGCGAGCATTAATCCATTGGGACCACCTCAGTCTGTTCTGACGGTGCTGACCAGCCATCTCCATAGCCTTAAGAATTATCCTGACCCCAACTATATTCAACTGCGGTCAGCCCTCAGCAACTTTCACAATCTGCCCATAGACTGGATTTTGCCGGGCAATGGAGCAGCAGAATTATTGACCTGGGCGGGTCGAGAACTGGCCCAGTTAGACGCCACCTATCTGGTAACACCTGCATTTGCCGATTACCAACGGGGGCGCAAAGCTTTTAACGCTACGGTGATTCCTGTGCCCATGGATTTGGAGACCAGGTCACCCCAGGCAGGCATCGCCGCATCTGCAAACTGTGGATTGTTGCTTAACAACCCCCACAATCCTACTGGCACCCTCACACTGCGTGAGAATCTGTTGCCCTATCTTGAGCAATTTGCTCTGGTAGTTGTGGATGAAGCGTTTATGGACTTTCTGCCGCCGGAGCAACAACAAAGTTTATTGGATCTGGTGTTAGACTTTCCTAATTTAATTGTGTTGCGATCGCTAACCAAATTTTACAGTCTCCCCGGCCTGCGGCTAGGCTATGCCATTGGTCATCCCGACTACCTGCAACGCTGGCAACGCTGGCGCGATCCGTGGCCGGTGAATACATTGGCGGAGGTGGCTGCGATCGCAGCCCTCAACGATCGCTCTTTCCAACAAAAAACCTGGGATTGGCTCCCCTCTAGCCGCGAGGCCCTCACGACAGGGCTCCAGGCACTACCTGGGCTTAGCCCCCTACCCGGTGCCGCCAATTTCCTCCTGGTCAAAACAGATGTCCCTAGTACCCAATTACAAAAAGATTTACTCAGATCTCATCAAATCTTGATCCGCGACTGTCTTAGTTTTCCAGAACTTGGGGAGAACTATTTTCGCGTTGCCGTTCGTCTTCCTGCAGAAAACGATCAGCTATTAGCCGCCCTTACCCAGGCATTAGAACCGTAACAATCGTCGCCAATTACGCCGTAGGGGCGTTGCATACAACGTCCCTATGAAACCCAAATTGTTCGTTCTTCCACCTTTCACCTTCATCCTCTCCCTATGCAGCTTCACCCCATTACCGCCGAAAGTTTTGCCATCATTGATCGAGAGGTTGGTGCTCACTCCCATTCACCTGAGGAATATGCCATCATCCGTCGAGCAATTCATGCCACGGCAGATTTTGAGCTGTTGGATTTGTTTGAGTTTAGTGAGGGTGCGATCTCAGCTGGAATAACGGCACTTCAGCAACAGCAGCCGGTAATTGTGGATGTACGCATGGTGAAGATGGGTATTGCAGGTGTTCTCAAGGGAATCGGGCATTCTGCCATCGTCTGTGCCCTGGATTATGTTCCTGAGAACTTTATCGCAGATAGTAACGGTGCTACGACGCGCACAGCTTCAGGCATGTTGGCTCTGACTAAACAATATTCCACCGGCATTTTTGTTATTGGCAATGCGCCAACAGCGCTGTTGGCACTGACAGAACAAATTCATCAAGGCTTAATTCATCCGTCCTTGGTTGTAGGAGTCCCCGTCGGATTTGTTGCTGTTGAAGAAGCTAAACAGTCCTTGACCAAGGTGGATGTACCCCAGATTCTGGTCAAAGGACGTAAAGGTGGCTCACCTGTCGCCGCCGCCATTGTTAATGCCCTGACCTATTTGTCTCAAGCCTAAGCTCGGTATCTTGAGCGATGATATGGCCTTTGCGATCGCACAGCACAGTCCCCACCTTTACCCGCACATTTGCATACTTCAGAATATACGCCTGAGCGCGATCGCTAATTTGACGTGCCAACAACCCAAACACCGGCTCCGCTAACTTCGCTTCTATAAGCAGCTCATGTGCCGCCGCTGCCGTAGGAGCCGCTAGCACCGACCGAATCACATCTAAACGCTCCCCGGATTCTAAAATCTCCTCAACCTGAGCAATCGCCGCCGCCAGTATCGGCAATTTGCCATCAGCCACATGACTCGATGTATTAAAAATGGCGCCTGCCAGCTTAATCAGCTTGCCGTGATAGCCAAGCAACGAAACAGATTCCGCACCCCGCAGTCCTGCCTCCACAAGCATTGGTCCTAGCCAGTTACCCGTCTGCACAATCTGCTGCTCGGCAATACCTAATCGGAGTGCTGTTCGCTGGCCGTTGTGACCAATACAAAACACGAGATGCGATGTGGTCTGAATCGCCTTTTGCAGACTAGCCCGATACTCTTCTAATTGGTCAGTAGATGAGTGGGGTTGAGAAATGCCGCTGGTGCCCAGGAGCGCCAGACCGTCCAAAATACCAAAGGCTTCATTAGAAGTACGTTCGGCCAAACGGCGACCCTCTGGCAAAATAATTCGTACCCTGGCCTGGTGCTGCACTGGAATCAGGGGACGAACATTCACATCGAACAGTTTACGGACATAGGCATAGAAAGCGGGTACACAAGTAGCGGTATGTCCAATCACTTCACAAGCTTCAAAAATCAGGTTGTCACTCGCATCTGCACAACTCTCTTTAAGGCTGACCCAAGCCCAGATGGGGGTGTTGCGAGTTAAGTCAAGATTATCGCCGGGGTCGCTGAGACAGATGCCAAGGGCGGTGGCAGAGTCGATGCTGGCTACTTGTTGGATTGCGATCGCAGCCTCACCCGGAGCCAGATCAACGGTTACTTGCATCTCATGTTCACTGTCAGATAGCAGGGCCTTAGAAACTTGTTCTCCCTTTCTATACTGGACAAGAAGATGAATAAAAGCAGCTTTAGCAGCAGCAACAGCAAAGACTGGCAATGAGTACCCGTCTCTGGCCATAGTTTCTCCTAATATCGTGTTGAATGAATCGCTTAGTTCTCGGCCATCCAGGCTAGAAAAGCAAGAATTTGACCCACTGGAGGTAACGGATAATCATTTAGATCAATAGTTAACTGCTGTCCCTGTAGCTGCATAAAACGCCACTGGGTACCATTACTTACGCAACCATAAATTGTTGAGATTGGCTGTTCTTTTTTCTGATTAAATCGCTGGGCGGCTATCATCTCTGCCGCACACTGTCCCAGTCCAGATTTAAGATCTGCTTTCTTCGCCTCAACCAAGATAAAAACAGGGGCTTCAATATCAATTAGTTCCGTTGAGCGACTCAACAAAAAATCACAGGTACCATTTAACCCCACCGATTCATCAACGGTAAAATCTTCTCCTGAGAAAAAGCTAATCTGCTGTTGTAAGATTTGCCGCACTTCCAATAGAACGGGGCTTATGATTAGCTCTGAACGTACTTTTTCACTCCCTGTTGCTACTGCAACAGGCAAACTATAGTCTAAAAAGCTTTTTAGCGTGGTCGATGGTTCATGGGGGGCTAGATCTGGCAAAAACCGTACCCCCTCTTTGGTGACCAGACCAAATGCATCCTTAACACTAGCAAGGGTTTTGAACTGACTGTAGGCCATAGCTATGATCTGACAATGAACCATCTACCTTAATTATCTATCAAGACAGAATGTAATAATTTCATCTATGTTATTGGTTTGTTGAGGGTAGACCAATTTTGGACGAGTAATAACCAACAGCCTCACTCCTAAAGCTTTCGCTGCGGCTATTTTTATAGGCACTCCTCCAGGACCACCGCTGGCTTTTGTGACAACGGTATCTACTCCTAACCGTCGCCATAGTCTTTGTTCTGCCAGGGTGTTGGTGGGGGAGCGATCGCAAATTAGCTGCTCTGGTTGAAATCCGGCCTGAATTGCTTGCTCTTGAGCCGTTGGCAGAATTCTGGCCCAGAGGTGAGCCCGCGGTTGCCAGTGTCGAAATCGATGCAAAGCTTTAATACCCAGGGTGAGCAACACCCGGCGCTTCTCAAAATATTGAGGCTGAAAGAGGGAGTCTAAATCAGGGACAGACTCGGCAGGGGGGTCTAGAGTACACAACCGCCGTTCAAAGCGTAGATAGGGTAGGCGAGTAGCTATGGCCTGTTTAGAAATCTCGGTGGCAAAGGGATGGGACGCGTCGACGATGGCTCGAATGCTATACCGACGAATGAGTGCTGCCACCGCCGCTGTGTCCAATGCACCCACCTGCACCAGACCGGGCAGTCCCGCATAAAGTCGGGGGGGGGGGGGGGGGGGACCCCAAAAACACCCCCCCCGGCCAAAGAGGGGGAGAACCGGGGGGGGGGGGGGGGGGGGGGGGGGGGGG
>JBHJIV010000175.1:0-4405 GCA_050043105.1 Leptolyngbyaceae cyanobacterium | reverse complement strand
CGCACCTGCCAAATCGGCACAGTCTCGCTGAATCGCCTGCAGACGTGTTTGAGCCTGACCACCCGCCAAAGTCCCAGATGGAATCTCATTTAGCTTATCCATACCGGTCTGCCACGCCGTCAAAGCCTCTGTCTTTTCGGCAGATGTTTGCGCTTGCTGATGTTGTTGCTTGGCTGCTTTAACCATTGAGGTGCCAGCATTTAACTGATCTAGTGCATTTTGTTCTTGAAAAATCTGAGCCTCCATGCGGCCAATCAATGCACGAGCATCTCGAAACTCGTCTAATGTAAATCTCCAGCCACAGCTAAAAAACTGACAGTAGCGTTGAGGATAATAACCCAGAAACCAGACAGGTAATTGGTCCAAGTGTTCCTGCGCTTGGGCTGACTTTTCTGAACCTAGGGTAAAATCAGCCGCGCTCGTCGCATTGTTGATCAGCTGATCGGCCTGTTCAGTGTAAATAATCGCCTGCCGGTAGTTATGGTCCATACGCATAAAGCTTGGCAGCAACAGTATAGGAACTGTTCTCGCCACAGGCCAGCGCACCATTGGATAGGGCAAATTAACAAACCAAAAACCGCCAGCTAGGGCTGCAGCGCCAACCGCCAAGCCCAGCAGCCACTTGGTAGAACGAATGGCTGGACTGGGCAGATTTAGCTTGGCAGCTTGTTTCAAAATCTGTTCATCAAATTCGGGAAAGATGTCATCAACAGCATCTTTTAAGTCCGCGTATGTCGCAGGATCTCCCTCTTGCTCCTGCATCTTTTTGAGGCGCTTAGCCACAATGTTATAGCGTATTTGCTCAGCCGGTTTTCCTTCACAAAGACGTTTAAGTTCGTTATCTAGTAATGAACACGCACGATCAGAAAGATGATGCATAAGAGGATAGACCAAAAAGCAGTGTGTCTGTTGTTGCAAGCTTTGCTGTGGGCTTAAACCAAACAGCGCTGTGGGCGGCTCAGATGGGTTTAAACTTAGCAAGCAACAAACGTACTCCTAGGTTAGCTCAGTGCAATCAATACGGTGTTAGACTACTGTCCAATATTTTAGATATACCGCGTTAACCCAACACGATAACGCTGTTTTTTAGTAATCATGACATCGCCAATCTCTAGACGACCTTTACCTCGAATAGCGACAAGATCGCCAGATTTTAGTGAGTGGCTAGATTGAGAAATCGTTTTCCAATTAACCCGCACGTCTCCGGATGTAATCATATCCGCCATTTTGCTGCGAGACATGCCAAACCCTGCTGATGCAACCGCATCCAACCGCATAGATGCCTCTACGGTGGTCATTTCCTTTTTCTTCGGTTCTCGTACCCGCAGTTCGCTCCAGTCAACTGCTTTGGTTTTTACGGGAACTGAACGCACCTGAGTCAGGCTCATCGCTAAAAATTCGACAAGCTCTGGCACCACAATAATTTGAGCCCCACGCTCACCTAAGACAATAATATCTCCTACCTTTTCGCGGACAATGCCAGTCCCGAGCAACGCGCCTAAAAAGTCGCGGTGGGTCGCCGTATCGAATAAAAAGTTACCGGCTACGCTGAGCAATGCGAGGGGCAATTCCTGACCTTCTAATGGAATTTCAGTACGCGCTATGGTCAAGCGCTGTCGCTCAGCCTGGGGATATCCCCCCTGGGGTTGAGTATGAATATCGGTTAGGCGACCAAATACAGCCTGAGACTCATACAGCTCCGGTGGCGATAGAAAATCGGTAGTGACCGGCTCCCACGTACGAATCGCTTGATCGGCTTGATCGATAACACGGGTTAGGGTTTCGATATTTTCAACCCCCTTAAGCAGATCGTCTTTGGGAAGCATAGGCACACGTTACTGGGTTAAACCATGATTGACCATAACCATAGTAGCGATTTAAAGGACGGTGGTGAGCTAGAGAACATCGATAATCAACTTTCAGAAAGGGAACTCGGAGGGTCCCCACGCAATATCCTTAAACACTCCATCAACAGTCTACGCTACGTTTCTTACACAGCCTCTTCTGAATATGATTACTCTGGCTAAAATCATGAGTTCAACTTTGAACAAGATCTTAACCAGAGCAAGCTAACCTCTCACCATCTAGGAGGGATGTCTCAATTGATATCTACCAGGCAGACTGTTCTTTTTTGGAATAAATGTTCTTCAAATGCTTCTTGACAGTATTTTCAGAAATATACAGTCTAGCGGCAATCTCTTTGTAGCTACTCCCCATACGCTTTAAGCGCCATACATCTGTTTCACGGGTGGTAAGGCCATAGCGCTGGGCTTCTTGGTTAGCGATTACGGTGAGAGATCGCTGACGATTTTCTAAGGTAATTAGAAAACAACTATCAGATTGGTAGATGTTGTTATCCCAATCAAACCATTGCACCCTTGCGTAGATAGAACCGTTTTGAGTTGCAATCTCATCTTCTAAAACAATTGTGTAATCTGTTGGAAGTAGTGCCAGGGATTCATCTTTATTTTCTGTAAGGCTTTGACACGAGTGCCAGAGAACATCAGGAATGTCGGCAGAGGATGGAGATGTCATTTCTCTAAGTAGAGTTTGGGCATGTTTATTTTTATGCAAAAGGGCTCCATTTTGAGAGACGATAATAAGACCAAAGGCTGAATTTTCAATAGCGGCTAGTAGAAGCGCTGCCTGCATATCAAAGGGTTCACTTAAGTCGCTCGTTGCTGCAGCCTGCGGAGAAGTCATTTTGGGAACAGATTGGGTCTGAGAAGCCATAACTAACAAGAAGTAATTGGCAGATAAAGTTCTGAAATTCGTTGACTGTGCTAGTGGCGCCTATTCGTATAAAATGCTGAGCAAAACTAGTAAAAAATACGGATGACTTTGTTAATAGTTACCTCACGTGCTGCTTTGAAAAATCCGTAAGTAGGTGTGACAGTTTGGGTGTCGGCATAGACATGTTTGCTTTCTTTAAGCGGACTTATGCCATGCTGTAGTAGCAATACGTTATTTGTGTAAGGTGTACGTTTTTACTCAAAAGGTGTCGTCAGCGCATAAGCCGACACTGACCTTAGCGCTAACAGCCGAGGAGCGTGTCCGTTCTCGATATCGCTACAGGCTTTCTGGGGAGATTACGGACGGTAGTATACGTTGTGATACAAATTTGAGCCAGACTCGACCAAGGTCTAAACAAATGGATGACCTCTATCTAGAAATGCCACGGGGAACCGTTCTGCAAGATGGGGATTGTCTGGGTGGAGCCGAGCATGACCAGGTGCTAAAAATTTTGGCAAAGCCTGCGCCTGTAATAACTGTACAGGCTCTTGAGGGGGGGCAACTGTCTCTATTAAAAGCTGCCTATCATTTGTGAAACCGTCATGTGATGCTTGAGAGCGGTGTGAACTATCTGAGACTAGCTCCAGACTCAGTACTAGAGTCGATGCTGCATCAGCTGGGAGTTGCTGTCACACGCGACACTGTCCCTTTTCAGCCGGAGGCGGGCGCCTATGGTCATAACCACTAACGAACAAGCGTTGCTCGCAGGGCGGGCGCCTATGGCCATCACCATTAATGAGCAGGCGTTGCTAAAGCTGCTGCTGCTTACAAGTCCAGCGTTGCCAGTGGGGGCCTTTAGCTATTCAGAAGGGTTAGAAACACTGGTGGCCCATCGCCATCTGACGGATAGGTTAACGCTAAAACACTGGCTGCTTCAGGAGTTACGCTATGGCGGCGTCCGGTTAGATGTGGCGATCGCAACCCGCACTCATCACAATTTCCATACCCCCGACCAGCTTAACTATTGGAACCACTGGCTAACCGCCAGCCGTGATACTGCCGAACTGCGGCAGCAAAGCTGGCAAATGGGTCGTGCCTTAGTCCGTCTGGGGCAATCTTTACATCCCGAACTCAAGACCAGCTTTAGCCACTGCGATACCCCGTGCAACTTTGCCGTCGCGTTTGGCATCATCGCCGCCCACTGGCAAATTGACACTCACACCATGGCCCTAGGCTATCTACAAAGCTGGGCGGCCAACCTGAATGGAGCCGCCGATAAGCTGGTGCCCCAGGGTCAAACTGAGGGTCAGCGCTGTTTGCTAGAGCTCATTCCAGACCTGAGGACAGCGGCAGAAACCAGCGTGGCCCTAAAGGATGATGAGCTGTATGTGAGCGGCTGGGGCAGTGCGATCGCAAGTATGCAGCACGAAACGTTATACACTCGGCTTTTCCGCAGCTAGTGGAAAAACTAAACAAGATTAATTTTTGACGGAAAATTCTAGATTCACCAACTAAAGGGTTTTACCCTTGGGGTGTCCTATTACTAATTCGCAATTGGTTTTGGGTAGGGGGGGGGAATAGAAAAGCCCAAAACCAAAACAAAAAAGGAAAAAAAACAAAAAAAACGAAAAAAAAAAAAAGATAGGGGGTGGGGGAGGAGTGTGGTGATGGG
>JBHJIV010000174.1:0-3193 GCA_050043105.1 Leptolyngbyaceae cyanobacterium | reverse complement strand
CACCTGAATCACTTCCACTGATGGGCTGGAGTGATTGTCAGCGGCGATGACCTCAAGCTTGATTGTTAGGCTATGACGAATCCTTGTACTACCCGCCAAAATAATTGACGCGACCCGTCAAAGTAATTGTCGTTTAATAGGCTCACTATTTTGTTTAGAAAAATTCGCTGCTTTCTACCTACTCTGCGGCTGACTTCATAGCCTTTTTGACATCCCCTTTGACAGTGTTAGCCTCGCTGGAGTCGCCAGCCGACTTCATCTTGTCAGAGTCGGCACTTCCCTGGACACTGTTGAGACCCTGGGTGGCTTTATCCTGAACTCTCTCCATGCCACGGGGCTGGCTTTCGGTTACCTGCTTTGCTTCTTGGTAAACTTCATCGAGCTGAGCGGTTCCTTCTGAAGGCTCAGCCGGTGTCTTCATGCCAAATGCGAATGCGGGTGAGCTGTTTACAACTAATGCAGCTGCACAGATAAATGCAACAGCAAGTGCTTTTACAGCACGGACCCAACGTGAAAGACTAGTAAAAACCATAGTTTTTTCCTCAATTTACTAACTGGACTACTTAAACTGTGCGGCTGCTTTGTCAAAGGACTTTTGCAACTCAGTAAAAGCGCTCTCAACTCCGCTTTGCATGGTCTCCCATGCGGCTCCACTAGACTGCTTAAATTCTTCTAACTTAAGGCGGGCTGTTTCACGACGCTCAGTTAATAAACGCAGCTGCTCTTGATACTTAGCGTTTAGCTCAGCATTGGCTTGCCCAGCTTTTGCCTGCATTTTTACTATTTGGGCGTCCAGAGTCTCTAGCTTGGCCTCAATCTTCTGTTGATATGCTTGTTTGGTACTCATTTTTATCTCCTTTACGTGCAGAGCGACCTGAGCCTCCGCTCGACAGACAACTGAGTAAACAACAACGTCTATCAACAAGATCCTCGAGAATCACTGATGCTTTGTAGCTGTTCTTCAACTACGCTTATAGGTTTATCTCATTGGCTAGCTAGTTCAAATCTGCCTAGGGAAAGACAATGAATCTCCTGGCTAATATCAGATCTCTGTCTTCGTGCAGACATTCTTAAAAATTAAGGTAATGAGTTTATAGGTCTCTCTTTAGATAGATGTTTGAGCCAGCAGCAGGTGGTTTCATAAATGCGCAGTCTGCTGCATTAAAGTTTAAAGTGTAGAGCTATATGTCATCTTTAATTGAGGAAGTGAACAGAACGCTGGTCGCTTTAGTTGGTCAGTTCGTCACCATTTTACCTGGGCTGCTGATGGCAGTTCTAATTTTGGTGGCCACCAGTTTTCTGGCCACTGTTGTTCAGCGTGTTGTGAAGCGTGTTGTAGGTAAAACTATTAGAAGTCTGTCTCTACAAACGCTGCTGGTTCAAACCAGCCGGGTTGGCACATGGGCAATTGGTGTGCTGCTAGCTTCTGTGCTTGCATTTCCTGATTTACGACTGGGTGACCTGGTGGCTCTGTTGGGTCTAGGTTCTGTGGCCATTGGTTTTGCATTTCAGGATATTTTTAAGAATTTTTTGGCGGGCGTCCTATTGCTGCTGCAGGAACCTTTTTCCATTGGTGACCAAATTATTGTCGACAGCTATGAGGGTACGGTAGAGGAAATTGCCCTGCGGGCAACTCAAATTCGGACCTACCAGGGGGAGCATGTTGTTATTCCCAACTCGGTGGTATTTACCAGCCCGGTGCAGGTATTGACGGCACGACCTCAGCGACGCACCGACCTGACTGTAGGTGTCGATTACAATACGCCGCTGACTAAGGCAACCAGCGTGCTAATGAAGGCGCTGCAGTCTGTGGATGAGGTAATGGCCACGCCTTCCCCCGAGGTCGATATTGTAGAGTTTGGCGATAGCTCCATTAATTTAGTGGCGCGCTACTGGACCCATCCTGAACAAAAGTGCGTACGCCGCATTCGGACTCAAGTGATGATGGCCATTAAACAAGCGTTTGATGAGGCTGATATCGGCATTCCTTACCCGATTCGTACCCTTTATTTTTATAACCAGGACGAGTTTAACGATTTTCAGCCGCAGCAAAGTCACAATGGACAGCTAAGCCGTAAGTAACGTTTGTAAGATTAATGCGTCGTACTGCCCACTTAATTTTTAATCCCGTTTCTGGCCACGGTAATGCTGAGGATGATCTTAACTGTTTGAGATCGCACCTCTGCCAAGAACTGGACTTAACCATCTATGAGACATCGCCCGACTGTGATGCGCAAACGCTCACCCAACAGTCGGTTGAACAAGGCGTAGATCTCGTTATTGTCTCTGGTGGTGATGGCACTATCAATGCCGCCGCTGAAGCGATGGCCGAATCATACATCCCCATGGCCATTATCCCCAGAGGAACGGCCAATGCGATCGCCACTGCTCTGGATATTCCAAACAATCTGATAGCCGCCTGCGACATTGCCATCAACGGGGCCACCCGGACTATCGATACGGCCTGCTGTAACGGACGGCCCATGGTGCTGCTGGCAGGCATCGGGTTAGAGGCATCGGTGGTCGAACAAGCCTCACGCGATGCCAAAGACCGGTTTGGGGCATTTGCCTATCTTGTGTCAAGCATCCAGCAGCTGAGTGAACTGGATTCATTTGAAGCCCAGCTAGAAACAGAAGACAGAATTATCTCACTCAGCGCTAGCGCTATTACCATCGCTAATATTGCTCCGTCTACATCTGTTTTGGCTCAAGGACCCGCAGAAGTTGTTGCCGACGACGGACTGCTTGATATCACCATTCTGGCCTCGTCAGGCATTGGTGATACCCTGGCTGCCTCCTATGAGCTATTTCGGTCCGCTGTCAGCAATCAAGCCGCTCAGCGCGACGATGTTGGCTACATGCGCAGCAACCACATACGCATCACTACAGATCCTGCTCAAAAAGTTGTTTTAGATGGTGAAATGGTCGGGACCACGCCGCTAGACATACGCTGTATTCCCCATAGCTTAAAGCTGCTTGTGCCCCAGCAGCCGGCACAGACAAAATCTGAGGATCTTAGCGGTCTCCCCAATCTGAGCGTAGAACATAAAAGGTAACTACTCAGGCTGAGGAGTCAAAGCAACAGATTGCCCAGAGAACACACGAATCAAGGTGGCCAAAATAGGTTGGTCGTATTTACGTAAGGTTGAAAAGTATCCCCGAATCCGACAGAACATGCGTGCGCCATCAACGG
>JBHJIV010000173.1:0-12663 GCA_050043105.1 Leptolyngbyaceae cyanobacterium | reverse complement strand
TTGCAAGTAGCCCAGACATATTTTAGTGATAGTGAGTCATTTCTACAGAAGCGGATTGTGGCTGATATGCTTCCCTTTGGTACACAGGTCGCTTTCGCCTGCAATCAGCCCCGTAATTTTGCTTTGTGGAGTGACGGCAAGCCAAAGGATAATTAGAGAAAAGACGTTACCTCTCTCGCCCAGGCATACGAACATATAGCGAATACTAAAGAGCTTCTTGACAGCATTAATGTTGGAGACGAAAAGCTAAGTGAGTCTAGCCGCATTGACCTAGTCAAGGGTCTTCACCTAGAGAAGGTTGGTAGAGATTATGTGAATGATTTTCTCATGCCAAACTTTTACTTTCATATGGTTACGGCTTACGATATTCTTCGTATGAATGGTGTCCCCATTGGCAAGCAAAACTATATGATGCATCTGGTTCCGTTGTTAAAGAAAGAGTGAGGCTTATCTATTCAAATACAGCTAGAGTCGCTATTTGTTGGCCCATCTAGGATACAGCATCTACTTTATATCCCCTGGGAGTGATCATGTGACCCTGGTGTAAAAATGTGGTGCCATTGCCAATGAGAACCACGGTCAGCATGTCAATGGTAGTAACATCCACTTCCTTCAGGGTGAGACAGCGGACTGATTCTTCGGAGCGGTAGAGAGATCGGGCGATCGCAACTGGAGTATTGGCCGCGCGGTGCCGCCGCAAAATCTGTAGGGCGATCTCGATACCTTTTGTACGGGTTTGCGATCGCGGATTATATAATGCCACGACAAAATCTCCCTGGGCTGCTGCTGCTAGACGCTTTTCAATTACCTCCCAAGGTGTGAGCAAATCAGATAGAGAAATGGCACAAAAATCGTGCATTAGGGGAGCCCCCACCCGTGCTGCCACCGCCTGAAGTGCAGTAATTCCGGGAAAGGCAGAAACACCCGGTGTGTGACCATCCCAGCCTCGCTGCACCAGACATTCCATCACCAGCCCCCCCATGCCATAAATGACACAGTCGCCAGAGGATACCATACCGACCGATAGCCCACGCAGGGCCAGGGTAACGGCTCGCTCTGCCCGCAGTACTTCCTGGGTAATCTTGCTGGTCTCAATAATCTGGGTGGGATGGAAAAGGGGACGCAACAGGTCTAAATAGAGACCATAGCCAATCACCACATCACAGGCCAACAAAGCCTGACGCGCAGCTGCGGTAAGCTGTGCTAGAGAACCAGGGCCTGAGCCAATGAGATACAGATGACCCGGTCGGGGATTATAGTCTTGAACAGCGCGGGCAACGGCTATGGTGCAGGCTCCCTGTTTGCTTTTAAAGACTTGTTTTGTAACGATCAGCTCCTGACTTTGGGCGACAAGCAGAGCAGCCGCTTCAGCAACAGACGGGGTACCTACCGCCTGGGCAACAACATCTGATGGGTTAGGAACAGAAATTTCACTCAGTTGAGCCGCGCTAAAAAAGCGTAGGGGCCATTGGTGCTGTGCTGCTAGGGTTTGAAGGGCAACTTCATCGTGCTTGAGATCAATAGAGGTAATACCCGCAACAGACTCCCAGGCCAGGTTGCGATCGCGCAGTAACTGCCGAATACTGTCCTCAATCAGCTGCGTGGATGTCCCTCGTTCACACCCCAGACCTAACCAAAGGGTGCGCGGGTGCCAGCAAACCTGAAGGGGGCCTGTTGCATTCTGAATAGGGGGTCGCTGGTCTGAAATCCACAGTTTTGGGGATGCCCCTGATTTAGCATTTGCCTCTATAGTCTCTTGGCCATCAAAGCAAAAAGGAGAATCTTCGGGTATCATCTGTTGCCACAGGGTCCAGCCACAGGTCTGGTGAACGGCAATAGGCTGTCGATGGGCTAGAGCGGATGCGACCTCGGTCCAGTCTCCGGTCCCCCGCTGCCAGCCGTAGGGGGTTCCCAACAGATCTAAAGCCGGTAGCTGTTGGCCTTCAGCCGCTGACGTAATCACTGGCTCAGCCCCTAAGAGCGCGGCACATTGATGGGTTAGGGCATCGGCACCACCCTGGTGTCCGCCGCTAACGCTGACAACAAACCGACCGGCGTCATCTATGGCCACTACCCCTGGGTCCTGATGTTTATGCTTGAGTAAGGGAGCAATCAGCCGCACCACTGCCCCCACCGGCAAGAAAAACACCAGCTGGGTGGCTCGGCTCCAGCAATCGGCAACGACGGGGGCCAGGGAACCGCTATAGCTGTGGATAACAAGATCCTCAGGAGTCTCCACAGCGATCAGGGTATCTTCCCGAGCCCACAGTTCCAGAGGCTGTAAACCATCCCAAAGCTGCAGACATTGATAACAGCCCGCCAAGGTGGGAGCAATCATCACGATTCTGGATGTTGGCTGTAGAGAAGACTTAGAAGCGATAGTCATGGCGACGCACAATTAAAATTGAAAAATAGGGTGGTTTATAGTCAGCTAGATTCAACAAGTTGAGATATCGTTTTTCTTCGGGTGAACCCACCCGTTCCACCAGGCTTGCTCGTTCCAGTAATTCTAAATCTTGCAGGGTTTGCCAGACCTGACCAAACACTGAGGCCACCTTCATCAACACAACAACTTCAGCCCACTCCAGGGCATGGGGTAGTTCGGACACATCATATAGAACAGGAAGAATAGCAATTTTTTCTGCCCCCAAAGATAGGGGCATGTTTAGGGCCGCCATCGCTGCCAGGGGGGAACAGACCCCCGGCACAGTGGTAATCTCTACTGCAGGAGCCAAACGATGCACCGACTGGGCCACATAGCTAAAGGTACTATACAAACTGGCATCCCCCTCGGTAATAAACACCACATCCTGGCCTTGGGCTAAAAGCGGCACCAGGTTTTCTCCTGCCGTCGTCCAGGCTTGCTGTAGCTGTATCGGGTCTCGCACAAAGGGTAGGTCCAGGGACAAAATCGTTTGCTCAGGCCGCAGATGGGGTTTGGCAATGGTGTAGGCTATGCCTGGCTCCCCGTGTTTATTTTGGGGACAGGCCACCACACTTGCTGTTTGCAAAATTCGCAGCCCTTTTAGGGTCAGCCACTCGCTATCGCCTGGCCCTACGCTGACTCCCCACAGATGGCCGCAAGAAGAAGATTTTTGGGGTAGAGCCTTAGATGTCATGCCCCTCTCCTTGAGCCAAATCAGAGTGTGACAGTGCTCGAGAAGCGTGTAAGAGAATGACAGGATTTAAAGGGATAAATCGGGTAGCGGTGGCCAGGGTCGCCGAACGGGCAATATTTACCTGCAATAGCTGCACAATCCAGCCCTGATTCTGTAGCTGCTGTTTGGCCAGCACACAGGTTTCTAGCGTAGCAAAGTTGGCAACAATTATTCCATCAGGTCGGATGCGATCGCAACACACTTCCAAAATCTCTGGCATCGCTTTCCCGCCACCGCCAATCACAATTCGGTCTGGGTCAGGCAAAGCGTTTAGCGCTGCCGGAGCAACACCCCGCACAGGAGACACCTGGGTAGTACCAAAGCGACGACAGTTTTTCTCAATCAGCGTTAACCCGGCGGCGGTTTTCTCAATGGCATAGATACGGGCATCGGGAACCAAACGAGCAATCTCAATAGAAATAGACCCGGTACCCGCCCCTACATCCCATACTGTACTATTTGCACGTAATCGTAGTAGAGAAAGAGATAGGGCACGAACTTCCTGCTTGGTGATCAATCCTGGCTGATCGGGGAAGGTGTGAAAGTCTCCATCAGCAATGCCAAAAATTGGCTGAGGCGGCGCTAAAGTTAGAGGTTCTGCCTCTAGTACAACAACATTAGGACTGGAGAAAGAACTATCTATTGCCTCTGCTATGGAGACAGACCGAATTTTCTCCTGAGCCACCCCAAGCTGGCTACATACAGTCATGCGGTACTGCACTGACGGACGTAAATCTCGAACCAGTCGGGCAATTTCTTGAGGGGTATGGACAAAGTCAGTCAGAATAGCTAAGGGAGATTTTCCTTGTTTGAGGGCGTGCTCTAGCTGATCGGGCTGGCGACCATGGACGCTGACGATAGTAGCCGACTGCCAGGGAATGCCTAAACGATTGAAGGCTAGTTGGACAGAACTCACCTGGGGATAAAAGCGGAGACATCGTCGATCAAATCGTTCGGTTAGGAGGCGCCCTAGACCATAGAAGAGTGGGTCGCCGCTGGCTAAAACTACAACAGATTGCTGTTGGAGGATAGCTGCAATTTGGTCAATCCAGGTGACAATATCACTGTCGAGGGGGAGTTTACGGGCTGGGTAATCAGCTACGGTTTGGAGGTGGGTTTTGCTGCCGGCGATTATTTTGGTCTTTTTTAGGCAAGCTAATGCTTCAGGGTTAAGGCTTTGGAGACCGTTTAGTCCTAAACCGATAATATGCAATAAGTTTTGGGAACAAGATTGGTTCACGCTTAAGAGTTTTTACTAGAAAAGAGACAACCTGATTAATCGACCTCGCCGTAACTTAACCACGCCTGAATTGTTGTTATTAGCGACTACCCTGTCGGGGGTGTGGGGGAGTTCAGGCCCCCACTTTAGGAGGGTTTCAGGGAGGAAAGCCCTGAGCAGCCTTCATCGCTATTAGTCAACTTTATCAGTCGAGAGATTTTAAGTAATCGACTAACTGTAAAACCGGCTGCGTGGGGTCCCTCCGAGTTCCCTTTCTGGAAGTAGTCACGTTGTTCCAAATCGCATACGGGGCTTCCCATGGGCAGGGCCGGAACGCCGCCCTACGACCCAGCGTACTGGGGTGTCCCTCCTAATAGCGCTAAGTTAGGGGTTACGGCGGGGTCGATTATATGGGGTATGGATGGGGCTTTTGCGAAAATTTTGGGCGCATATTTTGGGCTTGTGTTTTAACTATTGCTTTAGGGTACTTGCCAGGCCCGCTCATGGTAATCATCTACTTTTGGATAAAGATCTGGAATGCCGTGGTATAAGGTTTTCGCTTCAGGATGACCGTGGGTGTGATTGTTATGGTGACCATGATCGTGGTTGTGGCCGTGATCGTGCCCATGTCCTTGAGCGCTGACGGCTTGTCTAAACTTGCAGGTGTAGCAGTTCATTGAGACCTGCCCAGCTTGGGCTTCTTGCTCGCGATCGCGAATTAGCTCAAACAAAATTGGGTCGGCACCAATCACCGATAAGCTCTGCACTTCTATCTCGGGGTGAGCCAATTGCTGCTGCTCGGTTATCGTCTGAATTCGCTTAGCCAGCACACCCGTAAACAATAGGTGAGGAATTACAATAATCCGCTCTGGTTTCCAGGCGCGGGCTCGCTCAAACCCGCGCTCCATTCGAGGATGGGTAATGCCGGTAAAACAGACCTCCAGATCACCGTAGCCGCTGCCTTCCCACAGCATGCGGGCTAGCTTATAGACATCTCCGTTAGCGTCCGGGTCCGAGGCTCCTCGACCGACAAATAACAGCACTGTTTTTTCGCGTGGGACCGTACTCTCTTTATCCGCTTGCTCAAGACGTTTTTGCCAAAGGTCTAGCCACCGTAGAGATACACCAAAGTGGCGACCATAATTTAGTTTGAGCTGGGGGTGACGCTGACCAGCACGATCTAGCTCATTGGTCACATCAAATTTGCTATGGCGCGCTGCAAATAACAGTACCGGTAGCACAGTCAGCTCTCGATAGCCCTGCTCAACACACCTATCAATGCCTGCTTGAATTAACGGATCTGTTAGCTCTAGAAAGCAGGGAACAACAGGACGGCTAGGATCATAGGATTGAAACTGATGGGCAAAATCAAGAAATGCCTGACGCCCATTAGGGTCACGAGTGCCATGGCCCAAAAGTAAAAGAGGGGTAGATTGACTCATGTTGTTATCATGACCTCTGGGCAATCCAGAGAGGTAGAGAACAGTGGATAATTTAACACTTGATCGGAAACTGCAAGATATTCACCTGCAAAACATTCACCATTAGCAAAGTGGGTTGCCTTTTTTGAGCAGAATCTAAACTCTCACATTTTGCCAAACCCTGATGCGTCATGCAGACATGACACGCTAAGTGAAATGTTATTTAACTAAAGATCCTTAGCTTTTAAAGAATTTCTACAGAATGCCTATTCCCACTCTTGTTATTGCTGGAACCCACAGTGGTGTTGGTAAGACATCCGTCGCTATTGGCTTGATGCGGGCGTTTACTAATCGAGGACTGCGGGTCCAGTCTTTTAAGATAGGCCCTGATTTTATTGACCCCAGCCACCATTGGCGGGCAACAGGCCGGGTGTCTCATAATTTGGATGGTTGGATGCTGAATCGAGATCAAAATCTTGAGCTGTTTCATCAGGCGTGTCAGGGTGCGGATCTGGCCATCGTTGAAGGGGTGATGGGTCTGTTTGATGGCTATGGTGCCGAGTCTGAGGCGGGGAGCACCGCTGAGATGGCCAAGTGGCTGGGGGCACCCGTCATGCTTGTGATTAATGCATCAGCGTTGGGTCGCAGTGCGGCAGCTCTGATTTTGGGATATGAACACTTTGACCCAGACCTGACGGTGGCGGGGGTGATTTGTAACCAAATTGGCAGTGAGTCCCACCTTAAGCGTATTTGTTCAGCGGTCAGCCAAACTGTTCAGGTGTCTATTTTAGGGGGGATTCCTCGGACTGAATCGGTGAGAATTCCTGAACGACATTTAGGGCTGTGGCGTGCGAATGAAGCTGGGTTGACCCATTACCTGGATACTCTTGCACAGCTGGTAACAGACCATCTAGATTTGGAAGAATTAATTAAAATTGCACAGTCAGACCAAGGGCAACTAACAGCATCCGCCAATTTTGCTTTAGAAACAAATGGGCCAAAACACCTGCCGCGTTTTCCTCAAGTTCGCATTGGTATTGCCCAGGATCAGGCATTTTGTTTTTACTACGCGATCAATCTGAGACTGCTAGAGCAAGCGGGTGCAGAACTGATTCCTTTTTCTCCCATCCAAGATTCGCTACCTGAGGGTTTAAATGGTCTTTACATTGGTGGAGGGTATCCTGAGCTCCATGCAAAACAACTGTCTGAGAACAGAGCAATGTGTGATGCGATCGCAACTTTCTGCACATCAGGGCGTCCAGTCTACGCTGAATGCGGTGGCCTTATGTATCTCTCCCAGGGATTGTTGGGGGCTGAGAAACAGCGCTATCGTTTTGTCGGCATTCTTCCCTTTTGGACCCAAATGGGTAAGCGGGTCAAGCTGGGCTACCGCCAGGTAGACATGGTTGGAGCTTACAGCGGCTTTCCACACCAGGGCACAATTCGCGGCCATCGGTTCCATTATTCAGACATTGTCGATGCACAAGGCGATCTGCTAGACATCACCCCAACCTCTCTTGAGACTAGTCAACGAGGTCAATTACAGTTTAATTACAGACTGCAGGGCTGGAATCATCATCAAACTTGGGAAGGCTATCAAATCCATAATGTTCTAGCCAGCTACGTACATCTGCATTTTGGCAGTAACCCTGCTTTTGCCCAACAGTTTGTTCAATTTTGTCGACAGTGAGCAAGCTATCTAAGTTTCATATATCAACAATTTAGAACGGTAACAAATTGTCCAAATTTATCACCCCAGTCACAACGCCATTAAAATCATGCAGATAAAACCGTAGGGAATTTGCCCCCTACAGGCGGCGTTTCATGATAGACAGAAGCTAATTGTAACGGTGTAGGAGGTCGATTTTGGGAGAGCCATTCGAACAACTAGAACAGTTCAGCGGTGTATTTGCACAGCTGCAGGAGGTCGGGCTAACGCTAGGACTCAAGATCATCGTTGCGATCGCAATTTTCTCAGTGGGTCGCTGGGTTGCTAAGTTTCTACGCCGTTTCGTAAAACGAGCACTTGGCAAAACTCGTATCGACCCTACCCTGATTGCCTTTGCCAGCAACACCAGCTATTACATCATCATGGCGTTTGTGCTGCTGGCAATTTTAGGCCAGCTCGGTATTGAAACCACATCGTTAATTGCCCTCATTGGTGCGACAGGTCTTGCCATTGGTTTATCACTACAGGGGTCGCTTGCCAACTTTGCTGCCGGTATTTTGCTAATTGTTTTTCGACCGTTTCGTGTCGGCGACTGGATTGAGGCCAGCGGTGTTTCTGGCTATGTCGAAGATCTTGAGCTGCTCACTACTATTTTGCGCACCCTCGATAACCGCACGGTGGTCATTCCCAATAGCAAACTTACCGATGACAACATTATTAACTATTCCACCCTCGGTGTCCTACGACTCGATTTAGTCGTCGGCGTTGCCTATGAGTCAGATCTAAAACAGGTCAAAACTGCTATTCACCAGGTTCTCTCAGAAGATGAGCGTATTCTGTCAAAGCCTGCCCCCACCGTTGGTGTGCTAGAGCTAGCCGACAGCAGCGTCAACTTTGCTGTGCGACCTTGGGTAAAAACAGCAGACTATATGCCCGTTTCCCTGAGCATATACGAGGCAGTTAAAACTCGCTTTGATGAAATGGGTATCGTGATTCCTTTTCCACAACGAGATGTGCATATGTATGAGATATCAAGAGAGTTATCGCAACCATAGATATCTCACCATAAAGTTCAAACAGCTGCCGCCAGCGTCTGAGTAATCGTCTCTCTATCTAGCTCAGAACCAATCACCACTAACCTTGTCTGCCGAGCCTCGTCTGCCTGCCACAGGCGATCATAAAAGTGATCAAATCGCTGACCCACACCTTGCAAAACCAATCGCATCGCCTTATTAGGAACGCTAACAAATCCCTTAATGCGATAAATCTCTTGCTGCTGTACCAGTGACTGCAGACGTTTTACTAAAACAGCAGGTTCAAATGCTTCATCTAGCTCAACGTAAACCGACTCAATGGTGTCATCATGATCATGCTCTTCTTCATGATCATGATGGCTATGACGACTATCCAAATTATCTTCAACCGCTGCATTAAAACCCAGCAAAATATCTGGACTAATCTCACCCTGGTTGCAGGGGACAACTTTAACCCCAGTGGGTGACTGCTGCTGTAACCACTGCTGCACCTGCAGACTGCTATCCGCTGACATCACATCGGTCTTGGTTAGCAACACCATATCTGCACAGGCTAGCTGATCTTCAAACAGCTCCTCAATGGGGGTTTCGTGATCTAACGAATCATCGGCCTGCCGTTGTGCTTCTAAAGCGGCTAAATCGCCAACAATTTGACCATTGGCCAGGGCATCGCCATCCACGACCGTTACAACCCCATCTACGGTGGCTCCCGTGCGAATTTCGGGCCAGCGGAATGCCTGCACTAACGGGTTTGGCAGGGCTAACCCCGAGGTTTCAATGACAATGCAGTCAATGTCTTCTCGTCGTTTGAGCAGAGTTTGCATGGTGGGCAAAAACTCTTCTTGCACAGTGCAACACAGACAGCCGTTAGATAGCTCCAGAATGTTGGTGTCAGGAGCTTCATCTTCATCACAAACCTGACAAGATTTTAAGATTTCGCCATCAATGCCGACTTCGCCAAACTCGTTTACTAGAACGGCAATACGGAGTCCTTGATTATTTTGCAACAGATGACGCACCAGCGTGGTTTTACCGGAGCCAAGAAAGCCGGTAACCACAGTCACAGGAATTTTATGCATGGATTTTTTCTAAAGTTTTCTACAAGTGAGATTGCCGATTTAAGCGGGGAAGATAGATTCCATAATCAATGTGGACACAAAGGTGTCGCCTACACTGCAGATGATAAACCCGGCAAATCGCAGTCCTAACCATTAAGGTGCGACCCATGGCGGCCGCTAACAACCCTGAGGCAATGACAAAAATTAGGTGGTCTAGCCCGATCACCGGATGGCCCACACCGGATAAAAAACCTTCGATAAAACTGCTAGGTGTCTTGCCACCCATTGGGTGGTGAGCCAGTGCGGGCAACGTGGTGAAGAAAGACGTTGCGATCGCAACAAACACAAACTTAGCTGAACGAGACAATCCCTTAACCTTGAAACATTTCAAGGCGGCAAAATATGAACCCATCTGTACCTCGCAGACTATGAAACGGTAGGTTAACCATCGGCGGGCATTCTGACTGGGAAGTGTAAAACTTCCTTCACAGTTGCGGGACAGCGGCAGATTTTCACTGCTCTTTCCCCGTTTCCTCTAGCGACTGCTCTTCGCTAGAACCGATGTTATGCAAACTAAATTTACCACCTTACTGAACTTTCCTATGTTAAGTAATACTCACATCGCTCTCGAAGAAAAACAGAGGTCACTCAACCAAATTCCTTCAATCTTATAAGTCTCTCCTCACTGCTATAGCTTATCAAGGTCGGGAGTTGAGTTTGCTATGGCCATATCGATCCTGACTCAAAGGAAATGCCTTACTATTAACGGCAATAGCTCTTATTAATTTAGGACCTTGACTTTGAGCAAACATGGCACTTGAGCTGACTGACCTGGAATTAGAAGAGCTGGTGGAAAATGCCCAACAGCGAGGTGAGTCGCTCTATCAGCCAACAGCGTTAGGTGCTCAGCTCAACTTGCCCCAGGATCTGGGAAATGGTGGCGATCGCAACTTTGCACTGCGCCATGGACTAAATCTCGAGATTCGCAACGCCACCCTCAAACAGCCCCTGCGCCAGCGACGTCAGCATGAAGCAAGTTTTCCACTCACGTCCAAGTTTTACCTATCGGGCGCATCACGGGTGCAGACGCTGGATGCCTCAGACATTGACAGCGACTACCAAGAAACCGTCGGTCATCACTATCTCTATCATTTGCCATACCATACCGAAATCGAGCACTGGCCTGCCCATCAGCTGATTCACATTGTTACCGTATCGGCAGATGCCACCTATCTAAGTTCCTTACATGGCAATCACTCTGCCTTACCGCTACCGTTACAAAAACTCTTGCAAGGCGACGCCCATCAGCGCTTTCATCAACCCCTAGGCCCCATCACCCCCGCCATGTGGCAGCTAGTGCAGCAAATCTTAGACTGTCCCCACGATGGCCTTATGCAACAGCTTTATCTGGAGAGTAAAGTCTTAGAACTGCTCACCTTACAGCTCTCGGCCTGGACTAACGAACCGACAACACCCGCCCTAATCAAGCTATGTGCTCAGGATATTGAACAGCTGTACCAGGCCCAAACCAGGCTGATTCAACAGGCAACAGATCCCCCCCTCACTGAGGACATTAGCGAGACAAGTCGGGCTCAACGAACGCAAACTGAAGCACGGATTTCGACAGCTGTTTGGGACCACTGTCTTTGGCTATCTGCAAGACTATCGTATGCACCAGGCTCAAACGTTGTTACAGGACGACCCCAGCCTAACTATCGCCGGTGTGGCCACAGCGGTGGGGTATAAAAGCCCTGAAGCCTTTAGTACCGCTTTTCGACGTAAGTTTGCTGTTAGCCCCAAAGCGTATCAGCTAGGCCGCCGAAGCTAGCCCATCATTATTCCACCAGCAGAAAGTCCGTTTCGCTAAGAAAAAAGTTCGTTCCACAAAGAAAACCAGCAAGAGCACCCCTTATCATCAATCCCAGTTTCTTGGGAACTATTCTTGATTAAATGGTCAGTCCGGCGTTAGTCAAGCATGTTCTCACCGTGTGCATGAGGGTAACAGAATGTCGAACGTGTGGATGCGTGTTGGGGCGGTTGCACCGCTGGTGACTTTATTGTTGATGGCGGCTGGGACGGCGGCGCGGGCTAGCTTGGTCTTATCCCAAGGGGATAGCTTGCTGGCTCAAGCCGAGCCCACGGCCATTACCGATATTCAACTTCGTTCGGCAGACGGCACTATTGAACTCTGGCTAGAAACATCCGGTGATTTAGCCACACCCACGACATCTGTCTCTGGCAATACCCTAACGGTGGATATTGACGCCGTTTTGGCCCTGCCAACTGCAGATATTTTTTCTGTTACCGACCCCGCTGCCGACATCACCAACATTACGGTCACCCAGGTTACAAACAATCACGTCCGGATAGACATTACCGGGCAAGAGGCTGCACCCTCCATTACGCCCAGACCCAACGCTACTGGTCTAGCCTTAACCATTACACCAGAGAGTGGTTCTGTTGCTAATATAACGGGTGAAGGCTTTGAAGTCGGTATTAAAGCTGAATTAGGCGACTTATTGGCCACACTGGCGTATTTTGACATTACTCGCCAAAATGTTGCCACTCCCGACCCTTTAGAGCCATTTTCATCAGTGGCAACGGGTAAGCAGCGCAGTCAAGGGGTGGAGCTAGATGTTGTAGGCGAGATTATGCCGGGCTGGAACATCATCGCGTCCTATGCCTACACGGATGCAAGGGTAACAGAAGATAACATTATTCCTGACGGCAATGGTCTGTTCAATGCCCCTGAGCACAGTGCCAGTTTGTGGACCACCTATGAAATCCAGACAGGCGATTTGCAAGGTCTTGGCTTTGGGGCCGGTTTTAACTTTGTCGGAGAACGCGATGGGGATTTAGATAACAGTTTTGTGTTAGATGACTATTTTCTCACCAATGCTGGAGTTGTCTATCGGCGTGACAACTGGCGATTTGCCCTGAATGCAAAAAACTTGTTTGATGTGGACTATATTGCCGCTAGCAACAACAGCCGTACATCAGGTTTGGAGCCGGGGGCTCCATTTACCATCGTAGGTTCAGTGTCAGTAACGTTTTAATGAGCTAACCGTATTTACTGGGTCATGATGCGATCCTAATCAATAGAT
>JBHJIV010000172.1:0-21355 GCA_050043105.1 Leptolyngbyaceae cyanobacterium | reverse complement strand
TTTCCTTTGCCGCCTCAGCCTCTTTTGCCAGGTGACTGCTAATCCCCTGCATTTGCTGTGCAATTTTTGATAGATCCAGCATAGCCCGCTAAATAGCATCGAACTTTTGTACTACCGCATCTAACGATAGCAGATGAATTCGAGTATCTGCTTGAGCCGCTTGGCGCTCAGGGGCTAAGTTATAGCCCCAGTCAGCCAGAAACAGTTCAACATGGCCTAGATCAGACTGTTTTTTAACCGATTGCAGCGCTTTAATTCGGTCTTCGATAAACCAGATAGTGGGGGGTTGAGTATGGTTTATATGCTTAGCCGTCAGCAACCGCAGGGTTTCGTACTTAGGGCGCTTTACCTCTTTACCCAAAATATTGTTTGAGGGCATCGCTACTCCACTTTGCTTGAGCAACTGCTGGATAAAGCGCCCCTCTTTAGTACTAACAATGTAGGTAGGGCGCTTGGCTAAAGACGCCTGTAGGACTTCAAGCATATTGGGATAAAACCGATGCTGCGCCAGCCAGCTGTCTAAATCAGTAGAAATCCAGCGGTCACGCTCACCGTCTAGCACTTTCGCCGCCTCAGCCTGGGTCAGACTGGTTTCCGCTAAAAACGGCATGGCTAGATTTGGCCAGCCCGCAATGATTTCGTCGGCAGGTTTACCAGAGACTAAGGCCCTTAGCAGCATCGGCATTTCCCAGCCCGTTTCTATCACAGGGCGTAGTGGATAAAACTGCTCAGCTAGGCCCCCCGGTGGTTTGAGACTGTCGGGTTGGAACAGTTTGCAATAGGCTCGCCATGCCGTTTGAAAATATTCGATCAGTCCGTCGCAAATTACCCCATCAAAGTCAAAAGCCACCAAATCTGGCTGCATAGTTGAATTCATTGTGAGCTACCTGGCAACCATACACAGTAATTTCCAATCTGGGTACTACAATTTTGCGCCCATAGTTCACACCATCCATGCTTGCTGAAAGCTTTAGATAGCAACAGCTATGGGCGCAAAGCTATAAATCATAAACGACTAAAAGCGATCGCCAATCTGAAAAATGAACTGGGAATCCCCTTCGTCATTCAGGCCAAACTCAAGTCGCACAACACCGACAGAGGTCAACGCCCGCACACCCAGTCCATAACCAAACCCATCACCTGGCTTGTCCCGAGCTTCAGCCGGTTCACCAATGACATCATCACCGGTGCCCAGGTCTGACGCATAGTCAAAAAATAGGGTGCCACCCACGTCAACATCGTCATCGAGGGCACTAAAGGAGAACATGGGGAAACGATATTCAGCCGTGGCTTGGACAAAGCTTTCGCCAGTGCCCAATTCTCCTGAGCTGTAACCGCGTACAGAGCTGGAGCCCCCCAAACTAAAGGCCTCATAGGGAGGCGTATCGCCAATAATGGTGCCGCCCTGGACATTCAGCACCAGGGTGCGCGGACCTTCAGTAAACCCAAACAGATTTAAGGGCAAAAACTGGGTGTAATTAGCGCTGAGACGATTAAACAGAATGTCGGCATCGCCAATGGGAATGGACTGATCGGTGCCAAACAGCACCCGATAGCCTTGGGTGGGGTTATCCGTGTCATTCCGCCGATCTAGCTCACCAACAAAATTAATCGTCAGGAGGTCATCTTGACCACCATCATCAACTGTCAGCGAGTTACCCAGCTCGTCTTCATCAAACACATCGTTGGTAAACGCATCATCTCTGACAGAAATACGCTGGTAAGACACCCCTAAAGCGGCGTCTAAATCGGTCGCTAGAGGGCGAAAATACTCAACGCCACCGCCTAAGCGATGCACCCATGGATCATCACCATTGGCCAGGTCTACATCGTTATCCCCGCCATCAAATTCTGGCTCCACGCCCCGTCGATTTTGAAAATTGAGGCCGTAGCCTGAGCCATCCTGGAAAAACTGTCTAAAGTCGACTTCGGCCCCTGCGGTATTCTCACCCCCCAAGAGCCCGACGGTCAGCCGTTGGTTATTGTCGCCAATATTATCGATCCCTCCATGGACCTGGATTGAAAACCCGCGAGCGCTATTGCTCGCGGCATTGACCGTCAGGGGGCGCAGGGGACCGGGAAGGGCAGTGGGTCGAGGAAGGTTACCAAACCCGTAAAAGAAAGAATTGGGTTCCTCGGCGGTTACCACCATAACGATCTGATTAGGGTCAGCGGCAGGCTCAAGAGTAAGCATGACTCGTTCAGCCATGCCAGTCAGTAGCGTCAGGTCCTCATGGGCCAGTTCTGGCTCGTAGATATCTCCAGGCTGCAGTTGAAACTCCTGGAGAATGCTGGCAACACTGCTCTCGGTATCTTCTCTTGTACTTACCACCCGGAGCTGAATATCGGCAATCACTTCGCCATTTCCCTGGGGCACTGTCAGTGCGGGCGTGGGGGATGCTGCGGTCGATGTAAAACTATCGGCGGGAGGTGTATCTGTTGTTTGTCCCCAGGCAACAGTCGTAAACCACAGGGGACTAGCGGTTAAACCCAAGGTTGTTGCTAAAAGCCATTTAAGCTGGCAGGGCGCATTTATTTTCATAGGTTGTAGGAACGGCACAGCTTGAGAAAGGTTAAAGCGTTTACTGAAGCTATTGGGTGTGAGACAAACATAAGTAACGTATCACGGACAGATTACGTGAGCTGTAATCACCTTTGCTAATCGTCGGGCTGCCTTAGCGAATTCTGATGCATAGAGCAGATAGCCAATCGCACTGTCCCCCTTCACTGTCTCCCTAAGTTCTGCATCCACAGCCAATGAGCAATAGGCTCCCAGAGGATATGGCGCGGCTTACCAAGAGGCCCTGAGCACACACCCAAGGCCCCAGGGCGTAGAAGCACCTGATTCCAAACCCCACATCAATCTATACCAGAGGGGGCTCGGTAACGCTGTCAATTGATTAACTCAATGTTGAAAGTGAACGGCGGCAGGGCTAAGGGTCTAGAATAAGGAACGCTGGATAGGTAGTCATATGAGCAGCTCGATAGAGTTCCTAGATGAATTTGATGTCGTCGTGATTGGCGCGGGTCATGCGGGCTGTGAAGCCGCCCTGGCCTCAGCTCGTCTGGGTGCACGGACGCTATTACTGACGCTTAACCTAGACAGAATTGCCTGGCAGCCGTGTAATCCAGCGGTGGGCGGTCCAGCCAAGTCGCAGCTGACCCATGAGGTAGATGCCCTAGGCGGCGAAATTGGCAAAATGGCCGACCGCACCTTTCTGCAAAAGCGGGTGCTAAATAATTCCCGTGGTCCGGCGGTGTGGGCACTGCGGGCACAGACCGACAAACGCGAGTATGCCGCCATTATGAAAACCATCGTGGAGAACCAGGAGAATCTGGTGCTGCGCGAAGGAATGGCAACAGATTTAATTTTGGGTGAGAACGATGAAGTTCTCGGTGTCCAAACCTACTTTGGTGTTGCCTTTCGCTGTAAATCGGTGATTCTCACCACCGGTACATTTTTAGGCGGTGTGATCTGGATCGGCGCCAAGTCGATGGCAGCGGGTAGAGCGGGTGAATTTGCGGCTGTGGGTCTGACAGAAACACTCAATAGACTAGGCTTTGAAACTGGCCGACTCAAGACAGGCACCCCCGCTCGTGTTGATCGTCGCACGATCAATTTTGACGTCCTGGAGAAACAGCCCAGCGATCTTGATGTCCGCTGGTTTAGCTTTGACCCTGTGGTGTGGGTCGAGCGTGAGCCGATGGATTGTCACCTCACTCGAACAACGGCAAAAACCCATCGCATCATTCAAGAGAATCTTCACATGTCGCCCATTTATGGCGGTTGGGTGGATTCTAAAGGACCGCGCTACTGCCCAAGTATTGAAGATAAGATTGTTCGTTTTGCCGATAAAGAGAGTCACCAGATCTTTCTAGAACCTGAAGGTCGCACGACTCCTGAAATCTATGTGCAGGGTTTTTCGACCGGGCTACCGGAGAGTCTTCAGCTGTCTATGCTGCGCAGTTTGCCCGGCTTGGAAAATTGTTCCATGCTACGTCCGGCCTATGCCGTTGAGTATGACTATTTGCCGGCTACCCAATGTTTCCCTACATTGATGACCAAGAAAATTGAGGGCCTATTCTGTGCTGGGCAAATCAACGGGACAACGGGATATGAGGAAGCGGCAGCCCAGGGCTTTGTGGCCGGGGTTAACTCAGTGCGCTTTGCCCATGGGCAAGAGATGATTATCTTCCCGCGAGAAGGAAGCTACATTGGCACGCTGATTGACGATTTGTGCACTAAGGATTTGCGAGAACCTTACCGCATGCTTACATCTCGCTCGGAGTATCGATTGATTCTGCGGTCGGATAATGCCGATCAGCGGCTGACGCCGTTGGGACGTGAGCTTGGTCTAATCGACGACCGTCGCTGGGAGCTGTATACCCGTAAGCAGGAGAATATTGCCGCTGAAAAAGAACGACTGCACAGCACTCGGGTAAAAGCCCATGAGCCCACGGGTCAGCAGATTATGGCGGATACAGGCCAGAGGATTAAAGATGCGATCGCACTTGCCGATCTGCTCCGTCGTCCCCGCTTCCACTACTCTCATCTAGAGCAGTATGGTCTGGGGGACTCAGCCCTGACACGGGCTGAAAAAGAAGGTGCTGAAATTGATATCAAATACTCAGGCTATATTCAGCGCCAAAAGAATCAAATTGAACAAGTCGCCAAGCAAACCAACCGCAAGCTGCCTCAAGGTCTAGATTATATGGCCATCGAAACCTTATCGATGGAGGCTCGCGAAAAACTAACGACAGTAAAACCCCTAACGGTGGGGCAAGCCACTCGAATTGGCGGTGTTACCCCAGCGGATATCAATGCATTACTGGTCCACCTGGAAATTAAAGACCGGAAAAAAGCAGCCTTAGCGAGTTCTTAACCGCAGACGCTATCGATTTGTCTGTAATAAGGGAATCACAATACGAAATGTGCTAGCCGCCCCCAGCTGGCTATGGCATTCTAAACGCCCCCCGTGCTGAGTGTGGATAATCTGATAGCTGTTAGAGAGTCCCAAACCGGGCCCTTTACCCACGGTCTTGGTTGTAAAAAAGGGTTCAAAGATCTTAGAGCGGATGCCCTCAGGAATACCTGGACCATTATCCTCAAAGCTAATGGTCACCCAATTATCTTTCAGCACAGTGGTAATCGTAATACGAGGTGTTGAAGCCTGACTGGAAGGGCGTCGTAATGCATCAATGCCGTTATTAATCAGATGCATAAATACCTGGTTTAGCTGAGCGGCATAGCATTCTACCAGGGGGATAGTGCCATAATGCTTAACCACCTCAATCGCAGGATAGAGACTGTCTGCACTTAGCTGATGCTCCAGCAACATTAGGGTGCTGTTGATACCATCGTGAATATCAACTCTCTTTTTAGCAATTTCATCCTTACGAGAAAACGATTTTAATGAAAGCACAATATTTTTGATTCGTTCTGCTCCATCTTTTGCAGATTGAAATAGCTTTGGCAAGTCAGTTTCTAAAAAGTCTAAGTCCGCTCTTTCGGTAGCAGCGTCAATAAATGCATTGGCCTGAGGGTACTCTTCTTGATAGCTTTTCACCAAAGCTAAGAGATTTTGCAAATAGCTGTTGGCCAGATGTATATTCGCATAGATAGTGTTGACAGAATTATTGATTTCGTGGGCAAAGCCTGCAACAAACTGCCCCAAACCGAGCATCTTCTCATTGTGAATAATCTGGGCTTGAGCACTTTTTAGCTTTTTCAGGGTGTGTTTTAGCGACTGATTTTTTCTGTACAGCTCCTGGGTGCGTTCTTGAACAACATGTTCTAATTCTCGATTTTGCTGTTGTTGTGCGTTATACAAACGAATATTGCTAATCGCGATCGCAACTTGATTAGACACATTGAGTACCCCAAGCAGGGCATTGCCATCGGCATCGACGCGCGTTTGATACTTCCACATATCAGCGGTGTTGCCCACCACCAATAGCCCAAACGTAGCCTGGGTTTCATTATGCAAAACAGCGACAGCATATTCATCCATGCCAAATTGAGAGCGCCACTGTGTCAACGTCTCGTCAGTGCAGTTTGCATCGCACACTAGTAGTGTCTGGTCGCCATGGGTATCAAATAGATCGGTCCACCCAATCGTGAGTTGCTGCAGAGGCGTGGTGAAGGTTTCATCATAGTAACCATCAAATGCCTCTACACAGAGCTGTTGTTCAGCATTGAGAAAAAATAACAAACACCGTTCAAAGCCAAGTTCATAGATAGCAAACTCAAGTGCCAGAGAAATTACCTGGCTAGTATCAAACGTCTGATTCAGGGCGTTCCCTAAATCGGATAGTTTTTGATAAGTTCTAATCTGCAGGTCAAGATTTTCTTGAAGTTGAAAAAGACGATTCTCAGTTTTAATTAGCTGAGTGGTCTGCTGAGCTAAATCCTCATTTTGCTGTCTAAGCGCAGCATTCTCGCGCAGGAGGCTCTCCAAGCTAGTTGAAATATTAGATGATCTATCTGAGCGTATATTATCGGCCATTAGCACACTACAGACAGAATACCTGTAAAGCTGTGTAGACAATTTTGCTGATTGACAGGGCAGATTTCACCAAAGCTATAAAGACCGATCCATGGGACTGTCTTACCAATTTTTTTCTGCATTGTGGCGATGATTGCCTGCTTATCTTTCTCTGGCAGTATCATCCTGCCACGACCATCGCACTCTATATGGAACACAAATTTAGGAGATCTATCCCCAATTTGACGATTGAGCCGGTCGGCAGTGGCCTCAGCTGCTTGATACATTTTTTCCGTATTTCGACGGGTTATCCAAAATGTGCTGCCCTTCTCTATATTGGCTGATGCAGCAACACTGCCACTAGCCTCATCCTTGGAGATCATACAGCGAATAAATAAATCGCTGCCATATTCAAGCGGATTAGGTGCCGGAAATCCTAATCCTAGATTGACGGCGGCTTTATCCCAATTGGCCATTTCATCATCTTGTAAGTACTCGTGCAACACGTCGAGAACGGGTTCATGGTCAATTTCGTAGATTCGATTGCTTTCGGCCCGAGTGATCGTGCGCTGCTGGCCAATGGGCATACAGCCGTGGCTAATATGCGTCGCCAGTTCAGCGTCACCCGACATTAACGCCCATGAAACACCGTCCGAAATGACCTGATCGTCGCAATATTGATAGGTTTTTTGATAGACAAAATTATCACCGCACAGTCCGCCAATAATCGGTAGAGCCGTGGTCCAATCACCCGATGATTCCAGACCGGCCATGAGGTCGTCAAAATTGACGGTGATGGCATCAGCATTGAGAAAAAGTGCGATCGCATCGCTACTATAGGCCGGCTGTAGCTGCTGCCCAAGGGATTGCCCCACAGCAGTCGATGACTCACTGAGTCCCTCTAGCACACCGTGATGGAACCGCAGTTCATCCGAACAAATAACCATAACTACCAAGGCAAAGTTCGACTCATCAGCCATTCCTTGAGCGATCACCCCAGCCGCCGCGCACCCAAATAGAGAGGCATTCCCCGTGGCGGCCCGTACACTGCTAACCAAAGCCTCCTGCCTATAGCCCACGGTGGCAAATAAAAATACAAAATCAGGCTGGGTAATATCTGCCTGTTTTAAGGCTCGGGCCACAGCTTCCTGACCAGCTAGCTTAGGATTGCGATGTTGACTAGTGCCGACACCTACCTGAGTTCCCATAAAAGTTAAATAACCCTTGTTAACGGATGTGTACAGAAGATTTAGCGATCGCAGTTAAGTTTAGCTCTGTGTGTCATTTGTGTATCATCGGCTACATTGAACTTAGTTAAATACCGGTCTCAATTTAAAAAGAAGCCACATTTCTGCTACTTCAGTATTTTGAGCAGATCAACTTATCCATATTTACCAGGGAAATATTCGCCTTCACTAAAAAACGCTAGTTTCCTATCTGGAAACTAGCGTCAATGATGAATATACCTAACAAAACTTTAGAAAGTGGATAGAATTCCCAGAATATTAAGCCGCGTCAGGTGTGGATTCCACAGTAACCACAGTGTGCTCAGCGTCATCTTCGATCAGTACAACCGTCTCAGTGGTGTCCTGCGCAAACAGGGTTGCCTTAATGGCATCGAAGATAGCCTGAAGTTTTAGCTTGACCTGGGTCATCATATCCTGCTCATCAACGGCTGTTTCTTGAGCAGCCTGTTTAGCACTGACATAGGCATCATGACCTTTTTCTTTAACGACTTGAACAGCATGATCGGCTAGATCTTTAGCAAGGGGGCGGACGGTAGTAGCACCGTCTTTGACTTCGGACATGGCGTCAGAGAAAGCGGACTTAAAAATGTCAGCAACTTTTTTAGTGCGACGACCACCTTCACTTTTTATAGACTGAAAGTTTTGATTGACAGCTTGCGTATTGGTGTAAGTCATGGGTTTATTCCTTAGTGAGCTATTGAAAAAATCAGAAAAAAGTGTGAGAACAAATTTGTTGAAAGCCAAACTAGCTAACCGATACGGCCTCTACATCAACCACCTGCTCGGTTGCAGTATCAGCTTCAGCCTCTTCGCGACTTTTTTTGCTAGACGTATTGACCTGCTCAAACAAAAGCTGAGAAACCTCAGTAATCAGTAATGTGGCGATAATGCCGTCATCAAGCCAGCCAACAATCGGCAAAACATCAGGAACAATATCAAAGGGGCTAACCAAATATAAGAGGCTACCAAAAACAACAAGCCAACGATATTTTGAGTTGCGAATAGCGTTGCGATACCAGGTGCGTAACCCTTCGATAATAGAATGTTGTGCAGATGTCTTCATGGGCTTGTCTCTTTTGTTCGACAAATTCATAATCGCAAATCGAGGCAAACAATACAGGTGGTGAATGCCCCCATTGTTTGGGGTAAAATTACACCGACACTACCGTATACGGTTTTCCTCTACTATGTCCAAATACATTACTCCCAGGCTGATTCAAGCGTTGAGCGCGACCGCTCTTATGTCGGGTTTTGTACTGTTTGTGCCAGTGGTTAACGTGTCTTTTTTGTTGTCTTCTTGGTCTATGCCCATGGCGGATGCTGCGCCTCAAGATTTTCGACGACGAGCTGAGATTAAAGGTGATGCCGAACTTATGGAAGCCTTCCGCAACGGTCAGTCTGATCTAATTGTGGAAGGGATGGGGCGTGTGGAGCGGTTACTATCGGATGATTTAGTCGGGTCGCGTCACCAGCGATTTATTTTGAGCCTAGAGTCAGGACAGACGCTGCTGGTTAGCCACAATATTGATGTCGCGCCTCGCATCGACACCCTACAAGTCGGTGATGAAGTCCGCTTTCGAGGTGAGTATGAATGGAATGAACAGGGTGGTATTTTGCATTGGACCCATGATGATCCTAAGGATTGGCATGCAGATGGTTGGCTAATCCACAACGGCCTGCGGTATGAATAGGCTACAACAGGAATTCTTCAGACTGCGGTTGCCGCTAGATAGAACAGATGACACTGTTGCGTACATTAAAAGTGTCTGTTATCAAAAATTGTTCTCTACAAAAGACAGACTAAGTACAAATAAGTTGTTCTTTTTGTAGAACAAAACGTCTGTCATCACAATTTTCCCTATCAATAAACGCTAAAAAACAGCAAAAACCTCTAGGTTTTTGCTGTTTTTTAGCGTTTAACACTTCTAAATACAAGTGGCAACAGGAAAATAAGTTAGGATCATATCAAATTTTATTGATGCATAGTGAACATGTCTACTCATTTTCGGAAGCGCTTATTTCGCTTTTATTTAAGCCCTTATTCACAGCGAATATAGGGCAACTTTCACTCTACCCTGCCACTTAATAATGCTCAACAATACTTTAGTCGACGTTAGCCAACCAACATCTGCAAGCCAGCTTGCAGCTTGCCCGGTTGATTTATCTGGCTTGCCATCTGACAGTCAACAAAAGCTGATTGACTGGAACTCGACTCAAACAGAGTATTTATCTCATCTGTGTATCCATGAGCTGGTGCAGATTCAGGTCGAAAAAACACCGCACCAAATAGCTCTCATTTTTGAAACAGAAGAATTGACCTATCGCGAACTTAACCAGCAAGCCAATCGGTTGGCTTACTACTTAAGGAGCTTGGGTGTGGGTCCTGACATGCTCGTAGGCATTTGTCTTGAGCGATCTGTTGATATGATTGTTGGCCTACTGGCTATTCTCAAAGCAGGAGCAGGATATTTACCACTTGATATTTCCTATCCCACGGAACGTCTACAATATATGGTAGAAAATGCCAAAGCTCCCATCTTGATCACTCAGCTCTCTCTAGCGGAGTATTTACCCACAGCAGGGCGTACGGTAATTTGTCTGGATGCTCAAAAAACAGATCACTATCCAGATGTAAATCTATCAAACCCCTGTACACCCGATAATTTGGGGTACGTAATTTATACGTCTGGTTCTACAGGCAAACCTAAAGGTGTGGCTATGCCTCAGCGTGCCTTGGTTAATTTACTACACTGGCAAAATCAACAATCGTCGGCGCTAGAATCTGGTGCCCGTACACTCCAGTTTACCCCCATTAGCTTTGATGTTTCATTTCAGGAGATTTTTTCCACACTGACAACTGGCGGTATCTTGGTTCTAATTCAGGATGATCGAAGGCGTGATCCAGCTAGTTTGCTACGGTATCTTCAGACTGCTAAGGTTCAAAGGTTGTTTTTGCCATTTGTCGCCCTTAGTCAGCTTGCTGAGGTCGCTAAGCGAGAGTCAGTCATCCCAGAGCATCTCAAAGACGTCATTACTGCTGGTGAACAGTTGCGGATTACGCCTGAAATTGTTGACTGGTTTAGGGCCATGCCCAAGTGTCGCTTACACAATCACTACGGCCCCTCTGAAAGTCATGTAGTCACGGCATTTACGTTGAGTGAAGAACCTCAAAAATGGCCTCTGCTTCCGGCAATTGGTAAACCTATCGCCAATACTCAGATTTATCTGTTGAATCAGCAGATGCAGGCCGTTCCCCTGGGGGAAGCAGGAGAGCTATATATTGCAGGTGACTGTTTAGCGCGGGGATATCTCCATCGTCCCAATATTACAGCAGAGCGATTTATTACCCGCGGTGGCACCGTTCTCTATAAGACAGGTGATTTAGCCCGATACTTACCTGACGGCAATATTGAGTATCTAGGGCGTAGCGACCAGCAAATTAAAATTCGTGGTTTTCGAGTTGAGCCTGGCGAAATTGAAACATTGCTAGAGCAACATAAAAGCGTGAAAAAAGCTGTTGTCACAGCTCATGAGACATCGCCTGGCCAGATGCGTTTAGCCGCCTATATCGTCGCTGAAGCTGAAGCTGTTGAGAGTCAACAGCTAAGTGAATTTGTGGCCGCTCAGCTGCCAGAATATATGGTGCCATCGGCCTATGTTGTTTTAGAAGCTTTTCCACTAACCCCCAGTGGCAAGGTCGCTCGTCGCAAGCTGCCGGCACCCGTTTGGCAGCGATCGCAAACCACTAATTATGTTGCACCTAGCACTCCAATTGAAACAGACCTTAGCCATATCTGGGCTGAGCTGCTTGATGTGCAAGAAATTGGCACTCAGGATACATTCTGTTCCCTGGGTGGGCATTCCTTAATGGCGGTTCAGCTGATCTATCGCATTAAGGAAGAATTTGGAGTAGAGCTAAATCTGGCAGAATTCTTGGGAGAACCGACAATTGAAGCATTAGCGGCATGGATTGATCAGATTCAAACCCAAGGACAGATTGAGAGTCAAGACGATGCGATCGCAATCAGCGCCACATTAGATGACACCATCCAAATTCCGACACTGCCAGCAGAACCCATTCCCAATTACTTTTTAACCGGAGCAACCGGTTTTTTAGGGGTTTACATGCTTTATGATTTACTCCGACATACCCGTGGTGACATTTATTGTCTAGTGCGTGCAGACAACATTTCCAAAGGGTTTACTCGGCTTAAAACCAGTTTGCAACACTATAATCTCTGGCGCGACACTGACGCCGACCGAATTATTCCTGTATCCGGTGACCTGAGCTTGCCACGGCTGGGAATACGCCAGACTATTTTCGACCGACTTGCAACAAAGCTAGATGTCATTTATCACTGCGGCTCCTGGGTCAATGTGCTTTATCCCTATTCATCTCTAGAAGCTGCGAATGTAAGAGGGACACAGGAGGTTTTGCGACTGGCCAGTCAGTCACGGGTTAAACCCGTCCACTATGTTTCAACCGTAGATGTATTTGCGGCTAGTAACAATCTTCAGATTCGTACCATTCGTGAAACCGGTGAAAGCAGCTGCATGGGGCCCGTTCGTTCATTGTTTAGTGGTTACGCCAAAAGTAAATACGTTGCCGAAACTCTCATGCAAGAAGCCCATTCTCGGGGAATCCCCATGATAATCTATCGCCCCAGCAACATTATGGGCGACACCACTAGCGGTATTTGCTCAACCGCTAGCTTTGTCACCAAAATGATTCAAGGCTGTATTCAAGCGGGGGTAGCTCCCGATATTGATGCGGCTCTCAATCTAGTACCAGTGGACTATGTTAGTCGCGCCATTGTTCATTTGTCTTTAACCCAGTCCCCCAAGGGTCAGGCATTTAACATTGTTAATCCTCAGTCTTACCGTTGGAACCAGCTAGTAGACTGGATGCGTAACCAGCAGGGATACGCATTAAAGCAGGTTGCCTATGAAACTTGGTGTTCTGAGGTAATTAATGTTGTCAGTCAAGATCAGGATCATCCGCTGTTCTTCTTGACAACATTTTTTACCAATTTGCCATTTATTCAAAAGTCTCTGGGGGCTTTCCACTTCCAGTGTCATCAGCTACAGACTGCGCTAAGCGAATCATCGGTTGAATGTGCTGAGGTTAAAAATGAGCTTTTACAGCTCTACTTTAATGCCTTTGTCGCACAGAATCTGATACCCGCTGCTGCCCAGGCAAAGCCAGCGCTTATGGCTGCATAATGGCCATTAATTAGCAGGAAACGGCTACTCAACGAGGTATTGAGCTAGTTTACTCCATACCTCGTTGAGTATTTAGCCACTGCTACACCCGCTACCACCACAGTCTGAACCACCACAGCCGCTTAAGTGATGACTACCACCACAGCCACCAATAAAACCAATAGTATCGCCGTCGTAGCCTCAGCCAGGTCGTGAAGATTGAAATTAATATCGAGCTTTGATCTCTGCATAGCAGTCTTCGCACACGAGTCTGAGAGCATGAAACTTTTTGAAAGCCTCGCTCATCTCACCCTCTTGAAGAAAGAATTCCTCACAAAGCGTACACCAAGCTTGAAGATCTCCTGGTTGGTCAGAATTTTCTATAAATCCTATATTTGACTCAATGTTCTCAAGCAGATGTTTACAAACGCAGGCTGCAATCCCTTGACCATGTTTGCATTCGACTAATAGTGGTTCACCTTCCATAGGAGATACTCTTTAACCAAAAAACAGATTGAAGCGTTTACACAAATATCTAGGTCATATATTCGTAGTCATAATGTAGCTTCATATGATTGCCTGCGATCGCATCAAAATCGTGTTTCATCTCATTATCCCAGTCTGTCCATTTGGGGATTACGCGTCTAGCATTGGTATTGACTTTCTTATCTCCCATTTCTGCTAAAAAATGTTGGGCTGTCTCATCATCTAAGCCGATAAATCGGGTGATCTCAAACAGCCCCTTACGGTCTGGGTCATAAAAGATATCTTCAAATTTAACTTTGATAGCGTTTTCAAGTCCCTGGAAATCGTTGTTGATAAATCCATCTTTCTTTTGCCAGCGCCAGGTAATCTTTTCAAATCGACTCATGTGCTCCCATTGACTAGCATAGGGATCATCTGGAAACATCGTTGCTTGCATCCGTGGCAACTTGTCATTTTCGGTATACCATCGTCGGCTCATGCCAGAGCGAACATAGTCACGACCATCGCGGACGATGTAAATAATCTTAGAATCTGGAAACGCTTTTCGCAGTGGATGCATCAGCGAAAAGAAACGATTGTTGGATTCAATATAGAGCCTTACTCTTTTTCGCTTAAATTCACAACAAAAAACTCTTCTATTTCGTTCAATTTCCTTTGCAGCTGTCTCAAAGTCTACCCGCCCCCGCGCGTAGTTGATGGCAAGGCTAAGAAAATCTGGCGACGGCTCATGCAAAGACTTAACATCATCAGGAAATTGATTAAAAAATCGAGCAAAAAACTGCGTTCCAGTTCGCCCAGTGGAAATGATAAAAACTTGCTCAATGGAATTCCAGTCTTGTTGTGGAAGTAAGTTGTACTGTAGTAATTTTTTGTCAATCTTTTTTAGTGAACTATCAATCCTATCCTGAAGCATTAGAGATCACTCGCTATAAAAGTATCAAGACGCGCTACCTAATTATTAGGTATACCCATTTTTCGAATATCGTAAAACGTTTTGAACGCTCTCGCGACCTCCACACTCTTCAAGGAAGCACTAATCCCACAGAGTACATTACGATTGAAAACGTCTGATAAGTCAGATTTTCATAAAGCTTACGTTGGACAGTTGTAAACACGGGCTACACTACCCTCGTTGAGGATTGCATGACAGCCGCTCAGTCGTTATATACGAGCATTTTGCATTTGAAAGCTAGCCGAACACAGCCCAAGCATCGCGTGTAAAGCGTTTTAGCAGTCTAATTACTCTCTAGCTGTTTATTGAGTAGTTCATTGGCCATGTAGCAGAGAATACCTAAGATTTTGCCAACATTATCGACAAAATACTCCATCGAATCGATAGTCACCCGATTACCTCTGAGTTCCATAAATCTCCATGAGCTGCCTATGGTAACTACACCATAAACAGCTGGTAGCGATAGCTGCTTATGCGTATTAAAGATTTGCGCGGCAAACATCTCAGCAATGCACTGAGGTATACCGCTTTTTATATTTTCGTTTTTCGCCTCTACAATTTGAATAACTGGACCATTCAGTATGATTTGTGTTGGCGATGCCGAAACCATAAAATCACAGACGCCGTTTAGACCTTTTTCAGGAGCAACATTAAATTCAATACCTGAGAATAAACTAACCCTGTGGTCTAGGATTTTGCGTAGCTCAACCAATATAGGGGCAATAATCAGTTCTGATCTTGCTTTCTCAGTATTGATAGTGAGGCCCAGAGGAACATTTTCCTTTAAAACCTCTGATAGAAGATGACTCACTTCGATAGGGCTGACAGATGAGTATAAATCAGCCTCAGTGATAGTAAGTTTAAGGGTGGTTTCAATTTTTTCAAAGCTGAAATCACTATATGCCATGGTATGGAAGCCCTATTGGCAAAGGTACCTCTACTATTTTAATGTTGCCCAGAGCGATTCAAACCATACAGCAAAGAGAATGTTTAGAGTTTAAAGCAAACGTTCTACGACTTTCCATTGGCAGCTTGACGAAAGACTGGTGGCCGTTCTAAAGTTGCTCAATGCTGCTAGTGCGGCTTTTACTAGAACCTAATAACTTGGCACCATCGGCAGGTGCTGCAACACCCAACCGATGGCTAACCCACGGATTAACAGGCAATCCAAGGGATTGGGATATTATGCCCTACCCCCTGCGATTTGCAATGCGTCGTGGGGGCTGGGGTATTGGGTTCTGGCTTTCCTTGTTCTATACCGGAGACCCAGAACCATGTTTCATGACTCGACTCAGGGTGCATCTAGCACTCACCCCGAACCATTGCCCGAATACGAATACGAGTTTGGACGGCATATGGTGTTTGGCAGTTTGAGCTTTGTGCAGGCGATCATCAAACTGCTGCATAAACTCAACTATGCTGAGCCCAACGACTGGAGCCGTCCGCTACCCACCGGTCAACCCAATGAGGTGATGGTGATTTTGACCAAGAAGGTGAGGGTCAGTTAAGTCTGAGCGCTCGCACTTTCTATGTGCGATCGCACTCCCCATTGATGTTGCTACTCACATCTCAAAAATCTCTTCTATACTAAACACTGCACAGCCCCATGGGAGCTACTTTTCATGTCTCATCCTCTAAACGTTCTAGTGACAGGTGCAACCGGGAAAACTGGCTCCCTAGTTGTCCAAAAACTGCAAACATTACCAAACTTGTTTCGAGTCAGAGACTTTGCCCGTTCTCCTCAAAAAGCTGAATCACTCTTCAACTCGACCGATAATTTCTTCTTTGGTAATATTCTGTAGCCCAATGACCTATCGCCTGCTCTAGAAGGCTGTGATGCCCTGGTTATTCTGACTAGTGCCGTACCCCAGATGAAGGCTCCACCTCAGCCTGGACAACGTCCAGAGTTTACATTTGCTCCTGGGGAAATGCCTGAGCAAATTGACTATCAAGGTCAAATCAATCAGATTGATGCCGCCAAAAGCGCGGGGGTAAAACAGATTGTTCTCGTTGGCTCCATGGGAGGAACCGATGAGAATCATTTTCTTAACACACTTGGTGATGGTAAAATCTTAATTTGGAAACGTAAAGCGGAACAATATCTGATTGATTCCGGCGTAGATTACACGATTATTCGAGCCGGTGGGTTACTCGATCAACCCAGTGGTAAACGAGAGCTTGTTGTCAGCAAACATGATGCATTGCTAAAAAATCCGCCAGAAGACATGACAACTTCGATTCCTCGGGCTGATGTAGCTACAGTTGTGGGTCAAGCATTGTTAGAACCTGCTGCTCGCAATAAAGCCCTTGATGTTGTCTCGAAGCCAGAGCAATCGAATTCAGCATCGGTAGACAATGACTTTAAGGCTCTGTTTGCTGAAACCCAACTGAGCTTATAGGTGAACTTATTTATAGGGAACTCGATGGGACCCCACGCAGCTGGTTTCGCGAGTGGTCAACCTCTCTAAATATATTTTTGAGTATGGAGTAGTCGCGATAAAGGTTGCTCAGGGCGTTCCTCCCTGAAACCCTCCCGTTCGTGGGGGCCTAAACTCCCCCACACCCCCCGAAAGTAGGGTGTCGATTATCTTAAAGAGATTGGCATGTATAGGTTACGGCGAGGTTAGGGAAAAGGTTACGATCTTCAAACCATGAAATTGTTCCTTAACAACACCTAAACGTTGATTCCATAATATTCTCGAACATCTTTTCGTATCAAGAAAATAAGCATGGAGATACCAAAAAGAATATACGCTGACGGAATGTAGAGAACAGTCAGAACAAGGGCGATAATGTAAATTGCTTTATGGGGTCTATGAACAATAAAGGCAAAGAAAATTGCTGCAATGCCAAGCAAAATAGAGAAAATTCCAAAAATATAGAAAACTACAACAGGTAGTTCAGCAATATCGACCATAAGCTGAAACATCGGGAGCACACAGAAAATAACACCTAAGGCCAGATATATCAGGCCGCTCAGTACCAGCGGAATACGGACTAGCGAAAAAGGAATCGTTTGATTAGACATGGGACGTTTTCAGGAACGTGGCTAGCTATATGCAATAACCTCTCACAGGTAAGCCTATTTTGAGAGGCGGCTCTGAGAAGCTACATTAGATCTCCTGAGTTTAGCGACTGTTTATAATAAAAGCGTCCGCCAATTGAGTTTGAGGCTATGGCAGAGCAAACCCGTCAATCGTGGGATTTCGGTCGCTTTTTTGACACCCTCAACTATTTTGACGCCATTCCCATCCTTAGCTCACTACAAAACATGTTTTTTGGTTCACCACCGCCACCACCGCCCCAGCTACAGGCCAATGTAGTCTTCGATTTTCGTTCGCCGACTGAGCAAATGCGTGAGCTGTGGGGTGCCCTAGACGATGTAGTCATGGGCGGTGTTAGCCAAAGTGGAGCGCAGCTGCAGTCTGAGGGGCTGGCATTTACAGGATACGTTTCGACTGCAAATTCGGGGGGCTTTGCCTCGGTACGCACTCGTAATTTTGAGCCGTCTTTAGACCTGAGTGGCTACAGTGGCATGGAGCTACGCGTCAAGGGCGACGGGCAACGCTACAAGTTCTTTTTGCGTGATGGCGCAGGCTGGGATACGGTGGCCTATGCTCACTCGTTTGATACTGCCAATGGTGACTGGGTAACCGTGCAGATACCGTTTGCTGAGATGAAGGCTGTGCAGCGGGCACGGATTGTACAGCGAGCGCCGATTGATGCAGGCCGTATTTATTCACTCCAGCTGATGCTGAGTAAGTTTGAATATGACCGTCAGCTCAATCCGCACTTTACAGCAGGGCCATTTAATTTAGTGGTGGAGTCGGTCAAGGTTTATTAGCCGAGTTTCTTTTTGAGAGACTCTACATTTGAATCACAAAAAAGCCGTGGCAGCGACTACTTATAGCTACGCTGGCTGAGTTCAACGTTATCAAAGACTAGAGACTCCCTATGGAGTTCAGGTGGCTGTTCGTCGCCGTTATATCCCCAGGCGGCCACATAGGAGTAGGCTTCGTCATTGCGTTTTGCTTCTCCATCATGGGTTTGGTATTCCTCACGAAAGTGGCAACCACAGGATTCTTCACGATTTAGGGCGTCGCGGGCCATGAGTTCTCCTAGCTCTAAAAAGTCTGCTAAGCGTCCAGCATATTCCAGACTTTTGTTGAGGGTGTTGGCTTCGCCAGGGACTCGCAGGTTTTGCCAGAATTCTTCTCGCAGTGTTTGAATGTTGCCGATAACGGCTTGAAGATTGTTGCGATCGCGACTCATGCCAACGTGATCCCACACCAGCTGTCCTAGCTCACGATGGAACTGCATTACCGTTTTGTCGCCCTGAATGCTGAGCAGCTTTTGCAGCTTGGTGTGAACCGATGCCTCAGCTTCAGCAAAGGCTTCGTGCTCTGTATTAACCGGCGACAGCGACGTTCGCGCCAGATAGTCACCCAGGGTGTAAGGAATCACAAAATACCCATCGGCCAATCCTTGCATCAGGGCACTGGCCCCCAGACGATTAGCACCATGGTCTGAGAAGTTGGCTTCGCCCAACACAAACAAACCAGGCACCGTACTCATCAGGTAATAGTCTACCCACAGCCCTCCCATGGTGTAGTGCACCGCCGGGTAAATGCGCATAGGCTGTTCGTAGGGGTTCTCACCAGTGATGCGCTGATACATTTGAAAGAGATTGCCATAGCGAGATGCGATCGCATCCTGACCATCGCGCGCGATCGCATCCCTAAAGTCCAGGTATACGGCAAGACCGGTTTCACCCACACCACGCCCTTCATCGGTCATGTGTTTAGCATTACGCGAGGCCACGTCACGGGGTACCAAATTGCCAAAGCTCGGGTAGCGCTTCTCTAAATAATAGTTTCTCTCTTTTTCTGGAATCTGATTAGGGGGGCGCTTATCACCTGACTTTACCGGGACCCAAACACGACCATCATTGCGCAAACTCTCACTCATTAGGGTGAGTTTTGACTGATAGTCTCCTGACACAGGAATACAGGTGGGATGAATCTGGGTGTAGCACGGATTAGCAAAATGCGCCCCCCGCTTATAGCAGCGCCAGGCGGCTGTTGCATTTGAGTTGCGACCATTGGTGGAAAGATAAAACACATTGCCATAGCCGCCGGTACACAAAAGCACTGCATCACCCTGATGGCGCTCTAAGTCTCCCGTAATTAAATTACGCGTAATAATGCCCCTGGCATGACCGTCAATCACCACCAAATCGAGCATTTCACGGCGAGTAAACTGCTCAATCTGGTCGGCCATTTTCATCATGGCGCTGTAGGCCCCTAGCAAGAGCTGTTGCCCAGTCTGTCCGCGGGCATAGAAGGTACGAGAGACTTGAGCCCCACCAAATGAACGATTGGCTAATAGTCCACCATATTCTCTAGCAAAGGGCACCCCTTGAGCCACGCAGTGATCAATAATGTGGTTGCTAATCTGGGCAAGACGGTAGACATTTGCCTCACGAGATCGATAGTCTCCCCCTTTGATGGTGTCGTAAAATAGTCGCCAGATACTGTCACCATCATTAGTATAGTTTTTGGTAGCATTGATACCCCCCTGGGCAGCAATGCTGTGGGCTCGTCGCGGCGAATCTTGAATGCAAAAACTTTTAACGCGGTATCCTAGCTCGGCCAGGGTCGCTGCTGCTGACGCCCCCGCCAACCCTGTACCCACCACAATAATCGTATGCTTACGCTTGTTGTTGGGGTTAACCAGTTTACAGTGATCCTTAAAGTTGTTCCATTTATCTTTTAGGGCACCGTGGGGGATACGAGAGTTTAGGACCATGGGGAGAATAAAGAGATTTTTAGAACTTTCAACCAACAAAGCCAAAATAGATAGCTAAGGGTAAAACAACAAAGCCTGTAGCAATACCGACTGCTAAAACTAAGCTAGTTGCATAGATAGCGGGTCGTATGTTGGCATTTAAGGCTCCCAGCGACTGCAGCGCACTCCAGATACCGTGGCGCAGATGGGTGGCAAGTATAGTGATTACCCCGATATAGCTGACGGTATAAACGGGCTGACGAAATTTTTCGATGACGAGCCGAGCCAGATCACGCATGTCTGAACCTGGCACAGTGTAGCGTACACCAAATTTGAAGGTGAGCAAATGCCAGACTAAAAAACTACCGAGGACTAGCCCGGTCACAATCATGGTGCGGGAACTCAGGCTCTGGTAGCTAGGAGCACCCGCTGACTTATACGTGGCATATCGCTGGGGACGAGCCTGCAGCCGCCCAAGAAAAATCTGAACCCCCATTAGAATATGAAAGACAACAATCCCTAATAGCGCTAGCTCAATCAGCCAGAATAACGGACCAGACCGCTCTAACAAGTAGCCGTATCTGTTATAGCCATCGGCACTGACTAGCAAAATGAGATTACCCAGCATATGCAGAATGACAAAGGTCACCAACGCTAATCCACTAACACCAGTGATTAACTTTTTGCCAATGGAGGATTGATAAAGCTTGGTGAGCCGACTTGAGCCGACCGAGGAGTTCGAGTTCATGGGCGCTGTTACTGCGGTTAACCTTATTGTGCCTGGTGTGTCAGACGGCGTTGGCGAAATTACATGAAAAGTATAGGCGTCCACAGACGGGCTATACCCCAATGTCTAAAACATTGGCCCAATGTCTAAAACATTATTGCTAAGAGCCCAGGTTACGGCCATCGCTGTTTACCATAGAGAATCTGTTGATGCGTTGAGCGTGGTAAACCATGGACTACACCCTAGTTTTAGAACTGGCAGGGACTGCCGTAGGTGCTGCCGCCTTAGTGGGTGGAGCCATGGCAAGTCGCTATGGCAAACAGCAGACGCAGCAGGCGACCGAGCGGACTAAGCTGGAGTCGGCAAACACTCAGCTGACACAGCAAGTGGCCCAGGCAAAAACACAAACTACCACATTGACTGAGGCAATGGCCCTGGCTAAAGATGCCGTTATGGGTCTAGAACAACA
>JBHJIV010000171.1:0-8848 GCA_050043105.1 Leptolyngbyaceae cyanobacterium | reverse complement strand
GAGCGTGAAGAGATATTGAGAGTTAATAAATCTGTCCTGTAAACTGTGCGATCGAATCTATGAGGTCACTATATTGTCCGCTTTATCCTAAAAAAAAGACAGGCCCACACTGACAAAATCATTTCTGAAATTTCAGTTGGCCGCTAGCGTTGTGGCTATGTTGCCCGCTCGCACTGTTCAAGAAGCCGTCGTCCTACCAACGCGACGGGTTATGGCTATGCCCAATATGCCAGCTGCGTTGCTGGGCCTTGTCAATCGGCGTGGACGAGTTTTCTGGGTCGCTAACTTAGTCCGTTTGCTGGGACTACCGGTGCCTGATCGACACAGCCAGCAGTACAACCTAGTTGTTGTACAAGGTCGTCAAACCCCCCTGGCCTTGCAAGTGGAATCTATTGAAGGCATTGTCAGCTTTCCCCCTGAAGCTATTCATCCGCCTCCGAATAATGTGAGTAACCTCATCTTGCCGTATCTGACGGGCTGCGTTACCCATAATAATGATACAATTTTTATACTTGATGTCGAATCTCTTCTACAGTCTTCGGTACTGCAGTCAAACTAAGCCTTTTTGTCAATTGAAATAGCTAATAACTTATCTCTGTTCATTTATACTCACCTGTTCTAATCGCTCCACAATTTTTATTGAAACGCTATCTAAAGGAAAGTTCTCATGGCTATGGATGTTGGTGCAAACTCAAATGCTGAGCCCAAATCTGAGGTAAATGCAGTGGAGGGAACTCCTAACCAAGAAGGTACTTCTGAAAACAATCAAGCATTGGATGGTGTTGCGGTGAAATCTGTAGGTGATATTCAGAACGACAAAAATGGCTTTGATAGTGCCAACGATCAAGCGGCAAATTCGGAATTGGCCTCTCAATTAGAAGAGATAGCTGCCGTTAATCGTCGAAAAGCTGCCAACCCACCCTCGACCACCCCATCGGGTGACCCGCAGCTATCGTATCGGGGCGCTAAATATACCCAAGGGGGAGAGCGCTACGCCCCCGAGAACCTGACTGTTTCTCAGGGCAGTGGTCTACTGCAGTGGTTTTATGACCTACCCGTTAGCAGCAAGCAGCTAATTGGTTTGATTTCATCAGAGGTTATTTCAGTTATCGGTTTAGTCGGAGCTGGGTCACTTTTAATTATTGGCGGGGCCCGTCAGCAGTTGCTTAAGCAGGCAGAAGCCGAGCTAGCTGTTACCAACATTCAGTACAACGCCAAAGTTGACCAAATGGGATTTGGTTTTCGTGGTCAGTCCGAAAATACAGCGATTGTTGGCTTGGCTGAGGCCGTTACAAGAAATGCTGAAGTGTCCGCCAATCAACGAACTGTAGTTCGTGAGATTTTACAGGGAGAAATTGACGCTCGAAATATTGAATACGCTACTCTTGTCGACATTGATGGAAAGATTATAGTAAATGCCCAAACTGACCGTATTGGGGAGGACTTTGACCCCTACGGTTTAGTCTCTCGTGTGGTCTCTGAGCGCCAACAGTTGAGAGCTAATGGTCTAGTTGAGCGCAGTGAGCTGCAGCGCCAGGGTGTTGAGCTTTCAACTGACGGAGATAACGGCCTGATTCGATATGTTGCCACTCCTGTGTTTTCCCGAGAGCAGAGTGATCAGCTAGTTGGCGTTTTGATTGCTGGAGATGTTGTCAATGGCAAGACAGACATTGTTGAGAGCAGTGTGAGAGCCTTTGGTACCGGCTATGCAGCCGTCTATTTAACCGATGCAAACGATACCTTTCAGCTTGCCACATCTGCGGATCTCGACGAAGGGGAAGAGGATGTTGAAGCTGGTGAAGAGGTTTACGACGACAGACTCATAACAAACGCTCTACAAAACCAGGGTGAAGTAGTCTCACAGCGTCTAGTAGAGCCTGACGGTGATGCCTACGCGATGTCTGCCCAAACCCTGAGTGACATTAATGGCGAACCGATTGGAACTCTAATTCGTGGCACATCCGAAGCAAGACTTCAGCAGCTGATCAATCGCAGTCTAAAAATTCAGTTTCTAATTGCACTGCTGGCAATTGTGGCTGATATCTTGTTAGCTCAGCTATTGGGCCGTTCGATTGCGAGCCCTATTAAGCGACTGCAGCAAGCTACTGAGGCATTTGCAGGGGGAGATCGCCAGGCCAGAGCAGATGTCTTTGCTAGGGATGAAGTGGGTCAGCTATCGGCCGCCTTTAACGATTTAACCGGCACAGTGGTTCGTTCTGAAGGGACTCTGATCGATCAGGCCAGTGGGCAAGCAAAATCTGCTCAGCGAGCTAACCAGCTCGCTAGCCTGACCAGCGACTTACGCAAAAATAATATTGATGAGGAGCGTCTCTACAGCATCGCTGTCAATGATGTTCGAAAGGCAATTGAAGCAGATCGGGTGGTTGTCTATCGCTTCCGCGAAGACTGGAGCGGTGAAATTATTTCTGAATCAGTCGGTATGGGATGGCCCACAGCCTTAGGTGCCAATATTGCTGACCCATGTTTTGCCTCTGGTTATGTTGAGCAATATCGTCGAGGACGTGTACAAGCAACCAACGATATTTTCTCTGCTGGCTTGACTGAATGCCATTTAGGTCAGCTCAAACCCTTTAAGGTTAAGGCAAATTTAGTGGCTCCTATCCTTGATAATGGAGATCTTATTGGACTGTTGGTTGCGCACCAGTGTTCAAGCTCAAGGAACTGGACTGAGTTAGACATTAGCTTCTTTAAGCAGGCTGCTTTACAGGTTGGTCTATCTGTTGAGCAAATTAATTTGTTTAACCAGAAGCAGCAGGCTCAGCTAGAGGCAGAGGCACTGTCTGAAGAGCGACGTCAGCGTCAGGAGACTCTGCAAATGGAATTGCTAGGTCTTTTAGATGATGTTGAAGGAGCTGCTCGCGGAGATTTAACGGTTCGAGCAGATGTCTCAGCCGGAGAAATTGGTACGGTTGCTGACTTTTTCAATGCGATTATTGAGAGCTTGAGACAAATTGTGACTCAGGTAAAATCCTCAACAGGACAGGTGAACTCTTCTCTTGGGGCTAACGAGATTGCTATGAGTACTCTGGCTGAAGATTCGCTAGAGCAGGCTGAGCGAACAATGCAGACGCTGGAGGCGGTTGAAACAATGACCATGGCAATTACTCAGGCGGCTGACCGGGCTCAGCAGGCTGCTGTAGTGGCACGCGAAGCGTCACAAACCGCAGAGGTGGGTGGAGTTGCTATGGATTTGACAGTCCAAAATATTCTGGACCTAAGAGCAACCGTCGGTGAAACCGCTAAGAAGGTAAAGCGACTGGGTGAATCATCTCAGCAGATTTCCAAAGTTGTTTCTCTAATTAATCAAATTGCCACCCAGACCAATCTGTTAGCGATTAATGCTGGTATCGAAGCTGCTCGTGCTGGGGAGGAAGGGCAAGGTTTTGCAGCCGTTGCTGAAGAGGTGGGTGAACTGGCAGCTCGTTCAGCGGCTGCAACTCAAGATATTGAGCGTATTGTTGACAGTATTCAGCGAGAAACTGCTGATGTGGTGGAAGCCATTGAAAGCAGCACATCCCAGGTAGTTGAAGGAACCCGCCGGGTGGATGAAGCCAAGCAAAGCTTGGCTCGTATGATGGAGGTATCTCAGCAGATTGATGCTTTAGTGCAGACAATTTCTGCGGCTACCGTTTCTCAAGTAGAGACAGCGGCGGATGTATCTACGCTAATGCAGGAAATCTCTCAAGTGTCTGAGCGTACGTCAATTTCTTCTAAGACGGTATCGGAAGCATTGCAACAGACAGTATCGGTGGCTAGGGAGCTAGAGCTGTCTATGGCTGCCTTTAAGGTGGATGAGAGTAAAATTCCGGATGCATCCTAGATGCGATCGCACGATGAAACATAGCAGCTCATCATTAGTTGATTAATAGGCAGTCACATAAGACAGGTATCCAATAGGTGCAGCATCATGGCGGTTGATAAAGAACTTGAAATTAAGCTTCAGTTCCTTGATGAAGCTGATGAGTATTTACAAACACTGGATGGCGCCCTACTGGACTTAGCACAAAAGGGTGTGCTGCAGGATGATATTAATGCAGCACTGCGTTCATCCCACTCGATCAAGGGCGGGGCTGCCATGATGGGCTATGGCTTGCTCAGTGACTTTGCCCACCGGCTTGAAGACTCCCTAAAGGTGCTCAAAGTCCAGCGTGATGGCATAGTTGTTGACGATAACCTAGAGCGGCTAATGCTGTCGGCGGTGGATGTCCTGCGTCGAGTCATTGAGTGCGATCGCGCTCAGACTAACCCAGACGAGTATTGGTTGACCGGCGCCGCTATGTCTGTGTTTGAGCAGCTTTACGACCTTCTCGGCGAAGCTGATCCTGAAGATGCAAATCTTCTTCTATCGTCAGATGAAAACCAGGATATTGTCCCAGTTCTTTTTAGTACTGAAGTAGAGGGGTGCCTGGGTCGATTAGAAGATGCCATATCTAGCAATACCCCCCAGCTACGCGAGGAAGTTAACATCCTTGCTCAAGAACTAGGCGGTCTGGGGGAGATGCTGCAGCTAACCGCTTTCTGTGAGCTTTGTGTTTCGGTCGAACAAGCAATGCGAGTAGCCGACAACGAGCAGGTTATGGAAGTGGCTCAAGCGGCCTTAAGCGATTGGAGGCAGTCTCAAAGTTTGATTCTAGCAGGACAGGTGGAACAGGTACCCAATGCTATTTCCGGACTTAGCTTTGAGGTAGCGACTGCCCCAGATGCATTAGAAACACCCATTGATATTCCTGTAAATAACAGTATTCAAGAGAATAGTTCTCCAACTGCAGATGATTTCTTAAATCCTGATACCATCAATGCGTTTGATGGTGAGGACGACTGGGCGAAGATTCTTGCTCAAGCGGAAAATGCGCCAGCTGATCACGACATTTTTGCTCAGCAGACTCAATCTCTTCAATCTGAGGAACTCTCAGAGGCTACCCAGATAAATGAGGTAGACCAGATCGATACAGATTCATTATCTCTAGAAGACACAGAGCCTGCAACGGTCGCTGAACAACCGGTTCGACCACTCGTTGAACCACCCCAGCCGTCTGTAGACCCCAGTGCTTCTCAGACAGAATTTCACTTTTCGAGTAAGCCTAGCGCTGAGACTAAGGTTGCAGGAGATGTCGATCAAGACACGACTGTTCGTGTTTCGGTTCGTCAGCTTAACGAACTCAATGATTACTTTGGTGATCTGACGATTGAACGCCATCGTCTTGACAGTGAAGTAAAGCGTTTAAGAGGTCTAGTAAAGCTACTCCATGAGCGGTTACGTTCTTTAGAAGACTCAGAAGAGGAGCTTCGAGACGCCTATGATAAAACCGCCAGCGACGACAGTCAGTTTATGTTGCCAGCTGTAGATAGCAGTAATGGTGCGGCGGCGTTAGCACTGCGTATAGGCTTAAGTAATGGTGCAATCACCTCAGGATTTGATTCTCTAGAAATGGATCGCTACGACGAGCGTCATCTGCCTTTCCGCGACATGATGGAAACGGCTGTGAGACTTCGAGAAGTAGCCGATGATATTGAAATTAGTGTTGATACAGCCGAGCAGTCATCTCGTAATCTGCAACGAACAACGCGACAGCTACAGCGTAATTTAAACCATTTGCGGATGCGCCCGCTATCAGACATTACTAATCGTTTCCCAAGGGCGCTGCGAGAACTCTCCTTAGAATTTGGCAAGCCTGTGGAACTCAAGGTTGAAGGGGATAAAACTCTGGTTGATCGAAATATCCTAGAATCTCTCAATGATCCCCTGATGCATATTCTGCGCAACGCTTTTGACCATGGGATTGAAACACCTGACGATCGTCTAGCCGCCGGTAAACCGGAACAGGGAACCATCACCATTACGGCTCAGCAGCGTAGCAGTCGGACAACCATTACCATCAGTGATGATGGTCGCGGTATTCCTCTCGATAAAATTCGTGCACGGGCGCGGAATATGGGATTAGACGAATCGTTGTTGGCATCAGCCAGTGAAACCGATCTACTCTCGCTAATTTTTGAGCCTGGTTTTAGTACAGCCAGTCAGGTGACCACGCTATCTGGTCGTGGTGTGGGCATGGACGTAGTGCGCAACAATTTAGAGGAGATTCGTGGTGATATTCGTGTCGCTACCCAACCGGGACAGGGGTCAACCTTTACGATCTCAGTTCCTTACACGCTCTCGGTAACACGGGTACTTCTGGCTGAGAGTAATCGTTTACCGATGGCCATTCCGACCGACAACCTGGAAGAAATTACGGCGATTACGGAAGATGAGGTATATGAAGACGGCGGTCGCGAAATGTTTCGCCGCGATGGTAAGCCGATTCGTTTGATTCGTATGGCTAAGTGGTTGGCGTTTAACTGCTCTCGCCACATTGAAAGTTTGGAGATGAGTCCTAATGTAACGGTGCCAACAGTCTTGGTATTTCGCTATAACGATCAATTCTTTGGCCTGCAGATTGAGCGCTCGTGGGGAGAGCAAGAGGTAGCGCTACGTCGAGTCGAGGGGACTGTCTCCATGCCAACTGGGTTTAACAACTGCACTATTTTTGGTGATGGTCAGGTTGTGCCTCTGCTCAATGCGTCTGAATTTGTCAGGTGGGTGCTGAGTTGTGAGGGTTCTAACATCAGAGATGCATCGGTGCTGTATGGGAAGCCGCTACTCAGTGGCAAGCTGAGCGAACTGCAGCCCAATGCGATGACTGCGGCTCAACAGCCTACAATATTGATTGTGGATGATTCGGTCAATGTGCGACGTTTGTTGGCACTGACCTTAGAGAAACAGGGCTATCGAGTTACCCAGGCAAAAGATGGTCTGGATGCATTGGAAAAACTTGATGCCGGTTTAGATATCAATGCCATTGTGTGTGATATTGAAATGCCGCGTCTAGATGGGTATGGTTTTCTAGCAAAGCTGCGGTCCCACGAGCGCTGCTCCCATCTCCCGATTACTATGCTGACCTCTCGTACAGGAGATAAGCACCGTCAGCTAGCTATGAAGCTAGGGGCGAATGCTTATTTTTCGAAGCCTTATCGAGAGCAGCTGTTGTTGGACACATTGGCCAATGCAGTGTTTAATGCGCCATTAAACTAGGTTTTGCTGAGCCGTCGCACGCAACGGCTGTACATTTTTTTATGAGGTATTTTATTTCCTTGTATCCTAGGGGCTAGACCATAGCGAGGCAACGGGGATGATCGCCATTACCTTAAAGCTGTTTGCGGTATATCAGGATGCGTTAGGGTGTCCTGAGATGACAATGGAGCTACCGGACAAAATAACGGTTGGAGAACTGTGCGATCGCATTTGCACCCAACATCCTGACCTCAAGCAATGGCAAGGTCTCACCCGTTTTGGTGTTAACCTGCAGTTTGTTGCAGCTGATACCCCACTCAAAGATGGTGATGAGGTGGTGCTGATTTCGCCCGTCAGCGGTGGTTAATGACGCTGTAAAAATATTGGGCATTGCTGATCCTCGGGATGGTTTTAGCTTTGAGAGGTTGTACAATGGCCGATGCTCTAGATCGATTCATCCCCTAAATCAGCAATCGCAAATATTGTGCCCAATACTCTTCAGCTAGTCGGTCGCGTACTGTTTTAAGACCTCAAGAGAAACGGTACCTAACGCTGCTTCATGGGTGGCCTCCAGTACTACTTTGGGGGCAACACCGGCATCGTGAGCTTCTTTCCAACGAGTCACACACAAACACCAGCAGTCACCTGGTTTAAGACCAGGAAACTGATACATCGGCATCGGTGTACTCAGGTCGTTGCCTTGGGCTTTTGTGTAGGCCAAAAACTCTTCTGTGACTTTGGCACAAACCGTGTGAGAGCCCAAATCATTGGGTCCCGTATTACAGGTGCCGTCACGATAAAACCCCGTCATCGGGCTAGTGCAGCAAATTTGTAGGTTTTCGCCTAAAACGTTTTTAACAATCGCCATAGTTTGCGGGGTTTAAATTTCAGCAACAGCACGCTCCACCAGCCGACGAGCTAGGGTTTGCACACCGGTGTGTTCATAGTAGTTGGTGGAAATATCTAAAAAAGCGCCAAAATAGTCCATTTTGTCGTCAGCGATATCCACAAATGTTTTGAGGTTAGCCGCAACACTTTGGGGCGTGATGCCTTTCGATTCGACAAAATTACCCATCCACCCCTTTACCGACTCAAAACTGGCACCGATAAAGGTGAGCTGGTCGGCGGTTTTACGGCCAGGGACGGCCTCTTTAATCGCCTTAAAGGCAGGGTTACTATCGAGGTCTTTGGGGGTAAGATTCCCCAAAACCTGTTCAGTTTGTTTAATAAAATTGGGACCGAGGGGGACAAGACCGTCAAAACACACTAGGGCGGCCATGCGCACCAAAGATTCACCCCCATATTCGCCGAGGCTTTGACAAAATCACCGACGCTGTCGCCAGGAATCCCGTTGATTTTGCAGAAGGCCACAATCTCGGTGACCAGTTTCATACAGAGGTCAATGGTCTGAGCTTTTTCAGGTTTGGGAGTGAGGCGATTGACAATGGACAGAAACGGCACATTTTCGGTTACCTTACCGGCTAACGCCGCCTGACCCAGGGCACGTCCAGTGGAGTCGATGGTTTGATAGAGCCACATCGCCCGCTGATACCCTTCAGACTTATCGTTATAAAGCTGAATTGCCCGTGCACCAATCTGGTCAATCAGGGCCGTATCACTTTCACCAGTGACCTGTCGGATCGTATTTTCAAACCCAACGATATTTTCCCATTCTCCGGGCAGTATTTTGTCGAGAGATCGCAGTGCAAATACCGTGAGATTTTTTTGAGGTAACTCGTTAACTAGCTTATAAATCGACTTGCTCATGGTGATGTC
>JBHJIV010000170.1:0-22203 GCA_050043105.1 Leptolyngbyaceae cyanobacterium | reverse complement strand
CTTGATTGCAATCGGCCCACGCTGATGAAACTCATAGCGATCATCGTACTTTAGCAGCCGTTTATAGGTAGCCTCACTGATCTGGATACCATTGGGCACACCATGGGATTCCATCCGGCTAGCGGTATTGACCGTATCTCCCCACAGGTCGTAGGCATACTATTTAAGCCCAATCACCCCAGCGACCACCGGTCCTGTATGAATACCAATTCGTATAGAAATATTTTGATTGGTCTGGGCGTTAAATTCCACCAGTGTCTGCTGCATTTCCACCGCCATTGCAGCCACGGCCAGCGCATGATTTGCCTTGGGCTGAGGCAATCCGGCAGCCACCATATAGGCATCGCCAATGGTTTTGATTTTTTCTAGGCCATGGTTTTCAGCCAGCTGATCAAACCGCGAGAATACTTTATTTAGTAAATCAACAATATTGGCCGCAGGCTGTGTTTCAGTCAGCTGGGTAAAGTTAACAATATCGGCAAACAACACCGTTACTTCTGAAAAACTCTCGGCAATAATATCCGGGCCTTGCTTGAGCTTTTCAGCCACTGGTCGCGGCAAAATATTGAGCAATAGCCGTTCAGATTTTTCTTGGGCTTCCAACAGCTGCCGGTTAGTCAAAAAGTTAGTTCGCGATAGTTTTTCATAAAAATAAACTGAGCAGTTACAGATACAGCAGATCCAAAATGTATTAAGCAACAAACTGGCCGCAGACAGTCCAGGTTCAACCACCTGCAGCCCCAGCAACGGGTTAATACAAAAATAGTAAATAATCACCCCGAGCTGAGAGATTAGATGGAGCGGCCAACTCACCGGAATCAGAGTAGCTTGGGTGATAAAAGAGAGCGCCCAGCTAAATAGATCAGGGTCAGCAATGGGAGTGTTACTGGCCAACCCCGTGAAGGTTTCATGAAACCGATGTAGCAGACTGATAGACCAGGATGCGAGTAAGAAAACAGCCATAATTTGCCGAGGCTGATAGCTATTTTTGCGAATTAACCACAAACACAGCAGCAATAATGCTATTCGCACCAGGTTTGTAACAATCCACAGCAGCACATAGGGGTCGTGGCCATCAGTCAGGTACTTAAGCGTATCTAGAGGTAAAAATGTAACGAAATACAGGAGGCCAAATAAGATGCCCAGCCGGATTCGTCGCTGCATAAACCGGTGACGCCAGTGGGAATAGGAGGCAAAGTCATGAATAGGTGTTACTCGAAAAAAACCAAACATGGTGTAACAGCTTGGAAGCTGCTGATTTTAGAAAACGGTCGCTGACAATCTACAGGCACGGTAATTGTGGCATATGGACTTGGTCCATTCGTCTGTTGGTTAGTCAGCAACGGTGATTTCTTTACACCGCTCAGCAATATATGGCTTGGTGCACATAGTTTAGGACATACGCAATCCCTGAAAGCTTGAGGTGGCAACAGCTATGTCCCATAAGCCTGCAGGCTAGCAACATCAATAGCAGCGCCCCCCAGAACATCATCTGGGGGGCGTCTGAAACAAGCTTAATTGAGCCTAAACAAATCCCTATGCAGCGAGTCTGACCTTACCCGCTGTGTTCATGGCCTTTAGCATGTGATAGGTAATCAAAAGCTGAGTTAAGGCCAGAGGATAGCTCTGTAGAATCTCCCCGGTTGTGCCCACAATCTTACCAACTTCCTGATTACCTTCTAGGCTGCAAAACTGACCAAGGTAAGGTACTTCGCTACACAAAATACGCTCTAGCTTTTGTACCTGGGCTGGTGTTGCATGACCATCAATAGCCAATACATCCACGGGCTTACCCATATCGCGCTGCAGTCCTAACCGAATCGCCTTGCCCAGGTCGTCATCTAAAATATCGGTGAAATCAGGGTGAGGAATCGTAGGACGCAGGATCAGATTTACGTTGAGCAATAGGTCATTGGCTTGCTCTTCCGGGTTTTCGGGGGGATAGAACGTAACCACCACATCGGACCACTTACGCTGAGGGCGGATAAAGGCTTCAGAATCAGGTTCACGGGCAGCAAGAGCGGCCAGCACCTGATCTTCGTTATAGCCACGCTTACGCGTGTCACGCTTGATTTTCCACTTCGTCCGTAGTGTCTCAGGAGGAGCCAGGTAAACCTTTACATCATAAGCATCGCGAGCAGTCTTACTGGAATATCCCAGCAAGCCTTCAACAATTACAAACTTTTTGGGCTGGATATACTCCGGGGGATCAAACTCACCGGATGTGTGGTTGTAAATCGGCTTGAGGATAGGCCGCCCCTGGCGCAACAGCGCCAAGTGCTGCTCAATGATGTCAACATAGTTGCAATCGGGATGGAGTGCAGAGATCCCCATCTCCTTGCGCTGTTTCCGGTCGTAGCGGTGGTAGTCATCGGTGCAGATGGTCGTCACCTCATGCTCACCGAGTACCTGGGCAATCCCACGAGTGAGGGTGGTTTTACCAGCGGCACTGTCTCCAACAATACCGAGGATAATTGGGCGCTCTGCCATGGACGTATCTCCTGCTTCTTTAGACTTTCTTAAACTCAGGCGTTAGTTTTATCTTAGGCACCAACGGCACTTGGCTCAAGAATCTGTGTCAAGGAATACGCTCTACTAGGCAAATTTACTATTGAGTAAAAATACTCATAACCATTGAAAAACAACGCTTAAAGTCCACGTCATGTCATTCAAAGTAATTTTGGACTTTTTGTAAATAAATTTAAACTTCCTAACATTAGATTCGGGCTATCTGAGCCAGTGTTTAGGCCCTAGTCGGTCACCCACACAACCCGTGACCGATTGCGGCCACGTTTCATTGCAATACCCAGAGATTCCTCAGCCTTAGCGATCAGCAGTTCTTCGCTTTCAGTTGGGTGCTCACTGTCGGTGACTACACCACCGATATGGACATCAAGATCCGTCTGAGTGCCATCTCTAAACACTACAGGGGTATCAGTTAAGGCTAGTTTGAGGGTCTCTGCATATTTCGTGACGGCTTTGACATCTAGCCCTGTGAGGCTACAGGTAAACTTACCTTGGTTATTGCTAAATAGCCAAGAGTCGACGGTTAGGTTTTGTTGCAAGAGCTGAGCGATCGCAGCCCACAGTTCGTGGTCTTTCTCAAGGTTGCCAGGATCGGGCTGTCGCCGATTGGGCTGAATCAGCAACAGCCCAATTGCCTTGAACTGCTCATGCTGCATTTTCATTTGCTGCAGCAGGGCGCGGGTAGTACGCGGGACTACGGCGTCGCTCACTAGACCTGTGGTGTGATCTAGTAAATCTAAAGACTGGAGTAGGTTTTGATAGCTGTTGCGCAGTGTGGCTGCTCGGTTTGCTTGACTCTCTGCCTCGGTTTGCTTGGCCATTAGCTGATCTTCAAGACTGTGGGCCTGTTTCTTACTGCGAGAAATGCGCCACTCTCGTTTTAGAAAAGCCGGTATGGTCACCAGCAAGCCGATGAGCACCCCCAACCCCAAGGTAATCAGCAACACAGTCGCCAGATGTTGCTGCTCTAGCTGCCAGATAAAAAAATTGATGGTAACTAGCTGATTATTTTGAAGGGCGAATGCGATCGCAACAAATGCAACCACCAGAGCAAAGATCAGAAACAGCGCCATAGGGAATTAGCCAGGGAAAAGTCGGACAGCAATTAACCTCAAGCTTAGTGAAGCCGACTGTGGTTCGTTATCTATCAAAATTGAGATTTTCTTCAATTTTCATGGCGAATTACTCACCTTCAATGCCCCTGTCAAATCCAAAAAGTTGCATCAAAATCAAGACAGAGTGTCGTTGGACGAGGACATATACAATGGCTGAGTTAACCGGTCCCTGGTTAGGTTCCTATTGGCAATCAGATGGCCCCACCCGTTTTGAAGCCACCTTTGTCCAAGCTCGCAACAGTCTAAGTGGGCGCATCGTGGATGACAGTCCGCTGGGGGAAGCGCAAATTCAAGGGCAGGTTACCGGCCGACAGGTCAGCTTTACCAAACGATATTTTAATAATTCCAGCTATATCGTTCAGTACACAGGAACCGTCTCAGAAGACGGCAACCACATCAATGGACAGTGGCGAGTTGACGCTAGACACCATGGAGCCTGGGAAGCCCATCGCAGTGATAACGATCTGAGCAAAGAGTTTAGCGCCATATTGTCTAAATCAGTGCCAGAGCTAGCCAGCACCAAAGGCTAAGGTCTACAGCTTTAACATCACATCGGGTAAAAGCTCAGCCGGTAGCTTATTGAGGGCGTCTTGCTGCCCTTCTAACCCCAGCAGTTCGTAGTGGGCAGACACATTGCGCACTAAGGCCTTAAAAATGGGCTCATAAGTGGCGGCGGCCTTGGGCGTTTGCTTAAGGGCACTCACATAGTGCACCAGTGCCCGTCTCAGGCTGCCAACAGTTTCTGATTGATTGTCAGCAGCGCGAGCCAGTTTGTCATAGATACTGCCCAAACAGTGCCGAATTGAGGCCAGGTCCAGATTCGACGGGGCTAGCTCTGAGGCTTTTAAGGCCGCTTCATAGGCGATTACAGCATTTTGCTTGTAGCGTCCTTCTGGATCGGCTGGGGCATCTGGATGATTGGCTAACTCCCAAAAGGCCGTCCCCAAATTGTTATAGGTGCTGGCACAGGAGGTGGGGTCGGTGGTGGGCGTCCGGTAATTTAAGGCATCGCGATAGGCTGCGATCGCATGTTTGAGTAAAAAGATAGGCCGTTCGTGACGTGACAAACTCCAATAGGCAATGCCTAAATTGTTTTGCACCGCCGCATAGTCCAGGGGTGATTTTTCGGGATGATGACAGCGCAGCGCCTCGTTATAGGCGGCAATGGCCCGGTGCAAATGGGGTTTAGGCTGTTCGTAGTAGGCCAGCTTCCAATAGACCGCTCCCAGACTATTTTGCAGGGCGCTATATTCTTCTGGGTTAGTTTCCACCGAGCAAAAGGGCAATGCCTGACGGTAGGCCGTCACCGCTTCTTTGAGATGGGTAACCGAATCGTCATAGTTGGCTAGGGCGCTATACACGGCCCCAAAGTTGACATATTAACGACTGTAGGTATCGGCATCGGTGCTCTTACAGGCTAACCCGGCCTGATATTGCTCAGCACTGCGGTTCATACCGGCAATTAAGTCTGCTCGCTCACTTTGGTTTTGAGCCTGCAGCCAATAGAGTGTGCCCAAGTCATTGAGACCTGCCGAGCGCTGAGCATCGTCTTTGGGGAGCTTGTGTAAATAGCGTTCAAACGTCTCAATGGCGCGCGCTAACAAGCTAGGAGTCATTTCTCCAGCTTCAATGCGATCGCGATAGTGATTACCCAAAGTGCGATAGGCATCGGTTATCTCTGCCGCTGTTGCCCCCTGTTCTTCCCACTGGCTAATCGTCTCTAGCGGATTATCTAAAGCAGTGACATCAATAGCGACAGGCTCTTCTTCAGTCTGTTCAATCCTAGGAACAGCAACTGCTCCAGAAGGGGCCTCATCTAAGGCTTCATCTGAGTGTTCTAGCTGGGCCAAATCTTTACTGAGAATTTGCCAGATGTCTGGACTTTGCTTAGCAGACACATCGCCATAAAGGCCATCCTCAATCGGCAGAGCAGCCGGGGCATCGGTCGCCATGGGTACCGGTTCACCCACAAAAGTAAAAACACCGCTGCGCCACTGCCAAAAATCAGGAGCCGACTGTTTTAGGGTGCGATACCAGGGCCACGACAGCCACAGCACTAAGCTGCTTTCAAGATGGGGCAGCAGCGACTGAATACTTTCAAGGGAGCGCAAAAAGTAGTTTTGCGATCGCATCGATTGTTGGGTCATAGCCTCTAACCCCACCACCTGCAAATGAGGTGTGGGCTTAGGAGCCTGCTTGATCCACTGCACAAGCTGCAGCATCAGATCAGGTTGGCCAGGATCAAAGTCAAGCTTTGCTAGCCCGGCAGAGCCAAAATCATCTAAGCTGCCGTCCGATACCGATAAATCTGCCTGTAGTCTAGATACAAGCTGAGTCTGCAGCGTGTCGCTGTCACACACTGCGATCAAAACTTGTCGTCTAAGATTTAGCTGGAGTGCAGTTTTGAGCCCTTCATATTGGCGTTGGTTCAGTCCCAAAACTTTACGAGATCTGAGTTGTGTGGCCACCATAGCGTAGAACGAGTGTGTGAAAGGTGAAGCGGGGCAACAAAATTGGAAATTAGCAGCTGAGGCAAGCGTGCAACCAGCAAAATGCTGACGCAACCAGTGTTGTATCCCAATAGAGAAAACAACAAGGTATCCATTTTTTCCTTAAATAAAAGTCGATATCAGGAATAAGGTGACGATTTGGAACATACTGACGCAATCACCCCCCAGACCTAAGGACTGCTGTAAACTGGATAAATAGCCTAAAAATCCGCGACGATGCTGTTTTTTTAAACGGTGCAGTCCGGTCCCGTTTACAAGGTGAACTGAACGCTCATACATGTCGATTACGGTAAAATCCTCAATCCGCCAGCATCAGCACTCTGTCATCTGTGAGCTGGCCGACATTATTGAAGCGACCTGGCAGCGCTATCTTGCCTTATCGCCCTATCATCTCCCCAACGACCATGGTTATGTAGAAAGCCGTCTAGAAGGGGAGCGACTCGTGATTGAGAATGTCTGCTACCAAACTCCAGAATTTCGCAAACTTCACCTGGAATTAGCCCAAGTAGGCCCCAACCTGGACATTCTTCACTGCGTCATGTTTCCACGTCCAGACTACGCCTTACCGATGTTTGGCTGCGATATCGTCAGCGGTCGTGGCCAAATTAGCGCGGCAGTTGTCGATCTATCGCCCACTAGCCCAGATGGATTGCCGGTGAGTTACACCCGTGAGCTTGCAGGCATGGGTGCTAGCGGCTACAGCAATCCCAGACAGCTGCCTGAATGGGGGCACATTTTTTCAGACTATTGCTGTTTTGTGAAACCCATTGACGCTGACGAGCAACAGCGTTTCTTAAATCAGGTCCGCCACTATCTCACACTGCATTGCAAACAGGCCGTTGCGGCACCACCCACACCCCATCGACGAGCAGAAATCTTGGCAGGGCAGCGTAACTACTGCACCCAACAACAGCAAAATGACAAAACCCGTCGCATTCTAGAAAAAGCCTTTGACTCTGACTGGGCTGAGCGCTATATGACAACGGTGCTATTTGATCTACCTGAGGAGTAGGTCTTCGAGGAGGGCTCTAACAAGTGGGGCTCTGACGAACGGGGCTGTAAAATTTCGATAGTTTTTTGTGTGCGCCATGCCTTCAATATCAGTGCCCTTTAGTTCAAATACAGTTGCAACATCATCAAATTCAGGGCAGCTGATTGTTTTTACCGGTCCAAGCGGTGTCGGCAAAGGCACTCTACTACGCCAGCTGCTAAGGCGGCATCCTGACATTCAGCTGTCTATTTCAGCAACCACACGTCAGCCTCGCCCTGGGGAAGAACAGGGTAAACACTACTACTTTGTCTCTCGATCTGAGTTTGATGCCATGGTGCAGCAGGGACAGCTGCTGGAATGGGCCGAATTTGCAGGTAATCATTACGGCACACCGCGTCAGCCCCTAGAGGCAATGGTTTCTCGCGGTAGCGTGGTGATTTTAGAGATTGAACTAGAGGGGGCTCGTCAGGTGCGTCAGACGCTGCCAGAAGCACCGCAGATATTTGTTTTACCCCCCAGTCTTGAGGAACTAGAAACCCGTATTCGCGGTCGTGGTCAAGATTCTGACGCTGCGATCGCAAAGCGACTAGACCGCGCCAAAATCGAAATCGAGGCGGCCACTGAATTTGATATTCAAATCGTCAATGACGATCTCGAACGGGCTCTATTGGAAATAGAAAGGGCTGTGTTTACTCCTCTGACGTCGAAGGAGGTATCCCCGCCATCACCACAAGCGACTCAACTACCGACTTAACCAACGGTGCTGCCACCGTTGACCCATAAGAGTCTTCTCCCAGAGGTTCATCAATTACGGCGAGCACCACATAGCGCGGGTTTTCCACAGGCAAAATTCCCACAAAGCTCACCAAGCGACCATCCCCATACTCACCATAGGCATTGGCCTTTTGGGCGGTACCGGTTTTGCCGCCTATACGATAGTTAGCGACTTGGGCCGTTTGTCCTGAGCCCGACTTGACAACATCCTCCATCATTTCAACCACTGTCTGTGTGGTTTCAGGAGAGAAAACAGTTTCAGCCGGTGGCCGTTCAGGCTCCCAGGTAAGTTCACCCTCTTGGTTGACCAACCCCCTCACCATATGGGGTGTGACTAGCTTGCCACCGTTGGCAAGAGAACTATGCAGCTGGATCAGCTGGAGTGGATTAAGGGAAAACCCTTGGCCAAAGGACGTAGTCGCCGCTTCAACGGCGCTATTGACAAACTGGGAGCGGCTTTTGAGCTGGGCCACGGCTTCTGCGGGTAGCTCCACCCCAGTGGCTTTACCCAAGCCAAGTTTTTCTAACCAGTCGTAATAATCAGACCGTTTTAACCGTTCCATAATGTGGACCATCCCCACATTGCTGGAGTACCGCATAATATCGGTAATCGTAATTGAGCCTCGTCCACCGACCTGGTTGTAGTCAACGTTTTGAATTACCCACTGGTCGTACTGCAGTCGGCCCTCATCAAAAATGTACTCGTCGGGCGACAAGATACCGGTTTCAAGTGCGATCGCAACATTAATAGGCTTAAATGTTGACCCCGGCTCATACAGATCACTCACAACCCAGTTCCTAAATTGCTCTACACTCGCTTCGTAGTAGCGATTAGGATCGTAGGTCGGAGCAACTGCCATGGATAGAATCGCCCCATTATGGCTGTCCATAACAATCAAGGCTCCTTGTTTCGCCCCAAACTGTCGGACAGTCGCCTCCAAATTTCGCTGGGCAATACGCTGCAAACGACTATCCACAGTCAGCTGCAGTCGCAGGTCATCACGATTAGGCAACTGCTGTAATGCCAGCGGTGTCTCATCCAACTCATACAGTAGCTGTTCCTGCAGCGTATATTCCAAGCCAGCTTGAGGCTGCCCTTCCAGGTTGACATAGCCCACCAGCTGCGACATCAAAGACTGCTGCGGATAGAAGCGCTGCTGACTAGGCAACAGATCTAGTCCATCTAATCCCAGGTTTCGAATACGCTCCGTTAGCTCTTCCGATACGTCAACCGCTAGTTGAATACCTGTTTCTTGCTCTTGAAAACGTTGCAAAAGAGCATCTTTAGATTCCCCCAACAAGGTACCTAGTGTTCCAGCCATTTCTTCGCGCGAGCGATTAAACAGCATAGGGTGGGCGTAAATGGTGTAAACAATCCGATCAACCGCCAGGATATTTCCCTGACGATCCACAATCGGACGTCGTGACGCGCGAACCACCCGAGGCAAATTTTCTCTCTGTTGTTGGGCCTGTGCTTTTAGCTGGTCACCCATAACCAGCTGCAGACGAACCAATCGAGTACTCAGCCCCATCATTACTAGCACCATAAAGGCCCAAACGGTGACTAAGCGAAATCGGGGCGAAGACAAATGACGAGGTCGACGATTAAATCGAAGACGCTCTGGGCTAGATGGCTGCGTAACCATAAAAACTTAGGCAAGCAAAACAGGCACAAAATACTTGAAGTAGATAACCCAAACACTTAGTACCCCAGAGGGTGGGGCATAGGTCTTGGCGTCTCAGGCTCTGCATCAGGTTCAACCGACGGACGTGGCGGAGCAGATTGCACGAAGATAGCACGCTTGGGCTCAAAAGGCTTGAATCCGGCAGCCGGCGACTCAGCCTGCTCTGCCATGCTGTTTTTCAAAGTTGCATTTGCAGTGGTTACCTGCTGAATCGATGCCTTTAGATGTTCCAAACGCTGAAAGGAACGGGCAACGGTTTGATCTAAATAGACGGTCCAGCTATACACCACCAAAGCAGTCGCCACCAAGCCACCTGTTAACAAGGTAGACCCCTGTTGCACACCCACTAAAAGCTTTAGACCAAGAGGCAACCGGGGCGACGTAGGAAGCTGTCTTACCTCAGCTGGCCTAGCCGCCGTCTCAGCAGGCTGCTGCACGGGCGACAGTCGCCTTCTTCTAGATGGTGATGGTTTAGATGAACTTGAGGGATGCAGCAGAACCACATTCTGCTGTCTAGAGCCCCTAACGCCATCCCCTCGATCTTGATCAGCCCTAACGGCAAAACCCACTCGTTTACTCCTCAATTCACACGTTGCCCCGTGCGCGAGGGCTATAGCTCCTCAGAACGCACTGCCGTTAAACCTATCTAGCATTAAAATCTAGCGCTTTGTCAATAAAAAGCGACAGCTACCGATGCAGACAGGCTTAACTTCCAATACATCACAAAAAATAACAGAAAAATCCAACCTATCAAGTAATTTTTGGCACTCAATTAAAATCTATTGAATACTTAATTCAAACCATATAGTTATCTATATTCTTTCCTAAGCAGCTATCTAAAGCTTTTAGCCATCATCGATGTTGTGCGTGCGCAAAGCTATAGTCGCCTCAGGAAATTGAGCCTCCTGCTACAGTAGCGTCCCCCAAAGGACAAGGCCTTGCAAGAAAATCCATAGCAAAAACTTGAAAAGGGTGGACTCCTTACAGAATCCACCCCTTTCAAGTTCCTGACTGGATAACCCCCACTAGTCTGCAGTGGCTAGTTCAGTGCTGCCGCGACGGCGACCACGGGTGAGGCTATTAAATAGCATCTGACCAATAGCTTTCACCAAGTTGCCTTCAAGTTCCTGAAAAAGCTGCATATTGATCCCAAAAGCATCGTTAGCTTCTTCCACAATTCGATCAGCCATCGCCTCATCAACAGGCGCATCATTAATCGTGCTGCGGTACTTGTCCTTAAATGCTCCCTCGTCCGGTATTGTTGGGAACTCATAGAACGCCACACCCTCATCATCTGCCAGATTCATGGCACGCTGGGCAATATTTTTGAGAATTTGCCCCCCAGACAAATCGCCTAAATAACGAGTGTAGGAATGACCAACAAGTAACTCAGGAGACTGCTCTGATATCTTACGAATGCGGTCTACATAAGCCTGCCCAACTGGAGAAATAGAAATTTGCTCTTTCCAATTAGGGCCATAGTAATAGGCTAAATCGGTTTCAAGAGTCTCTTTGCGGTATAGCTCAGGGTAGTAGATCGACGACACCACAGGATGCTCTTTATGACGCTCCAACTCTTCTTCCATGGCAGCGTATACGTAGTAGAAGTTAGCCACCAGCTTACGGTAAGACTTCTTTTCAACAACGCCACGCAAAAAACAACGAACAAAGCCTACGTTTTCGGCCATGGTGTGCGCTTTTTGCGTACCTTTCTTGAGCTTCTCGGCTAAATTGCTGCTCATACTAAATATCTCGACGTTAAATGGAGTTTAATATCGTCTGCGAAATGCATAGAACGACAGACTAAACGGCACTAGAAACAAAGACGTCTAATCAGCCTCGAATCCGCCAGAATAGGGCAACCGTTCTAGCCTTAGGGGACATCGCCATAATTGCTACCGTAGACCGTTTTGATGAGTCATTACATTACATTTTTTTACGTGGAGGCAAAGGAAAATAGCAATTTCATGCGACTCAAGAAGCTACAAACCCCTCACCACGGGAAGTTCACAATAGACCAGCCAGGTATCATTCTCGTAGTATTTCGCAATCTTCTGCAACTTTAGCCGGTCAATTCTGAAAATGTGATTGCAGCTGAGCCATTGGTCGACTGTTTTTACCCTAATCAAAAAAACGATCTAGGGCGGACTTCAGCTCAGTCAATTCCGCTTCAATATTGCCTTCTGTGACGGCTCGGCTAATACACTCACTCAGATGTTCATCAAGTATCAACCGAGCTACTCGATCAAGCGCTCCCCTGACTGCAGCAACTTGCACAAGTACATCTGGGCACGGCCTACCCTCATGGACCATAGTCTTAATGCCGCGCACATGCCCCTCTATTCGGGACAATCGATTCACAATACGCTTTAGGGATTCCTCACTGTGGGGATGGCCATGACTATTAGCAGCATGGGAGTGGGAAACGATATCTGGGGAGGTGCTCAAGGGCTGAACCGGTAGATTTACAATCGATATATAAAAAACAACGAACACCCTAGACTAGGATGTTCGTTGTTTATTGTTACGCTTGTATAAGTTTTTGTCACGCCGTTTAGGATTTATGCTGTCCCAGCTATCTTATTGATTTTGCAACCAGCGAGCTACATCCTTAGCATGGTAAGACAAAATCAAATCAGCCCCTGAGCGCTTAAAGCTCATCATGGTCTCCATAACAACTTTCTCTTCATCTATCCAGCCATTGAGGGCAGCCGCCTTAACCATAGAGTATTCGCCTGACACGTTATAGGCAGCGACCGGCAAATTGCTAGCTTCTTTAACTCGCCAAATTATATCCATGTAAGCCAGCGCTGGCTTCACCATGAGCATGTCTGCACCTTCAGCAACATCCAGCTCAATCTCTTTTAGGGCTTCTTGACCATTCGCTGGGTCCATTTGATAAGTGCGACGGTCTCCAAACTGGGGAGCAGACTCGGCAACATCCCGAAACGGTCCATAATAGGATGAGGAATACTTAGCGGCGTAGGACAAAATTAGAATAGCCTCAAAGCCAGCGTCATCCAGCCCGGAGCGAATGGCACTCACAAAGCCATCCATCATCCCCGACGGTGCAATGATGTCTGCCCCTGCATTAGCTTGAGAAACAGCTGTTTTTTTGAGCAGGTCCAACGTAGGGTCATTGAGAACACGCCCCGTTAAATCACCTACCTGTAGATAGCCACAATGACCGTGGGGAGTATATTCACAAAGACAGGTATCCACCGTCACAATCAGGTCAGGAACAGCTTTTTTGACGGCTTCGGTTGCCTTTTGCACAATGCCGCAGTCGTGCCATGCACCGGTTGCATCGTCGTCTTTGCCCTCAGGGATGCCAAACAAAATGATTGATGGGATACCCAGATCGTAAACCTCTTTAGCTTCCTCAACGATTTTGTCTACCGACAGTTGATAGACGCCGGGCATTGATTTCACCTCATTGGCCACCCCCTCACCAGGAACCGCAAACAGCGGATAAATGAAATCGCTGGTGGTCACAACATTTTCACGAACCATACGGCGCAGTTGAGGGTGGCTGCGCAACCGGCGAGGGCGATGAGTGGGAAACATGTTAATTCTTTAAAGGCCGTATATAAGGATTTAAGTAATCAGTCTAAAACCTGCCTGGGTGTCTACTTTCAGTCAGATTAAAAAAGTAACGTTCTCAGCAAACGATAAAATAAGCCACCGTCGCCAAGAGGAGTATGTAGGTGTTTGCAACGGCAGAGTTGCTGTGGGCATTAATCGGCTTGATTTTGACCATTGGGGGCACATGGCTAGAGGTTTTTATTACGACAGGGCCTTGGGATTGGGCGAGTGGAATAGATGTTTTTTCGCTGGTGATATGCTTTCAAGTCGGGGCTGTCTTTCTGATCGGCTGTCTCGTGTGGCAAAATGCTGCTGCCCTGTCACAAGTTGCCTATCTCAGTCTTGGTCTCTTACTATTTCAGGCGTTTGATTTGCAAGTCTTTACCCAAGGTGGTGGTCTTAGCTATTTGCGGGAGCCCAGTTTTGGCTATTTACTCGGATTTATCCCGGCAGCATGGGTTTGTGGATATCTAGCATTTTGGGAAACTCTCAAACTAGAGAACCTTGCATTAAGCTGTTTATCAGGCCTCGCCACTATTCACGCGGTAGGTTTGGTTTATTTGCCCCTAGCCTATGTATTACAGTGGACGGGAGAAAATGCACCATCGCTAACCGAGGCTGTTTTTATATATTCGATTGCCCCGATGCCGGGGCAGCTTATTCTAGTATGTGCAGTCTCTGTTCTGGCCTACAGCATGCGTCAGATAATGTTTTACTAGCTTCGCCATAACAGCATGGGCAGATTACGAAAAAGACAGTTCAATCGCCTATTCTGGGTAGTTGCTTTTATTGGGCTTTTACTGGACCAAATAACCAAACATTGGGTTGTCCAAAACTTTGAGCTGGGCAATCCGGTCACAATTATTCCAGGAGTCTTGAATTTCACCTACGTGCTTAATCGAGGTGCGGCTTGGAGTATCTGTAGCGGTGAGAACTGTCGCTGGATACTGCCGTGGCTATCGGTCATTGTCAGCATTGGTATCGCTGGCTATGGCTTATTTATGCGCATTGAAGACCGCTGGGAGCGAGCGGGTTGGGGCTTTATTTTGGCAGGTGCCATGGGCAACGGGGTCGACCGGGTAAAAGCGGGTGAGGTAGTTGATTTTATCCAGGCATTTCCAGTCACTCGGTTTCCCGTGTTTAACCTGGCAGATATATGGATCAACGTGGGTATTGCTTGCTTGTTAATTGCAATCTTGCTGGAAGCAAAGCGTGAGAGGCAGCGGTCTTAGGGCTATGTGGGGCTGTATCCAGCAAGCGTTCATCTAGCTTCTGCACAATAATGAGATTACAAATACCCACAGCTTGTTTATTAGCACTCTAAAATAGGCCATACTCATATCCGCAATCTTAGTCAAACTGTCTGTATTTGTATAAGCGGATCAGGGATTGGTGCATTCAGCCTATAAAGGGTTATAACTAACCCGTCTGCTTTCAATATTTACCAGCGCTCTACGTCTTAGGATGACTCAGCCGCCCCGCCGCAATTCATCAACGACGCCCCCGCGAACCATCTTGGGCACGGTTACCCAGGTGTTTCAAAATGTGGCTCGGGTAGACTTCAATAAGCTAGCGTTAAAACCGGGAGCCCGTGTGCCTCAGCTGGTGGTGGACTATGACAGCCAGCAACAGGTCTATGATTTGGTGGGGGATCACTATGTGTTGGGACGCAGTTCCAAAAACTGCGACATTATAGTGCGCAGTCCACTGGTCAGTCAGACCCATTTGACTCTGACACGCGATCGCAACCAGCCAGGCAATCCCTTTGTCCTCAAAGACAAAAAATCGACCTACGGCTCCTACTGCGGGCAAAAACGGCTTATAAGCTTTAAGCTTCAAGACGGTGACGTACTGAGCTTAGGCCCCAAAGAACTCAACGATGCCGTTACCCTCCGCTTTCAAAATCCGGCACCGTGGTATCTCAAAACTATCCGCTACGGCCTCTATGGCATTACCGGCAGCATTGCCTTGCTTTCCTTTTGGGTCGTCGCCATTGAATGGCCAAAGATCCCGATTCGCCCAATTCCTGAGTCAGTGCAGGGGCCCATATCGATATATGGCAATGAAAGTGGCGATCGCGTTCTGCTCAACCCCATTACTAACCAGGCTCACATCGAAAAAACAAGGCTACGGGAATATTCTAAATATTTGCCCCAGGCCGTTATTGCCTCTGAAGACACTCGGTACTATTGGCTTCTGGGTGTTGACCCCTGGGGACTCGCCCGTGCAGCCAAAACCAATATACGCAGCGGCACGATTCGAGAAGGTGCTAGCACCCTAACTCAGCAAATGGCCCGCAACATCTATCGAGAGTATGTGGGTAGCGACGACAGCGCCATGCGAAAAATTCGCGAAATGATTGTCGCCCTAAAGCTGGAGACTTTTTACAGCAAAAACTACATCATGTTGCTGTATCTCAATCGGGTGTACCTGGGCAATAATCTCTACGGCTTTGAAGACGCTGCTCAGTTTTATTTTGGCAAATCGGCCAAAGACCTGAATGTTCAAGAGGCCGCTACTCTGGTAGGTATTTTGCCCGCGCCCAATGCGTTCAATCCGGTGCAAAGCTACGATGATGCCTTAGACTATCGCAACCGAGTGATTGAGCGCATGGTGGCCCTCGGCATGATTAGCCAGGAAGACGGTCGTCGCGCTCGCCGATCACGCATTGAGATTAGCCCCGATGCCCGCCGTCAGCTACAGAGTATTCGAGCCCCCTATTTTTATAGCTACATATTTGATGAGCTAGACCAGGTACTAGGTGTCAGCTTTGCCAGAGAAGGTAATTTTTATGTAGAAACCAGTCTAGATTTAGAGGTCCAAACCCAGGCAGAACAGACAATGCAGGCGGGTATTGCCGATCTGGGCGGACGCTCCGGATTTTCTGAGGGCGCATTGGTAACCTTAGAAGCCTCATCAGGAGACATTAAAGCTCTAGTGGGGGGAGCCGACTATAATCAAAGTCAGTTTAATCGGGCCTCTCAAGCGATACGTCAGCCCGGTTCAACATTCAAAATTTTTGCCTATGCCAGTGCCTTAGAACAAGGCATTTCACCAGGCACTAGCTACAGCTGCAGCGGTCTCAACTGGGGTGGCCAGTCCTATGAAGGCTGTCGTTCTAGCGGTAGCGCCCTCGACATGTATGACGGGTTTGCCCTCTCAGAAAACGTGGTTGCCCTGCGCATTGCTCGTGAGGTCGGTCTAGATAATATCGTTAGTCTGGCTCAAACCATGGGTATTGAGTCGGAATTAAACCCGGTGCCGGGATTGGTGCTGGGTCAAAGCGAAGTGACCCCCTTAGAAATGACTGGGGCGGTGAGTGCGATCGCAAACAACGGTCTTTGGAATCGGCCCCACGGTATTCAACGAATATTAGACAGTAGCGACTGTGAGGATAATCGCGATCGCAGTACCTGTCGCGTCATCTTTGACTTTACAACCGACAGCGTCGACCGTGAGCAAGAGGTCTTATCCGCTAGCACTGCTCGAACAATGACGTCTTTTATGCGAGGCACTGTAAACAGCGGCACCGGACGCAGCGCTTACCTGGGTCTGGGCGAAGCCGGAAAAACCGGCACCACTAACGACAATGTCGACCTTTGGTTTATCGGCTTTGTCCCTAGCGCTAACCTCGTCACCGGTATCTGGCTTGGCAATGACAACAATGACCCCACCTCCGGCAGCAGCTCCCAAGCCGCCGAGCTATGGAGCAACTACATGGGTCAGGTAGTCAGATAGTCTATTTCTTCTCTTTAGGAGTTCGACACACACATTTAACGTCTTTGAGTAATTCAATTCGTTTAAACTGAAGCGTTGTAAACAACATAAAGGGTGAATGCAATGCTCGACGAACAGGCTAAAAAGACGATGCTGCGCAAAATTCCCCATGCGCTGTACATTTGTGGCGTCAAGGATGGTGAAGAAGTTAACGGCTTCACAGCTAGCTGGGTAATGCAGGCATCCTTTGCGCCACCACTAGTGGTTAACTGTGTCAAAGCTGACTCCACCTCCCATGCCATGATCAAAACCAGCGGTGTTTTTGCCCTCAGCGTCTTAGAAGATGGTCAAAAAGAGCTGGCTCAAAACTTCTTCAAACCCCTCCGTCGCGTTGGCAACAAATTTGAAGACATTGAGTTTTATCCCGGCCCTGAAACTGGCTGCCCCATTATTAAAGACACCCTGGGCTATGTCGAATGCAGCGTCATCAGCGCCGTTGAACATGGCGACCACACTGTCTTTGTTGGCGAAGTCATCGGCGCAGGCATACATCGTGAAGGCGACGCGCTACTACTATCGACGACTGGCTGGAACTACGGTGGATAAGAGAGTTTTGAGTGCTTAGTTTTTAGTTATTTGCTTCTGTCCTGTTGAGAGAGGCCTAATAACTTCAACACAAATTCAGAACTCTCACCCCCCACAACATCTATCCCTTACCCCCAAATACCTATGCCCTTAATCAAAATCCAAACCTCTGTTGAAACTCCTGCTAAAGGTGCTGTAGACGATATGCTCAAACAACTTTCGGCCAGCCTGGCAAAACACTTGGGCAAACCCGAATCTTATGTAATGACAGCGTTTCAACCCAGCACACCGATGACATTTGGTGGCAGCACTGAGCCCACCTGCTACATCGAAATCAAAAGCGTTGGCACTATGGGCGGCAAAACCAAAACCATGAGTCAAGAATTTTGCGCTCAGGTGCAGGCAGCACTAGGGGTACCCCCCAATCGCACCTACATCGAATTTGCGGATGCTGAAGGCGCTATGTGGGGTTGGAACGGCAGAACTTTTGGGTAAACAAACCCCAAACGATGGCTCCACCCAAAAATCTGTATCGTTCATCTTGAACTGCTGGCAAATCGATTTGCCAGCAGTCTTTTTAACGTATAGCTTGGCGCGTCCAAGCCATACATAACCCCTGAAAGCTTTAGGTGACAGCGGCTAGTCTACAGCCAACTGTTAAATGCATTTAGCAGTTGGCTATAGATTAGCTTTCATGAAAACAGACACTTCTCACTCCTTCAGGCACTCTTCAACAAGGTTTATCTTGGATTTATTGTAGTGCGCTTAAGAATTGGTTACATTACTATTGTTCTTGCAACACACTCTATATAAACACTCTATGTGTAAACCGCCCCGGCAGTCATGTCGGGGTTATTTATTAGGTTTAAATAGCGCTAATAAAGTGCTTAAAACATATCAAATTACATTAATAGAAATCCTTGAATCAGGTGATCTAAATCACCTCAAAAGCTATTTTTACCTCATGTCGACTTACCAGAAGCAGTGTGCGCAGGAGTACGCTTAGTGAAGTCAAACCTTTTAGTCAAAGGGGTTTATCATCATTCTTAAGTAAGTATTAAGATAGCTTTAGCCAGTCTTCAACCAAATTTACAGGGTATTTACGGTACCAAGAGCCAAAATTAATTACATTAGGTATGTGCTCATAGCACGCTATATGAAACTCACTATGTGTAAACCACCCCGGCAACAATGTCGGGGTTATTTATTGGGCATAAATAGTCTTTAAATCGTTCTTATATCAGTCAGAAATACATCAATTTATATCATAAAAAACAGTGATCTAAGTCACAAATCAGCTATCTCTGCGATTTTCAAGCGTGCCACGGGTGACACCAAGCTGGTTAAATAACTTCAGAGTTTCCCAAAGCTGCACCTGGGGCTGTTCAACGCTATAGCTCTGGCGTAACGTCTTCTCTAGCTCTGGGTCAGAAGTTTTCCAAACCCTATAGCCCGGCTCTATCCGACGCAGATCGATGCCGTGCTTGGCAAAACTCAGACAAATATTGCGTCCTCGAGCTTCCACCCCATAAATCCGCCCGCCTTGGTCTGTGTCAGGGTGACCAGCGTCAAACACAATGCCGTCTCCAGCCTTAACTGACACCTTAGACCGTAGCTCTACCTGCTGTTTAGCAACACGCACAACATCACCCAGGTATACACCACGTTTCTTAGCAAAACGAGCATGCACTAATTCTTGATTGTTGATACCGCAAAACCAACCAGTATAAAGCCCACGAGAGAAGGCCATCTCTAGCTGGTAGCGTTCTTCTGCACTGGGGTGATACGAAATCGGTCGATTCCCCAGTTTGAGAGACGTTTCTTTTGTTGTTGCAGATGGCACAGCTGTCTGCAGTGCTCGGTCTAATGCCTGACGATACACACGGGTGACATTGGCCACATATTCTGGAGATTTTAGGCGGCCTTCAATCTTTAGACAGCTCACACCCGCCTCAATCAAATCGGGTAAAACAGAGAGACCCGAGAGATCTTGAGGACTGAGAAGATACTGTTTATCGCCCAGGTCAACACATTCTCCATCAACCTTCATGTCGTAGGTCATTCGCCAGGCCTGGGCGCATTCACCTCTGTTGGCAGAGCGTCCGCCAAGAGATTCACTCGTGAGGCACTGCCTCGAGTAGGCAACACACAGCGCACCATGCACAAACACTTCTAATGGCAGAGAAAACTCTGTTGTCTGCTGTTGGACTTTCTCAATTTCTTTAAGAGAACATTCTCTTGCTAGCACAACTAGCTGGGCTCCAAGATTTTTGGCAAACTCGACACCAGCTGCTGACGTCACGGTCATTTGAGTAGACGCATGGATAGGAAAGTCTGGTGACAAATGACGAATGAGCCGACACATACCCACATCTTGCACAATGGCTGCATCGACACCAGCCGCGATCATTGTGCGTAGATAGCGCTCCGCTGCCCCCAGCTCACCAGGAAAAATCAGTGTGTTGAAGGTGACGTAGCCCTTAACACCACGGCTGTGGAGAAATGCCATTAGTTCAGGCAGGTCAGCTTCGGTAAAGTTTTGCGATCTCATCCGCGCATTAAACCGATCCAAACCAAAGTAAATTGCGTCGGCACCATTTTCCATCGCCGCCTTAGCGCAATCCCATGTACCAGCCGGAGCTAATAATTCAGGGCCGTGATTCGTTGTCATACTCAAACCTATACCGCCGTATTCATTATTATGACCGCGAGCCGCCAGCCTAGGGCATAGCAGTCAGTCCCCACAATTCAACGAAAATTTTCCACAATGGATCTATCGGCATTAGAGAACAGAGTCATGAAAATCAAATGGTTGGGGTTACCGTTGTCGGCTGGAGCAGTGGCCGCAATTGCCCTCGCAGCTCCAGCCATTGAGCTGGCCGATGGCACAACAGCTTTCGTGCGGCCGCCTCAATTTCTCAACGCATTTACCACCAATGACTCGGTTATGCGTCGTAATGCCACCTATTTCTTTACCCTCGATCTGCCAGCTGATGCAGATGCAACGCTACAGAGTGTGGTGATTGAGCCCCAAAACCTGACCCGTTATCTACAACCTTACCGACTAGACCAGACCGTCGCGTTTGAGGAAATGCCTGGAAATGAGCAAAGTGAATTGGGTCTGGGCAATATTTTAATCGATGAAAATACCAAAGCCGTCACCGTAGAATTTGATCCGCCCGTCGCCCCAGGCAGAGTAGTCACCATTGGTCTACGACCGCGGCGAAATCCCAGACTAGATGGCACCTACGTCTTTCGAGTGACGGCGATTCCAGAAGGTGACCAACCCCAGTCCCATATTGCTGGTCATGGGCGTCTGTACTTTACCGATAATGATCGCGATCGCATTTTTGACTAGAGGGCTTATTTGCCCAATGCCGAATCCAATACCTTGCGAGCTTCTTCGGCACTCTCTCGAGCATCACGATAGCGTAGATTGCTTTGGGCAAAGGTTTTGAGCACCTTAAACCCGCTTTTTAACTCCTCTAGCTGCTCGTCAGTAATAACATCGTCAGTAAACAGCAAATCCACTAGCGTTCTGACCTTGAGTGCCTCACTACGAGAGCCCTGCACCTTAATCTTTAGATTAGCCAGGTTACTCAACACCTGTACTGCATCAACAATTGCATTTTCCTCAGCCGTGGGCTCTGTCTTTTGGTCTTTCACTTCAATAAAATCCTTTGGGGTAAAGCCGTCGTCTAAGTCAGCCGTTAGCGTACCATCGCCCAGCATTTCTAGCAGCTGATCCATAGCCTTTTCACGGGCTTTCGCCGAATCACGTCCAGAAACGGTGATCAATACATCTTCGGGGCTTTGGGGAATCGTGTATTGAACCATGGGAATAGTATGTTTGTACCCATCAACAATATCAATAATACTACCGGATAGTGGGCCTTACAGCAAAAAGCTCTTGATCTTACGACCAAGAGCTTTTCAAATCTTAAAAGTTTCACCGCAACGCCGTCTTACCTCAGTTTTTGACCTGGAAAATCCAGGTGGGCCCGTGGTCACGATTTAAAGTTTCCGAGTACAAGCCCGGTATACTGCCATCGTAATTCCGTTCGATGCCCTTAAGTGAAAAGCATAGATCAAGAAACATTGTTGGCAGTCACCAACGCCGTAGTGAAACTAAAGTCATGATAACTAACTGTCCTAGTAAATCGACAAGGGTTGATCGATAGGGATGATTGAGCGGTTTTCCTCACCTCAATCACTATTTCAAATAGAACAAAAAAATGTGGGGGCGTTCCATGGAACGTTTTTACAAGGGATACCAAAGGTTTTCTATCTGGTGGATTAATTTGTCTAATTCAGCCCGGGTATGGGTGAGATCGCATGTCACCGTCACATGACCCAATTTTCGTCCCGGTCGAGATTCACCCTTGCCATACCAGTAGACATGGGCATTGGGCAAGGCCACTAGAGCCGCACGCTGTGACCCATAGTCTGATGTAGAACTTTCAAACCCAAGAAGATTGACCATTAATGCCTGGGAGCATGTCAGGTCAGGCGAGCCCAGCGATAATCCGCTCACTGCCCGCAGCTGTTGCTCAAATTGGGATGTCACACAAGCATCCAACGTGTAATGCCCCGAATTATGGGTGCGGGGGGCAATCTCATTAATCAAGACCTGATCGTCAGCAGATAAAAATAGCTCGATGCCAAAAATCCCCACCACAGCCAGCTGGGTTAATAGAGTCGTCGCTATGTGGGTC
>JBHJIV010000169.1:0-3617 GCA_050043105.1 Leptolyngbyaceae cyanobacterium | reverse complement strand
TTGATGAAGGCGATCGCTCCTTGCCGGTAGCCGATGAAGATAATGGCGTCCTAAGCGACCCCCTTCTGGGGCATGACACTGTCGCGACCGAACTATCTGATGAACCTAGCGAGCCACCCCTACCATCTCCCCTGCCACCTGACGAGATTGGTGGCTTAAGGGCACGGCTGTCAGGAACTGCCATCAGTCAAGAGGTACCCGCCACCCCTCCGCCTGCAGATAGTTTCCCGGAACCGTTGCCCGACCCCGACCCTGAGCCTGAACCCGTATTGCCGACAACGCCTGTAACTCCTCCTGAAACTGTGGAGCCACCGCCGGAAACCGGTCCTACGGTTAGAGTGCAGAGGGTTGAAGTATTAGATAGCACGGTTTTTGACCAGTCAGATTTTGATCCGGTTTTGGCTCCCTTTGTTGATCGCGACTTAGATATCGATGAGTTACGACAGGCGGCGGATTCTGTCACTCAGCTGTATTTAAATGAAGGCTACATCACCTCTCGGGCAGTCTTGCCAAATCAGCCAATTACTGAGGGGATTGTCAAACTGCAGGTGATTGAGGGCAGCTTAGAAGAGACTCGCATTGAAGAGGCCGGGCGGCTTGAAAACTATGTGAGATCGCGAATTGAGCTGGGGGCCGATACTCCCCTCAACCAGTTTGACCTAGAAGACCAGCTGCGGCTGCTGCGGACCGATCCGCTGCTCGACAATATTGAGGCGAGTTTGCGGGCGGGTACCGGTCTGGGGCAGAGCATACTGGTGGTACGTGTGGATGAGGCCGACCCGTTTGAAGCCCATCTAACCCTCGATACTGATTCACCGGTAAGCGTTGGTGTGGTACGGACGGGGGCAAATGTTACCTACCGTAATCCCCTAGGTATTGGGGACCAAATTCGAGCAGCGGCCTATCGGGCTACAACTGGAGGCTCCCATCTGTATGAGCTGAGTTACAGTGCGCCGGTCAATGCAATGAATGGCACCCTCTCGGCTCGATTTTTACCAAGTGAGTTTGAGATTATTTCTCCCCAGGAGCTAGCCGTTTTTGATATTGAAGGGGACGCCCAGGTCTATGAACTCACCTATCGCCAACCCCTGGTGCGCACTCCGCGCGAAGAGTTTGCCCTTTCCCTCGGGTTTCGACACCGGGATGGAGCAACCCGGATCGCTTCTACTGAATTTTCTAGCAATAGCGCCAGCGTTGTTCAATTTGGGCAAGATTTTCTACGGCGAGATACCCAGGGAGCCTGGGCGTTGCGATCTCAGTTTAGCCTGGGTGTGGACTGGTTGGATGCTACCAATTCAGACTCTCCCCAAGCAGACAGCCAGTTTGTTAGCTGGTTAGGACAGGTACAGCGTGCCCAAATCTTAAATCAAGATCATTTGTTGATTTTTCAGGGAGATGTGCAGCTGGCCACAGACACGCTGCTAGGCTCAGAACAGTTTGTCATTGGGGGGCGTCAGTCTGTTCGCGGATATGGTCAAAATGCCCGGTTTGGCGATAACGGCGTGCGTTTATCTGTTGAAGACCGCATCACGCTACAGCGAAATGAGTCTGGAGCACCCATTATGCTGCTTAGCCCGTTTGTCGATATGGCGGCTGTCTGGAACACCAAATCTGGTACTACGGTCAATGACGATCGTTTTCTTCTGGGTACTGGCGTTGGTTTTACCTATCGTCCGGTTGACGGGTTAGACCTGCGGTTAGACCTGGGTGTCCCGCTGGTTGATATTGACGATAGTGCCCCTCAAGATGTGTTTATCTATCTAGACTTTGACCTTGAGATTTAATCGTGTTTTGGTTAGTCAGCCCACCTGTTGTAAGGGTCTAGACGACTCTAATAAGAGTTTTTCAAAATCTTGTATCGTCAGGGCCGGGCTAAAGAGATAACCCTGCATACTCTGACATTTAAGCTGTCTGAGAATAGAGAGTTCTCTGGCTGTTTCTACACCATTGGCAATGGTGGAAATATTTAACCCTCGGGCCATTTCCATAATAGCTCTAACGATAACCTGGTTACTTTTGTTGCAGTGTAGATCGCGAACAAAACATTTATCTAACTTGAGAATGTTGACTGGCAGATACTGCAAATGGCTCAAAGAGCCTGATCCAAAGTCATCAATGGCGGTGCTAAACCCTTTGTTTTGGAGCTTTGTTAACAAGACTTTAGCCCGACTTAGGTCTTCCATAATCAGCCGTTCAGGGAGTTCTAAATCGACCATGACTGGATTGATATTGGCTGTTTTAACGATTGCCATTAGCTGCTCGATAAAGTGGGGGCTGCGTAGCTGATAGCCCGAGAGATTAATAGCAATGCTGATGCTAGACAGCTGTCTTTTTTGCCAGTGGGCCAGTTGTCTTAGGGCGGTTTCTAAAATCCACTCACCAACAGGTAACATAAGACCGTTTTCCTCAGCTGCCGGAATAAACTGAACTGGTAAAATAGGTGCTTTTCCCGGCACAACCCAGCGCACTAACGCTTCTGCACCGATAATTTGACCGCTTGCCAGGTCAACCTGAGGCTGAAAATGAAGCTCTAGCTCATCTCGTTTTATGGCCTTGCGTAGCTGTGCAGCAAGAGAGAGTTGATTGACAGCTCGATTAGAATAGCTCAGACCTCTAAGAAGCGCATCTAATGAGGGGGCTGCCGTTAGTTTTGGATGACTAACAGTATCTATACAAATCTCTAGAGAAAATCGGTGATTATGAATCACCATAGGGCGCTGTAAGTCGGCTCTTAGAGCGTCGATGCTTTTGGTGTAGACGTGTTTATCAGGTTGATGAGAGCCGCTGAAAAGGACAATAAATCGACCTCCTCCAACATAGGCGAGGGTATTAATGGAAAATGTATGTGTGCCCCATTGTTCTTTCCATTGATGTAACTGTTGCTCGCTTGACTGAAGCACCAGCTGACCAAAAACATGACCATACTTTGTTTGTAATGTGCCATAGTCTAGCAGTCGAATAACCCATAGGGCTGACCAGGGTACTTGCCTGACGGTCGCAAACTGTGTTTCTAAGTCTGCGGCTGGAATGTTCTCATGGGGTGACTCAATGGGCTGACTAGCAAAATATCTAGCCAGCTGTTCACGTTTAGCTAGCTGGACCTGGACTGCTCGTAAAAGGCTCTCAATATCTGCAGGTTTGGTTAGATAGTCGTCGGCACCCTGTTCCATACTGCGTCGGAAGGTGTTTGGGGTGTTGTGATCGCTCAGTATAATGACCGGAATCACCGCTGTTGCTGGGTGCGATCGCACCCTTGCCAGCACATCATATCCGCTGATATCGGGCAGCTCTATATTACATACAATCAGCTGTGGTCGTCTCAGCTGCGCCAGTTGAAGACCGTCCTGGCCAGTTGCGGTTTGCAATGTGGGAAAACCATTGAGATTGAGGAAATTACAAAATACTTTAGCTAGATTCTCATCATCATCAATCACCAAAATGGTCGCTACCGTTTCAGATATCAGTCCAGACATCGGCATAGATTTGGAATCCTGTAGGGTCCAGCGTTGCTATCGCCACCGATAGAGTACCCAGCCCAGAACTTGAGTGGATGATCGTGGCGGCGGAGAGGAGCAGAATAAAGGGGGGGGGGAGAGACGGGGGACGCCCCCCCACCC
>JBHJIV010000168.1:0-40456 GCA_050043105.1 Leptolyngbyaceae cyanobacterium | reverse complement strand
CGCCCCTGTCTACCAGTCGCTTTAGACCGTTAGATGCGGCCACTGACGAGCAAGATCCGCGGCGCGTCTTTGACATTGCCCTCTCTAGCAACTACGCCCAAGACAGCACCCTCTTTTCATCGATTCTCTACACCAAGATTCTGCGCTCAACCGACGGAGGACAACAGTGGTCCGTTCATCCCCTCGCCCAGGAAGTACGCGGCGTCAGTCTGGCCGTTTCGCCAAACTTTGAGGCAGATCAAACTATCTTTAGTACCAACCAAAAAGGCATTATCTTTCGCTCTCAAGATGGCGGCAAACACTATGAAAAGATAGGTAAGCTAGACAAGCAGCACGGCAATGACTCTCCGTCTCTGGTGATCTCGCCTGATTTTATCAATGACAAAACCCTCTTTAATACGGGCATGCTAGGCATTTACAAAGGTGATAATGCCGGTAAAAGCTGGTCGCTGCTAACGGACAGTCCAGAATTTGAAAACCTCCCCGCTGCGCAAATAGCCATCTCGCCAAACTTTGCTGACGATCAAACTCTCTTTGTCGCCTCAGGCCAGGGGCTTTATCGCACTGAGGATGGGGGACAAACCTGGGAGAACCTGAATAGTACTAGCTATGGCGACAACCCGTTTATAGAAGCGATTGATGTCTCCCCCAACTATGTCAACGACAAAACTGTTATGGCCAGCGTACGGGGTCGGGGCCTTTTTAAGAGTCAGGACGGTGGCAGTTCGTTTAAGACCGTAGGCGATCCCAATCTTGTCTTTTCTCGCTATACCCATGTCCCCTGCGCCGGACGGGCTCTGCAGTTTTCTCCCAACTATGCAGAAGATAGCACCGTATTTGGATTTGGGGCTGTTGATACCGCCATTTATAAATCCACTGACGGGGGTGAAACCTGGAACGTACTGTCGGTGCCTCGACTCAGAATTAACCAGATTTCAACGGCCAGACCTCTGCAGACTGTCGGCATGTTTTTGAACATAAACAAACGACGGCTGCTTGGCTTAAGTATACTAGCGGCCCTCTCAGCAACGGGATTTTTCCTATTCAAACGGGTATCGTTTGGGCAAATATCTACCCGTCGCATTAGTCTGCTGCTGTGTATAGCAAGCGTTGCTGCCGCCTTTGGCTGGGTTATCTTTGCACGACTACCCATGATCCGAATGACGATGCTGTTGCTCATCGTTGCGATTGGTGCGGGTTGGCTGTGGCAGCTAAGCAGTCGCGGGCTCATTACTTTTCCTAATCAAACGGTACAGGGCTGTCCCAAAACAATTGTTTACGATGCGCCCAAATGGCTAAAAGTGACCGTCGTTACTCTGGTGATACTGCGGCTGATTTTTTCCATAACTCATCTAGCCGACAAACCCTACAACGCAGACGAAGTCAGAGGGTTTTATCGGCTTTCTGGATACTACGAGGAAGAAATTAAACAAGAGGCATTTCGCGGACAAATTTTGACTGTTGAGGATTTGCAAGTTTACCAGACTCCCTCTGACACCAAAACCTTTGGTGATACCCTCACGTCTCTGGCCACTTCACCTGAGCATACGCCCGGTTACTATGCACTTTCTTGGCTTTGGGTAAAGCTTTGGCAGACGCCTCTATCGGCCAGAATATTGGCGGTGCTGCTGGGTCTGTTGGCTTTGCCCTGGGCCTACTGGCTCTGTTTGGAACTGTTTCATTCTGCCTTTTCTGGTTGGGTGGCAGTGGCTTTGCTGAGTCTGTCGCCCTATCATCTTCTCCTAGCCCAGGGAGCACGACAGTATAGTCTTTCTACCCTTTTAATGCTGGCGGCTAGCGTCTTTCTACTCCAGGCGCTGCGACTGCGACAGGGCTATCTTTGGCTAAGCTATGGAGCTTCGGTGGCGTTGGGTCTGTATTCCCATCTGTTTTTTGCCTTTCTTTTGATGGCCCACGGCGTGTACATGCTGGTGTTTGAGCGGCGGCATATGCTTGCATTTTTAGCCGCAGCTGGGGCTGGAATACTGGCCTTTGGGCCTTGGGTGTGGGTGATTGGGACTAGCCTAAACACCATTGATGAGAATACTCAAGGGGTCCGGAATCGTAATTCTACGCTAATCGAAATCGTTCGGTTTACACGAGATAAAGTTGGGGATTTGTTCTTAAATCTGAATAATACTAGCTCCCTTGAGAGACTGGCCAATCCGTTATTTTTAGTGTTGGTAGCGCTTTCTATTTACTGTTTACTGCGGTGGACTCCCAGTCGAGTCTGGGTCTTTTTGTTGTTGCCGCTGGTGGTCAACTATAGTTTACTAGCCCCTCCAGATCTATTGATGGGGGGGGAGCGCTCGTTGCGATCGCGCTATCTACTGACCGCTTTTTTGTCAGTGACCCTGGCGGTGGCCTTTTTTCTAGCAAATGCCATCAAGCGTTCAACATATCGTTGGGAAAGGCTGACCTGGACGGCTGTATTTGCTGGATTGCTGGTCTGTGGTGTAGCCTCGGGGGTAACCGTTGCCAAGACACCGGGGCTAGACTATCTAGAGCAGGGACGGACCGCCAGCGTCGTCAATCAGGAACTGGCCCCTTTGATCAATGCCTCAGCAAAGCCGCTGGTCGTCAGTGCCGCCACCCATAGCTTTGCCCTGGCCCTAAGCTACGAGGTGCACAACAATGTCAGTTTTCAGTTAGTTCAAGACCTGGAGCCCCAAGAATGGAGTGCAGCAATTGATCTGTACGAGGCTGAAGCAACCTATAGTGACGTATTTGTCTATTTCCCTAACAAAGAGTTTCTAGCCTTTTTAGAACGGGATTATTCAGGAACTCTAGAGCCTGTATTTGAGAAAAATCTTTATCAGGCAGTTGATAGACCCAATCAAGCACTGCTGGTTCATTAGGCGTTAACTGCTAGGAAAAAATCGGTGGCAATCAAAGACAACATCATCAATGACAATTCCAATTGTTGTAGTCACTCCATGAAAAAATCCCGATGTTATTGAGCGGGCAACAACGGCAAAAACACTCAGGCTAGGAACAACGGCCAGTAGGAACATGGTGGCGAATAGTGCCATAGTAGAGGTGAATGACATGGGTTTTATCTCTTGTTTTAGGTTTTGTTAAAAATTTAGACATGTAGTGTAGGATGTTGATGAGGTGTTTGAAGATGTTGCTTGGAGTCCCTCCGAGTTCTCCAAACTTACTGGGTAGGGCCGTTACGATGCCCTACGACCCAACGTACTGGATTGTCCCTGGTGGCATTAAGTTGGAGGTACGGCGGGGTCGATTATCAGTGTTTTGAAGCCATTTCCTTAGAAATTTCAGCTCATCAAGTTCAAAGCAGGTAGTTGTTTCGTAACAGCTTCTTAGCCTAGAATGAAATTTATATAGGGGGCATAGAGATCTGGCTCTAACAAAAATGAGTCGTGCCCTTTATCGGAATGTACGGTGATGTGTTTAACGTTCATTTGAGCAGCTTCTAGAGCTTTGACGATGATCTTTTGTTCTTCTGGGTAAAAGCAAACATCTGAGTCTACGCTAAAGATCAGATATTTCTGATGACTACAGTCCTTAAATAAATCAGGTTGCTGTGCGTTTAGGTTAAACCGCTGCCACATGTCCATAATTCGCAGATAGCTGTTGGCGTCAAACCGCTCTGCAAATTTTTTTCCCTGATAGAACATATAGGATTCAATCGGGTTAGACAGTTCGTAGAAATCACCAATGGGCTGCTGGACCGTTATTTCCTGTCGGGCTCGCTTTTCCATGACGGCAAGCGAAACAAATGTTTTGTGGGAGATAATTCGAGCGAGCAGCAGTCCTTCTTTGGGAGGGTTGTTTTCATAGTAATCTCCACCCTGAAAATTAGGATCGTTTCGGATGGCCAGGATCTGCTCAAAGTTATGCACCCGATGGAGCACTGTTGTTTCTAACCCGGTTGCGATGGGTAAAACATTTTTGACCCTGTGGGGACAACGGGTGGCGAGTAAAATCGAGAGCATGCCTCCCATGGACCCGCCGGTAACGGCGTGTAAACAGTTAATGCCCAGAGAGTCCAGCAGACGCAGCTGGCTACGAATCACATCCCAGGCACTAACCTGTGGGAACTGGCTGCCATAGGCTTTGCCAGTACGTGGATTGATCGAACGGGGACCGGTTGACCCATAGCAGCCCCCTAGATAATTGGCACAAATAACAAAATATCGATCCGTATCCAGTGCCTTACCTGGCCCAATAAAGGCATCCCACCAGCCTACAACACACTCATCTGTCCAAAGCGGGGCCACACCCGGTACTGACTGATTAATACCGGCGGCATGTTGGGTACCGGTCAAGGCGTGCAACACTAAAATGGCATTAGTGGCATCGTTGTTGAGGGTGCCATAGGTTTCATAAGCCAGGGTCACCGTGTCAAACGTTTCACCTGAATCTAAGGAGAACGGTTCATTGATATGGAAAAATTGGGTCTGGACTGAGCCAATACTCATTAGCAAAGAGTTGAAATAGGAGAGCTTTACAGGGATTTGGGAGACGGTTTGTTAAATGGGGGGTTACGGGTTGGCGATCTGAGAGAGAATGGGCAAAGAGAGCTTAATTACGTGTATTTCCTTAAAGGGCACCTGGTTTAGAAGCGACGGTGTGGATATTCAAAAAATAGCGTGATGGTTACAGTCCCCCCTCTAGCTCTCCCAACGTAAGGGGGAGAACCAAATTAGAAGGGGAACTGGTGGCAGTGGAAGTATCTTCTCTCTCTTTTTAGGCAGCTAGGGCCTGTTTGAGATCGTCGATAATGTCATCTGCGTCTTCAATACCGATGGCTAGACGAATTAGCTCAGGGGCAACACCAGCGCTTCTCAAGTCTTCTTCCGAGAGCTGAGAATGGGTGGTTGACGATGGATGAATGGCTAAACTCTTGGCATCGCCCACATTGGCTAGGTGAGAGAATAAATTGAGCCGTTCAATAAACTGTTTGCCAGCTTCAGCACCGCCTTTGATGCCAAATACCACCATGGCACCAAAGCCATTCTTTAAGTAGCGTTTGGCGATATCATGGGCTTTGTCCGTTTCTAAGCCAGGATAGCGGACCCACTCTACGGCAGGATGCTGTTGGAGAAATTCGGCCACCGCCATGGCATTCTCACAGTGACGCTGCATGCGCAGATGTAGGGTTTCGATGCCTTGTAAAAACATCCAGGCGTTATCTGGGGAAATGCAGGCGCCTAGATTTCGCAATGGCACTAACCGCATCCGCAGCGTGTAGGCCATGGGGGAGAGAGGGCCTAAGTCATGGGCGTAGCGCAGTCCGTGATAGCTGGCATCTGGCTCACTCATCAGTGGAAACTTGCCGGAAGTCCAGTCAAATTTACCGGAGTCTATCATGATGCCGCCAATGCCGGTGCCGTGACCACCGAGCCACTTGGTTAACGAATGGATAACGATATCGGCCCCATGCTCTAGGGGACGAATCAAATAGGGGGTGGTAAACGTGCTGTCAACAATTAGGGGCAGCCCATGGTCATGGGTAATGGCTGCGATCGCATCTAAATCTGACACTTCTAGACCAGGGTTGCTCACTGTCTCACAAAAGACTAGCTTGGTCTTATCCGTAATCGCCGGACGAAAATTCTCAGGATTGCGGGGATCAACAAAGTTCACCTTGATGCCAAACTGCGGCAGGATATCTTTGAACATCGTGTAGGTGCCACCATACAGCGTATTGGCAGAAACGATCTCATCCCCAGCCTGACAGATATTGATGACGCTATAAAAAATAGCGCTGGTTCCAGAGGCGACGGCTAAGGCAGCGGCTCCGCCCTCCATCGCCGCCATGCGTTTTTCCAGAACGTCTTGGGTAGGGTTCATCAACCGCGTGTAGATGTTGCCCAGTTCTTTAAGGGCAAACAAGTTAGCCGCGTGCTCCGTATCTCGAAAGGTATAGGAGCTAGTGCGGTAGATGGGCACAGCGCGAGCCATGGTGGTCGGATCAGGGTCTTGCCCTGCATGTAAACACTTGGTTCCCAAGCCGTATTCTGAACTCATGAAAAACCCTCTTTACAGTAGACAATAGTCTAGAATTCTAGCTTAGAGGGGTTAACTTGACCGACGTTATACGGCTATTCTTTACGGCTCACTGCGGTTAATCACAAAACGTCTCAAAATGTTTCAGCTGTCTGTCTGCACGAGATCAAGGGCCTGATCCAAAAGTGCACTGGCATTTTGATGAGAGTCAGCCGGAGTGAGCCACGCCCGCAGTGAATTGGGGAGTCGGCTAACAAAACGACCCCAGAGGGAACGGGGGGTGCGATTAATCTGTTGAACTGCGATCGCAGTCAGTGTCGTAGCTTTGTCATCATGGTCTAGAATTGTTTGGGTCAGCTCTACTGCCGAGTCAAACTGTTGCTGCTGTGCCAATTGGGTAGCAATACAGCTACGCAACCAGTCCTTAGAGGCATCAGCAGCGGCATCCAATTGTTCAAACAGCAGCATGGCTCGCTCTGGCTGGCCCGTCTCACAATAGGTGCGGATCACCTCGGGTAGAAATTCTACGGTGTGTTTAGCCAGCTGTTCAGCCTCAGCATATTGCTCGGTATTTAGGTAGGTGCGGAGGATATCCCGTCGGGCAAATTCGGGTTCACCAATCGATTCAATCAAATCATTGGCCTCGTTGACTAAGCCAGCTTCAGCATAGGCAATGGCAATTTCCTGATAGGCCGTGCTCCGTTCGTTTGTGTTGGCTATGGTTTCGGCCAATGCCCTGGCTCGCTCAAACTCTCCTATCTTTGCATAAGCGCTGACCAGCCTACCCTGGACAGAGGCTATGGTGTAAGAATTTGATAGTTGCTCAAGATTGCGATTAACCTGTTGCCAAACATCGTCTGCTTGCTCACTGCCTAGCTCAGTATACAGTTGGGCAGCGTCAATCCATCCAATAAATGCATCCAGCGGAAACTGTGATGAGGGTTGAATGGTCGGTACTGTTGCATCTAGAACCGTTAACGCCTGCTGCGGCTGGTCAAGATCCGTTAACAAACGGGCCAGACCTATTCGCTGATAAGTATCTGCATCGTTTTCAAGGGCATCCGTCGGATTCTCTAGTAAAAACGTTATGATCTCGCTCTCCTCAATCGCCCATTTTGCCAGATCTGTTTGATCTTCTAACAGCAATAAACCTACTGTGGCCAACAGTATTTGATTGCCATAAACGACATCTAAAGCCGCTTCATTTTCTTGCACACTGACAATGGCGTCGGAGATCAGTTGTTGTGCCTGTTGCGGCTGACCGGCCTTATTATATTCGGCTGCAATCTCGGCCATGGCCAAGGGCTGTGACCAGGCGTCAACCCGATGCACAAGGTCCACAGCCAGGTCCAGGTTGCCGGCTTCGGCATAGTCAATGGTTCGATTTAGCAGTGACTCACTGGGGGAAGTGCCGCTGGAGGCGCAGTTTTCTTCGGTGCGATCGCGAGCGGTGTCGATGGCTCGATTTAGATATGTCTGGGCTTTGTCAGGCTGATTCACAGCGTCGTAGCCAACGCTGATTTTTAACCAGGCGTTGCCCTCAAAGCAGTCGCCGCCCTGGTAAGCTTCTGCCTGTTCGAGCAATGGAATAGCTTTATCGGGTTGGTTTGCGATCGCATAGCCAAAAGCAATATCCGCCAGCTGTCGAGCCTGGTTAATATCGGTTGCCAGAGCAGAGGTGGCAGAGAGGATTAATGCAGCTGAGGCAAGACCGCTACTAAAAAACGATTTTAAGAAAAGTGTTGACATGACACACTGAGAAATAAAGAAACTGTTTATAGATGAGGGCAAACCACGTCGCTAGAGTTAACTAACCCAGAAACAGTTGACTAGCTGTTACTGTCCTTTAACCTTAACGACAGCGAAATACAGAATCCGATAAAAACAGAAGTACGTTTAGAAATCAATACTAAGTCTCTAGCTACCCCCTAAATACAGCGAGTTTATTCAATGGCCGTTATTGATTTAGGAGATAAGATTATCTAGCAAAAGCTCTTTATATCACCGCTTTTTAGCTTCAGCTCTCTCAAGACCCAGAAACACTAAAAATATATATTCGACACAATAAAAAGAAATGGAGTGCTTACTCTTCTCTTAGATGTGTATAGGCGCTTTTAACCAGCATATTGTTAAAAATCTCGGTTTTTTGATGCTCAAATTGCAGTGCTCTGGTTAGGCTACCAAATAGTGGAATGCCGTTTCCTAGTACGATGGGCACTCGGGTAATAATCAGTTCATCAATTAAGTCCTCTGCTAAAAAGCTTTGCACTGTGCGACCGCCATCAACATATAGATGGTGATACCCTCGTTTATCCAACTGCTTAACCAGAGTTTTGAGATCTCCATAGCTGACAATTTCAACAGTGTCCACTAAATTATCAGGAACTTGTTTTAGGGTATTACTCAACACAAACACCGGCTTTTCGTAGGGCCAAGCACCAAATGTGAGAACTTTTTCAAACGTGTTTCGCCCCATAACAATGGCATCAACACGGGTCATAAATTCGGCATAGCCAAAGTCACTCTGCTCAGGGTTGGGAATCTCATCCAGCCAGTCCACACCGCCATCAGGGGTGGCGATAAAGCCATCTAAACTTGTTGCGATGTAAACGTAGTTTGCCATTGATGCTACTTGTTAATCGATTCTTTTAGTTATTGTTTAAAGAGATTAAGCCAAGTCAAACAACAATAACTCAGCTACAGTTTGCGCTTCGATGGTTAGAGATTTACTACCTACCAGCTGAATACCGTCACCTTCGCGCAGCTCGTTGCCATTGAGCAGAACAATCCCTCGGGCTACCTGTACCCAGCCATAGCGGTTGGCAGCAATGTCATAGCTAATGGTATCTCCAGCCTGTAGTACAGACGTATAGAGGTCTACATTTTGATAAATTTTAACCGCCCCCTCACGACTGTCGTGGGCTGCAATCAGCCGCAGTTTACCCTGTTTTTCAGCTAACGGAAACTCTCGTTGATCGTAGCGAGGGGCGAGTCCATCCTGATTGGGAAAAATCCAGATTTGTAAAAAATGAACAGGCTCTGTTTGAGAATGATTAAACTCGCTGTGGGTAATACCGGTGCCTGCACTCATAATCTGAGCCTCCCCCGGACGAATCACAGTGCCGTTACCCAAACTGTCTCTGTGTTCTAATGCACCCGATAGAACATAGGTAAAGATTTCCATGTCGCGGTGGCTGTGTTCGGCAAAACCACCGCCTGGAACAACCCGGTCGTCATTGATTACTCGCAATGAGCGAAACCCCATACGATTAGGATCTTGAAAGTTACCAAATGAAAACGTATGGTGGCTGTCCAGCCAGCCTAGTCGAGTATGGCCGCGAAAATTGCGCTCATGGATAAGATTGGTCTCCATTATAATCATTCCTTAAATCAGCAAAAGGGGGCGTGGGGCTATAGTAGATATAACTGATTTCCAGGGTTAGATATCTCTGATGATAGATGCTTCGGCTAAAACAGCGCGTAAAGCGTTTGACTTGTTTACCCAGGGTTGGAAAACTGGCGATTTTGAGCCCTACATCGCGATGCTGGCGGATGAAATGACATTTTGGTTTCCTATGGGAGCGCACCGTGGCAAGTTTACAGGAGCCGCCGGTCGGCAGGAGATGATTGCCAAGTGTCGAGATCATACGGCAGCTGGGGACCGCCTAACACTGCATGAGCCCCACTATGCGTTAACTGACGGTAGCTCAACCATATTTGAGTTTGATTCTGACGGTCTCTATGGTGGAGAGCCTTATCAGGGACATAATGCGATCGCATTTCAAATCCAAGATGACAAAATCATCGGCTTTCGTGAATACTTCGGCGACCTCGGCACCTAGTTCCTCGTAGGTGCATTAGTAATTCTGATACCCATAAGACAATAGCCCTACAGGCATTTCACTGGTAATGACTGTACCAATAGACATCGATCCTTGAATTACAGACGTATTTGTAATATCATTCGTTGCCAGCGACTCTTGATAAATATTTTTTCTTCTAACTACCAGTTTTTTCCAACTAAAATCTTAAGAACAGGTCCTTTATCTCTCGAATTTACAAAATAGTGTCGAATATCTAGGAAATTTATCTTTAACACTACACATTAACGGGTAAAGAATTTAGTCAGTTAGTTAATTGGAATGCCACATTAACTTGAAAATAATTTACATAGTACAATTCTCGAATAGTTAGAGGAGCCATGGAATATAGCTGGCTCCCCATTGTTTGTAAAATCTCAGTTAGATGAAATTGATTGTTGAGTTCAGCAATCAAGCATGTCTCGTGAAAAACGGTTTTTATTATTTTGTTTGTCGTGCTTTTCAGATGAGGTATGCGATATGGATATGCCAGGTGAATTAACGCTGGAACAGAAGTTTCAGTTACAGGTGTTAAAAGAGCAAGTGCGTAATCTTTCGCGCGAAGATGCCCAAAATTATGTGCTCAAGATTATGCAACAAATGATGGTGAAAGATAATTTGGTCAAACATTTACTCAAAAACGCTTAAGCAAGCAGGTCTGACTATGGAGATAGGACACGTACTGTAAGCCGTATGAGAGGTTCAAGCACACTGTCTGGACCTCTATAATTAAAGTCTACGGATTCAAAACGGTTACTATCTCTTTATGGCTCTATTGGTACATGAGATAAACGACTCCACTCATTCCAGGAGCCGTCGTAATTGCGCACGTTTGGATAACCCAACAAATATTTCAACACAAACCAGACAAAGGCCGAACGTCCGCCAATGGCGCAGTAGGGAAAAATTTCTTTATCTGGGGTGATCCCCTGCTGACTGTAGAGATTTTTAAGAGCTTCAAATGATTTAAAGGTGGCGTCATCATTGACAGCATCGGTATGCTCTACACGTATAGCTCCAGGAATATGACCCGCTCGTTCGTTACCCTCCGGCGGTTTTACCATAAAGTGCTTGCCACAATATTCCTCGGCGGTACGCACATCTAATAAAACCTGATCAGAGTCTTTTAAGGATGTCTCTACTTCTGCCTGTAGGACCCGTGCTCTAGAACCCAGAGGTACAGCCTTGTACTGGGTAGGTGCAAATGTCGAAAACTCGGTTGTTACAGGGCGAGATTCTGCTATCCATTTTTGATGCCCACCATTTAACACCTTGACATGTTGGTGGCCAAACATTGTCAGTAGCCAGAAAACAACACCACCGATGGCGATGTCATTGCCATAGGCAACAACTGTGGTCTCAGAAGTAATGCCAGAGCGCGAAAGAATGTGTTCAATCACATCTTGTTCAAGCTTCATGGTCATGTCTGGCCGGCTTAGGTCCGAAAAGATACTCCAAAATACAGCCCCTGGAATATGGGCAAGCACCTCCGGACTCATGGCCAATTCTACGATCCGCACGTTAGGATCATCAAGGTGATCGGCTAGCCATTGAGTATCGACAAGAATATCGGGATATGCATAATCAGTCATGATTTTCTCCTAAAAATCTCTCAGGTAAATATTGATCGTGCAAGCCCACGTCAGTTACAAAATTCAACCAGCGTCTTCTGTTGGGGAAACAAGTCGCCAGACACGATGAACTAGCGTGGTTGATACAGAGACTAACGAGAACCCGACTAAAGGATGGATAACGGCTGGAGAGACTGGCAAAAACGATGGATGCCAATGAATTGTCAAAAACTGTATTCCCAATAAAATAGGCATACTCACTGCCAAAATGCGAATACGGCGAGAAAATGTAGCGCCATAGGCCCAAGCCAGCAAAACAACAGATAAACCGCTATATCCCCTCACCAGCCAACCATGAACCTGCCACCAGCTAGGGTTTTCAAAGTAGGCAATCCCAGCTGTTAACAGCTGTGCTACTAAGCAAAGGTTAAACAAAACAGCCACAGCATAAAAACCAACAATGCTGAACCGAGGTTTATGGGTATCAGCTGTTGGCACAGCCTTTATTGCTTCAGATGATGAATGCATACAGGTTTAGCTAACTACACCCTCACCCTAAAAGCTCTTACACCTGTCGACTAGACCTCGATCGGGTACACTTTGAAGTAATGGATAGAAGTAAGTGACATGGAAGCCCTCATCAAACCTCCTCTACAAAACTTATTTCAAACAATTTCGCAGATACAGACAATAGAAGAGCTGCGCCAGGTATATATGGCTGACGTTGGTCAGTATTTTGCGGCTAAGCGATGGGGGGTGTATTTTTTAGACCAGCTGCCAAGCGTCCATGAGAGTATGTCTTTGCGGTCAATGTTGAAACGTTATTTTGATGGGTAGCTCAACAACAAACTCGGTTCCTTTATCTAAGGCCGAAGAACAATGAAATTGCCCTTGATGGTCACCTGTCACAATTTTATAGCTAATGGATAGCCCCATGCCTGTGCCAATACCCACAGGCTTAGTAGTAAAGAACGGGTTAAAGATTTTATCTTGGATTTCTGGTGTCATGCCGACGCCATTGTCTCGGATTGCGATCGCAATTTTCTCGGGTGATACAACCGATGTAGTAATTTTTAAATAACCCTGATAGTCAGGAGATACTTTTTGCCGTTGTTCAACAGCGTCAATTCCATTGACTAACAAGTTCATAAACACTTGATTGAGTAAGCCACCATAACATTCAATCAGCGGTAGCTCACCATAATCCTTAATAACTTCAATCGCTGGATTTCCGGCCCGACCGTTTAAACGATTTTGCAAAATCACTAAGGTGCAATCAATACTGTCATGAATATTGATGGCTTTATGCCCTTCTTGTTGAACATAGGAAAACGTCCGTAATGATTTTACAATCGATTGAATTCGAGTTGCCCCCGTCTGCATAGAGTTAATGAGATGAGGAAAATCTTCGAGCGTATATTGAATATCAGCGGTTTTGATAAACTCTAAAATTTCAGAATGGGGTGTTGAATAATATTTTTGGTAGAGCGAAATCAAATGAGACAGGTCATTAACATACTCTAGACAAGGCGTTAAGTTTCCATAGATAAAACTAACCGGATTATTAATCTCGTGAGCCACACCGGCAACAAGATGTCCAAGGCTAGACATTTTCTCTGATTGAATTAGCTGTAATTGAGTATCTTTCAGCTGTTGATAGGAGGTCTGGAGATCAGCTGTGCGTACGGCTACTATGGCTTCAAGTTCTTGGTTGAGAACTTCAAGAGCATCAATTGCTTTTTGACGCTCAAGTTCAGCGGTGGCGCGGGCGGCAAACGACCAGATCAGCTTTTCTGCTCGTTCTGAGTACTCTAGCGGCTTTCGATCTAGAATACAAAGATGTCCGACAACATCTCCTTGAGAATCTTGCATAGCCACCCCAAGATAGCTCTCTGCCCCTAAATTAACTAAATCTGGACTCTTAGGAAATAGCTCCCGGACAGAATGCTCACAGTAAAATTCACCCCTTTTCAAAACTTGTTCACAGGGGTTGTCCGCAATGGGATATTCATAGCGAGGCTGCAGCACCTGATCGACAACAAGCGCCAGCGTACGGAACGTGTCACCATGGCACTCGGTCAATATGGCATGGCTCACTCCCAGAGCCTCCGTTAGCAGTATCACCGAAGTTGGGAAAAAATCAGCCCCCGTTCTTGTTGCCGTAGCTTCGAGTAGTTTTTGCAGTTGTTGCTCAGCCTTACGGCGTTCTTCTAACTCCAGCTGAGCCCGCTCATAGGCTTGAGCCTGCTGTACCGCAATCGCGACCTGCACCCCAAGCTGACGTACTAATTCAATTTCCTCAGATTGCCATTGCCGAGGTGCCTCCTGTTCACTCGTTAGAATGAGACCCCAGATTTCGCCTTCAACAATAATTGGCACCATCATTTTTGAACGAATGTCAAAACCAGTCAGCATTTGCTGGTGGCATACCGTCATTTCAGTTTCGTAAATGTCATTGACAATCCGAACTTTACCCTGACGATAGGGCTCAAGCCACTCAGGCGTCACACAGGGATCGTGAACTTCGCGATGCAGCACCGAGCGCGATGGATGATCAATTGATTCGGCAATTACCCTACCTGTTAGATCCGCTCGGAGCCGATAGATAATGACGCGATCGCACCTCAGTACGGTTCGCAATTCGGCCACGGTTGTATCCAAAACAGTTTGCACATCCAGTGATGAGTGCACCTGAGCAATGATTTTATTCATCACTTGCTCCCGCTGCATTGAACGGCTTAGACTCGTTGGTGGAACTGTTTTAGATGGCGCTTTAGTCGCCAAGGAAACGGTAGAGAAGGCCCTAGAGGGCTGAACATAGCTGGCTAAGGCAATGGCATGTAATTCTTCATAGGTCAGTAAACCCGCCAGCTGATTATGCTCATCTAGGACAACAATTGGGCGCATCTGATGCTGCCGCAGCAAATTCAAGGGCGTGTAGAGTTCTGTCAACGCCGATTCATGTAGCGTTGCAAAGGGTTGAGTCGTACACTCACCAATGGCTAGGGTAGCTGAACCTTCACGTTGGCAATTCCAAAAGAGCAGGTCTTGAGGAGTTAGCAATCCAACAATTTTTTGAGGCTCCGCTACCACTAAGTATCGCGCTCTTAATTCATCGTGGATTTCCCGTGTAACAAAATCAAGCCGATAGGTCTTTAGTTTTTCTTGGGGAACTAGACAGGGTTCGTGAGGGCAGCTCATATGTGCGATCGCATCCTCAACGGCGGTCTGGGGTGTAACAACGATTGGGTTACGCGTGATAGCAGATTTAATATCCAGAATAATAGAAGGCATCTTAACGGAAAATACTAAGAAGGTTAATCTGCGTTAACGCTTAATTCATTACTTTATTTTGGTAGCCATTCACTCTGACAGCAACAACCAGAGTCAGACAGTAAAATGATAACCCTGCATTGCAGTGCCCACACTCTCAAATATCGTAAGTTTATCTACACCTGTGAAACACCGGGTTCAATTTTTTATTAAAAACAGTATCCCCATACAGCTACTGAGTTAAATTTAGACAAATAAATATAGTATTTAGAATAATAATTGCTAGCCCCAAACATTTAGAGGATAGCAATCAAATCGATCTTATTAGCAACACCGAGCAATGTCATACATCAGTGTAGACAGATAGCATGGAAAAAAGATGAAACAAGTGTGAGGATCTTCTAAAACAGGAGATCTGCCATGAAAATCTACTCATAATCAGCGCAGACGGCCCGTAATCAGAGAACAAAGCCCCATTTAACTAGCAATAGGGTAACACTGTTTACCACTATGTTGACACTCGATCAACACCCAAAGTAAGCAGCTCCATTATCCTCAATTATTCGTAGTTACGAATATTCAATAGCCTAGTTAACGTCTTATACCAATTCCAAAAAGTGTGTCTACACTTCAAGGCTTCTATCTATCTATTGTAGTGATAGAGTTTTATAACTCAAAACTAAGAATACTCAGCAGCAGCATGTGTTTGGTTTGTAGCTCTATGGGCACGAAGCTATTAAAACCCACCAAAGGATTCACTCAGTCGGGCTACCGCAAGAGTGACAACAATGACTAAGCCAAAACTGATGCTGATAGTTTTGCGTAGGGCAGGAATTTGCCGCAGGTTACGGACGGTATTGACTAAACCAATCTCAGTAAGAGAAAGCCATACAACAATTTGATTATTGAGAGAAACACATTGAGAAGTCAACTTAAAGAAATCTATAGTTGTTAACTCAGGATTGTTCAAATCCTGAGACAGAAAAGTCTTTGCTACCATCCACTGAGTAATGCGCTGAAAATCTGATACCCAGCTAGCATTTGAGTCAAATGCAGAACGCAAGAGAATCACTGCTCTGATGTTAATGGTCAAGCTAATCAGAGCAATGATACCGATCAGTAACATTAGGCCAAGGGCAGCGGTATTCAAACGTCTGTGGATTGATTGCATAAACCGTGTTTATTCCTTGTTGCTCACAGATCGCCTACCCCACGGCTTTAAAACTGAGATACCAATAATAACAAACAGAAAGAGTGTTTGAGTTGCTGTCCCTAGGAGGACACCCATAGCATCAAATGAGTAGGCTGAATCTGATAGCGCCTGTAACCCTTTCTGTCTTGAAATTGTTTCAGCACTGTTCCCCCAAGGAAATAGCCAAAATGTCCCAAACACTATTAGCCCCGTTGTCAGGAACCACTTTGTTAGCACCCAATAAAACTTGGTAAACCCATAGTTGGTTCCCCAGCAGAGTCCCGTAGCGGTCACTACTGAGCCAATTGCCGCAGGAATCACAACCCAATCATCCAATAGAGTAATGGCCGCATTGAGGGTATATACGGCATCTGCATTAGTTGAGGATGTGTTCTGCAGCGACAGCAAAAACATACTCAAGACAGTACCGGTCCAAGGAGGTTGGCCTATCGCCCTCCGGCAACCTCAATAAATGTGCCGGTTGTGTAGGAGGCTTCGCTGGACAGTAGCCACAGGATAGCCTGGGCGACTTCCATTGGATGACCGCCGCGTTTCATGGGGAGAAATTCTTTGACTCGATCAACTCGATTGGGTTCACCACCATCGGCATGGATATCGGTGTAAATAAAGCCTGGGCGTACGCCGTTAACGCGAATTCCCTCTTCGGCAACCTCTTTTGCTAGACCCAGAGTCATCGCATCAAGGGCGGCTTTAGATGCAGCATAATCCACATATTCCCCTGGCGCACCCAGACGAGCCGCCACTGAAGAGACATTGACAATGGCTCCCCCTGGCCCACCATGTTGGGTGGACATGCGCTTTACGGCTTCTCGGGCACATAAAAATGCGCCGGTTATGTTTGTTGCAAAGACTCGGTTTAGACGAGCAGCATCCAAACTCTCTACTCGAGTTTGTTGTTCTAAAATGCCGGCATTGTTAACCAGGGCTGTTACTGGACCTAGCTGTTGATCGACAGCATTAAAGAGAACAATGATGTCGGTTTCGATGGATATGTCAGCTGCGATCGCAACCGCCTGTCCCCCTTGCTGGTTAATCTTATCAACAACCGCATTGGCAGCTTTATGATTTTGACGATAGTTAACACACACACCATAGCCTCGCTCTGCTGCCAGATATGCCGTCGCTGCACCAATCCCACGGCTACCTCCAGTAATCACAATAACATTTTCCATAAAGACCTCTCCCTTAATAAAATCCTTTTCCCTCTGTACGGGCACACAGCCGGGCGCCCCTCCGGCCTCTTTGTGGCTATATCAATAACCATACCGGTTCCGATTTTTTTGAGACCATAGCGTGAATATTAGAGTTTCTCCAAACGGGACCAGTCGTCACGGCTAAGACGATAGACCAAGCAATCATCATCATTAAACTGTCGTCGCTCGACCTGTTGAAATCCCAACCGCTCATAAAAACGATGGGCTCGGGTATTGCTCACCAATGGATCCACCAGTACTGCTGTGACGGCCCGCTCTGCAAAGCAACGGGCCAAAGCCAGCTGCATCATCTGGGTGCCATAGCCCTGACCCAGATCAGCCGCCTTACCAATCCAAATATCAATCGCCCGCAGATTTGCCGAGATCTTGCCCCAGTAGTGGCTTTCCTCTCGGGCTGGGTCAATAATCTGCACACAGCCAATGGGTCGCCCGTCAAGTTCGGCAATTAGCTGCTCTCGCCAGTCTGGTGAGCGGTGCAGTTCCACCTCCCAAGCCCAGTCATCATCAGGGTCTGACGCTATCACATGGAGTTGCTCATCCCAGTGACGCAGCAAGTCTAAATCATCAGGTGTGGCAGCACGCAAAATTAGCATACATTTATCTCTGGGCAGTCAAGTCCTTTACTTTTTTAGCCCTTTATCCACAACTACGTAAAAATAAAAGGGCTGCTCTTGCTGTTAACAATGCCAAATCAATGGGACAACCTTTTCAAAAATGAAGGAACGTGGAAAGGAAGTTTTACTAAATTAACGCCTGACGGAGCAGAGGTTAGCGATGTACCATCGTGCTTAATGTTAGAGCGTACCAGTGCTGCCAGCGCTCGGTTTCAGGTGACTCGCTACCCCGCAGGACAGCCCCCTCAAGAAAGTAAAACAGAATTTGCCAGCATCAATCAAAGCAGTCTATTTTGCGAGGATGGCTCGTTTACCAAAGGCTCAACCCAGTGGAGCCCTACTGCTAGATTTGGTACTGAGTTTGGGCTTACGTTACCCAATGCCCGCCTTAGACTGGTGCAGCTGTTTGCACCCGGTGGTCAGCTGTCTGACCTGGTACTCATTCGTGAAACCCGTGATGGGACAACAGCCGCTGTACGACCCACACTCTCAGTAGACCAGCTGCTAGGCACCTGGCGAGGTCGAGCCATTACCTATCGGTCAGACTGGTCAGTGTCACAGCCTATTACAACACAATTAACCGTGTCACAGTCTTCATCAGAAACAGTTACCCAACAATGGCAGGCGGGTCCGGTCACAGGCCAGTCTCAGGCCCAAGCCAGCGGTTCGCGTCTGCTGTTTGAGCAAACGGGCTATCAGCTGTTATTTTTGCCCAACGGTGGGTTATCTCTCTGTCCTCAAACCATCCAGCAACAGACAGCGTTTAGATGCGAACTGGGCTGGCTAGTTGAGCCAAATATCCGACTACGGCTAACCCGTGAGTATGAGGCAAACGGTAGCTGGTCTCAGCAAACCTGGATTAAAGAAGAAAAAGTTGCTTAGGTATTTGATTGTTGGATTCAATATTTAGCAGTTGTTGAAAATTAAGCTTATGGTTTCAGCTGGGGTTATTTCTATTTAAGGAGGCGGTTTAGGAAGCGTAGTGTGGTGTTGATGGGGAGTTTAAAGATGTTGCTTGGGGTCCCTCCGAGTTCCCTAAACCCCCTGGGCAGGGCCGGAACGCCGCCCTACAACCCAGCGTACTGGATTATCCTCAATAGCATTAAGTCTGGGGGTACGGCGAGGTCGATTATGAGTATTCTGGATCGATTTCTGCGGAAAATTGAACAATAGACTCTAAATCATGGCATTACTTCTCAATAATTTCTTACAGGCAAGATGTTTATGCTTTGAGCATTACACCTTGCCCGATTGACTACACCTGAGATATCAGCTGGGTCTCTACAGCATAGTCTTTGCTGTATCCCTGACTGAGAATAGTGACTAATGACTCCCCGGCCCGATGGCGATCGCACATCGTCTGGGCCAGTGTTGTCTTTTGCTCAACCATTTGCCACAGCGGTTTTAGTAGCTCACGCTCATGGGTGTCAGGCAACGCTCGCTCAGCAGCAGCTAACAGCATTTGCGCCTGGTCACATAGCTCAGGATCAGCAAACCCATGGATAGCCGCATACTGATGACGACTCGCATCTGGCACCAAGGATAAACCAGGTAAGGTTTGGTCTAAAACAATCCCTTTGAGCAGGGCCAAAAGACTGCCGTATAGATTAAAGTCACCGCAGCTGTCGCAAGCTTTAAATTCAATGCGACCGATTTCGGCAGGAAGACGCGCAATTTTAGTCAGCGAGGGAGAACTGTCAATCAGGTCCTGAGGGTGCTCAACAAAAACCATGGCAGCCGGTCGTTGCCCAGTGCGTAGATGGGTGCGCACCGATAGCCCCGACCATGGTCGCTGCCCATAAAACGGTGAGCTAAAGCTAAAGGGAACAATGGCAGGACTGTAGTACGTTAGCTTCTTACCCGCCTGTATCAGTGCATCTGTTGACAGTCCCTCAATCGAAAAATTGAGATCTGGCCCATAGGTCATCATGGGAATGTGGGCCGTTTGTTTTTCTGGTGAAGACTGTCGTCGATTGGTTTCATAACCATTTAGCGGAGGCTGAGGGACAAACTTGGTGTGGATTGGATTAAAGCTGGTTAAAACCGGTAATAACCCCGCTGGCAGTGCCACCTCACATAGCTGAGCAAAACTCTCCTGCAGCTCTTGCACGGCCCCTGCAATGGTGGGCTGAAGTGTGGTGCGAATCTCAATTCCTTTAGGCATACAGCCGGTGAGCTCACCAGTTTCAGAAAATCGCTCATAGCCCTCGATGTACCATCGTTTTCGTTTGATGCCAGCATCGCCAATACGCAGCTGGGGATAGTCAGACTCATACTCAGGGAGCTGGTCAATCAGACGCTCAAATCGTTGAAATGCGGTGTTGGAAAAATCAGCAAATTGGTCCGTTTGCTGGTTCCAGAACGCGACCTCATGCTCCAGCCCAAATTGATAGCGACCTGCAGAGTCGCTGATAGATGGATAGCTCATTTGATACACCTTGATGAGTAACACTTCTGACAATAAACCGCAGAAGCTGCATCAGGTTATCGCAAAAGTAGGACCTTATCCCAATAGTAACTATTGATATAAGCACAGGGTCACAAACAAAAATAAGCATAAATTACTTATAAATCAAGCATTTTCACCATTGAGTTTTGGTATGTAAACTTATGCTTCATGGAAAAATCGCCCTTTAAATAGGTTTTCTTTAATGAAAATAGATATCATTAGCAAAGATGGAGCAGTCCTTTTAGCAGCCCATCGACAGGATCCTTTAGTGAACAACCCATGACTACGGCAACGCTGGCTCATTCTGAATCTCTAATTGGTACGGCGGTTCCGGCCGATACCTTTATTTTGTTGGAAACTCCCCAGCCTTGGGAGAAGCCAGCTTTGCTTTCACCCGGTGTGCCTGAAAGCCTCAGGCAGGTGATTAAGCCGCTATTGGCGTTGGGTGTGCGGGTTCATCTGATTGCAAATGAGCAAACTTCAGCGCAATCACAGCGACGTATTTTGATTTTTCAGCGGTCACCTCAGCAGGGTATGCAGCTAGAGGGTGGCTACAAATCCTGGGAAATTCAGGTGGATGACGCAGCAGATATGGCCCCTGCTGTAGAGGCATTTTTTCAAAATGGGTCGCGGCGATCTCTGTCAAGCCAGCGCCATCTAATGGTATGCACCCATGCCAGCCATAATGAATGCTGTGGCATCTATGGCTATCCGTTTTATCAAGATGCGATCGCAACCGTTCAACAGCTTGGCCTCAAGCACGTTCAGCCCTGGCAAATCAGCCACCTCGGTGGCCATCGGTTTGCCCCCACCCTGATTGATTTTCCCCGCGGACGCTATTACGGCAATCTCGATCATGAGTCTTTACTATGTTTGCTTAAACAGCAGGGCGATATTGAACCGTTACTCTCCACCTATCGAGGTTGGAGTCTCTTACCTAAGCCGCTCCAAATTTTAGAAGCTGAGCTATTTAGACAATACAAATGGGACTGGCTGCAGGGTCGGGTTGCCGGCCGCATTCTTAAACAAAACCGGGGATGGGCCGAACTTTGGTTTGAATCCCCCAAATTTACTCTACTGCGATACACTGCTGAATTTGAAAACAACAAACTGCTGAGCTATCAGCTTACATCTGATCAAGTCACTCATTTTAGAACGTTAGCTCAGCGTAAAACAGGATAATCCTGCACATTCAGCAATGAGCCATAGCTTACAGCTTGTAGTCTGCATCGATAGCTGAGCTGTAGTCATGCTTATGCCCTCGGCAAATTGGCTAAGACATTTATTAGTATTTGATTTTCTTCCTCTGTACCAACTGAGATACGTAGTTTGTCATCTAAACCCCGCTGCTTAAAGTAGCGCACTAAAATGCCATGCTCTTTCAAAGCCAGATAGAGAGATTCTGCATTGTGAAACTTGGGCGTAGCTAAAACAAAGTTACCGTGGGATTTTAATACGGAAAACCCTAGCTGTTTTAAGCCCACCGACAGCTTTGCTCGGGATGCTTTGATTTGATTGGCACGGTCATTTTTGTATGCCTGATCGCGGATGGCAGCGGCACCTAGACTAATTGAAATCGCATCCACATTATAACTGTCTTTGACCTTGAACAATCCTGATAACAGTTTTGGGTTAGCGATGCCAAACCCCACCCGCAGCCCTGCTAAAGCATACCCTTTTGATAAGGTGCGTAATATAATCACGTTCTCAAATTCCTGCACCAAGGGCAGGGCTGATGAGTCAGCGAAGTCTACATAGGCTTCATCAATGACAACAATACCAGAGGTGTTTTGCGCCAGCGTGCATAAATCATCTAAAGGGACCAGGTGACCCGAGGGACTGTTGGGAGACGCAATAAAGGTAAGCGCGCCGTTAGCCGTGAGCAGTTCTTTGATCGGCAGTTGAAACTTTTCAAGGTAAGGAACCTCAACAACCTCAGCTGTCTGAATCGCTGAAAGCGTTTTATATAGTGAATAGGTGGGCATCGGATACACCACTTTGCGATCGCATCCTTCTGCACAGGCACGCACCAACAGATTTAGAATGTCGTCGCTGCCATTGCCAACAATGACCCAGTCTGCAGGAATCTGAAACGTCTCGCTGACGGCCTGGCAAAGCTCTTTTGCCAAGGGATCGGGATATCGTCTGAGATAATTAATATCGATTGTCTTTAGCGCCTCTAGCACCTGGGGTGAAGGTGGATATGGATTTTCATTGGTATTGAGTTTGACAATTTTGGTTCCAGGCGCAGGCTGTTCGCCTGGAACATAGCCAGTCATCATATCAATCGCAGAACGAAAATAACCCATAGAAGTTTTAGCACTAAAAGCATAAGCTCATTTATTGTAGGTCAGGCACTGGGTAGACCTTCCTCAAACTGAATGACTCCTTCAGGCATCACTTCCCATTTCGCTTTAGACCCTACATAAATATGCATACCAATCTCGACATCAGGATCACCATTCAAGCAGCCTAAAGTAACACCATGGACCTGCCCGTTGTATATACCACATAGTGTAGAGCCACAGATTTTGCAGAATTGTAGTCCAAATCCATACTGGCTTTGGTAGGACGTCAGCAGGTGCTCTCCTGCTAACCATGTGAAGTCATCAGTATTTACTAAGGCATAGGCAGAAGCCTGGGAGCTGAACGCCTTCCGACATCGAGAACAATGGCAGGAGCGAGCATCTCGCAGCTTGCCATCAATCTGGTATTTGATCTGGCCACAAAAACATTCGCCCGTAATAGCCATAGCCTATGAAGAATAACAGTGTTGGATAGATAAAACCGGCTTATTTATAAAAATATTTTCTAATGACTCTCTTAGAATAGCTGTTGCTAATCGTATTGATTGCGGGCTTCAACAATAGTTGGAAAATATTCCCTAGACCAATTTGCGATCGCAAGCAATGGTTCCAGCAGCCCTTCTCCCAACTCCGTTAGCGAATATTCCACATTCGCAGGCTGTTCTAATAACACATACCGCTCCACCAATCCATTGCGCTCCAACCGTCGTAGGGAAGGAGCCATCAATGCCCTAGATGCCGGGTTTGACGGTGTAGAATTCCACGGAGTATTTGGTTATCTCATCGACCAGTTTTTGCAGGATGGTGTAAACCAGAGAACCGACCCATATGGAGGTTCTGTTGAAAATCGTGCCCGTTTTCTACTGGAGGTTATAGACGCTGTTTGCCAGGTGTGGGGAGACCATCGCGTGGGGATTAAGTTGCAAATCACCAGAGGTCCTGTAGGTTTAGCGTGCCGATGCGCTGCTATGCCCATTGGCCAATGATAACTATATGTTGACAGTGCAAGCATAATTGCCTACCCTAAAGTTGACAGTGCAAACATTGATGGTTGTAAACAGGCTTTAAGAGGGCTGAGCGATGATAAACCGTTACTCTACTGAACAGGTGCAGCAAATTTTAGTGTCGGCCATGGGTCAAAGTGAACAAGAAGGATTTTCGCGATCGCAACTCGAAGAAATGGCGACAGACCTCGGTATCTCTTTAGATACCCTCAAGCAGGCTGAAGGCAGTCTTCAAGAGATGCCTACAGCTGTGCAAACAACTGCTATTCAGAGCCCTAAACAACAGCTTCGTCAATGGCTCAGAACCTATATTATTGTAAACATTTTTTTGTTAGCGCTAAATTTTACCCTCAGCGGTGCCATCACTTGGGCCGTCTATCCCCTACTGGGCTGGGGGTTGGGTCTGTTGTTATTCAAAGACGCCTCATCCTGTGCAAAAACTGAATACAATAGTTTAGGCTGACTTTGGTGAAAAGTATGGTGAATCACAATATTACCCTAACGATGACCCAACAAAAGGCGGCTGCCAGAGTTTTAGCCGCCGCCTTTGCACAGGATGTATTTATGGCCTATCTGTTTCCTGATGCTGTTACCCGAAAGAACAATTTGGTCAAACTCTTCCAGCCTGTGATTCGCTGTTCTCTTCTATACGGTAGCGTTCAACTCGCTTCGAACAATAATGGAGTCCTAGCTTGGATGCCGGGAGCACGCCTGCCTCTCAATCTGTCGCAGCTGTTTCGCAGCGGGCTAATTTGGGCACCTCTAACCATTGGTTTGTCTGCATTTAAACGCCTGCAGAACCACGATGGATTTTGTGAACATGTGCTCCTCTCCAAGGCCCCTCAAGGGTTTGCCTATCTGTGGTTAGTCGGGGTTCATCCAGAGGCCAAAGGCCAAGGGCTTGGTAAGCGGATGATTCAAACAGCGCTAAGCGACATGCACAGCCATGGCTATGACACCTGTCTGCTTAGAACCGATAACGAAAAAAATGTCCCCCTCTACCAGCATCTTGGTTTTGAGCTAATTTACACAGGTACGGCCCCCAAAAGCGGGCTCCAATATTGGTTGCTTTCCCAGACTACCGCACCGGCTGATTAGACTAAGATACAGCTAGCTAGCTCCAGCAATTGATACTCCGTTTTTTGGTCAGTACTGTCCTGAGGGAAAAACTTACACAGTCGTTAGGATTGTTGAATGACTCATCTCCATCTGGAGCGTTATTACATCTAGTGCACTATATCAGCCGCTTACTGTCTCAAGCGTCGAGTTCTCGTTCGCTGCACTATATTCACCAACACCACCATCGTCCTCTTGAAGTTGCTCAGTTAGCCAAGATTGAGGGATATAGTTGCTCCTATTACAGTGAATGGTTCAAGGCAAAAACGGGAAAGTCGCCTAAGGCGTATATTCAAGATCTGCGGCTTAAACAACGAGAAGGAATCTCTCCAAGGCGCTATCATACAAGACCCGAGATCTAGCGAACTGATGTCTGAAATCTGGCTAAGTTAGTCACAGACCATGCTTTTATGATAGGCACCATAAGCACGGGGGAAACAGTTATGGCGCAACTAAGCATGAGCCGACAAAGACCTACACTCATTGGGTTTACGGCTATTTTAATGTGGGCCGCTCTAGCATTGTTGACTAAGCTTAGTGGGCCTATTCCCCCGTTTCAACTGACGGCCATGTCATTTACGGTCGCCTTTCTAATTGGTGTGGCTATCTGGGTGCACGATGGGGGAAATCTGGTAGGCCATCTAAACCTGCCCAGAGCAGTTTGGGTGCTGGGGATTGTAGGGCTTTTTGGCTATCACTTTTTCTACTTTATGGCATTGCAAAATGCGCCCGCTGTTGAAGCAAGCCTGATTGCCTATTTGTGGCCTCTGCTAATTGTCTTTTTCTCAGCGCTGTTACCCGGAGAGCGGCTCCGGTGGTTTCATCTGGGGGGTGCGATCGCAGGTTTTATCGGTGCTGGCTTACTCATCACCAAGGGTCAATCTTTGAGCTTTGACCCTCAATACACAACAGGTTATTTAGCCGCGTTTGTCTGTGCATTAACCTGGTCAGGCTATTCGTTATTGTCCCGTCGGTTTGGCGAGATTCCCACCAACGCAGTTGGAGGTTTTTGCGGCGCAACAGCTGTTTTAGCCTGGCTCTGTCATTTTGTGTTTGAATCAACCGTGCTGCCCACAGGCTGGCAGTGGCTAGCAATTTTTTGTTTAGGGTTAGGCCCAGTGGGTCTCGCCTTTTTTACCTGGGACTACGGTGTGAAACATGGCGATATCAAAGTGTTAGGTGCGCTTTCTTACACGGCTCCTTTGTTATCAACAATTTTGTTAATCGTCTGTGGTTTGGCCGAAGCGACTTGGTCGGTGTGGCTGGCCTGTTTGCTCATTGTAGGTGGTGCATTTTTAGCTATCCTGGACTTCTTGAGGCCAGATATTTAGAGTAAGTCTCAGATGAGCGGGTAAATACAACTGGTAGGCGCTGAGGTCGTCTAGCTCGTTCAATATCGTCTATGTATGGTAGCTCTATATTTAGAACCTGACGATACAGAAATAGCAGGGCACTTAAAGCAACAGTTTGAGTTGATACCGCCACATTTCGGTCAATAGCTATAGCAATCGACGAATGCATTCGTCGATTGCGAGTCAGGTTAGCTGTTGTAATTTGAGGCTTTCAGGGATATCGATTGTCCTAACTAACCTGACAGATGCAATAGATGCGATAAATAAACCCTGATTTCAGGGGCTCCCATATCCTTTGGATGTCGCTTGTTATGAAACAGGATGAAATCTCGAATGTAGTGAATATAGGACTTTTCAGTTGAAAGGCTGAAATGCCGCAAACGAGCAACTTCCCTAACTTGATCTAGCAAGCGCGGCGGCTTGGGTGGTGCCATGGTAAATGCTACATAACTCCCTTATATGGGTGCTTATCTGTCAAAACTGCTGGATAACACTCTGGATTCCCGGAGTCATACAGCAAAAATTCGATATAAGTTCTATGAATAGGGGTGTTATCACGCAAATCTGCTGGATAAGATCTGAAAGGTTGGATCTTATTCAGCAGATCTGACACTGAATTACAAGTTATAATTCTTTGAGAACATTATGAAAAATCCAATAATACCTACCGAGTTTGCACATTATTATGACGAATGGCATTTTTCACCAGGTATAGAAAGCAATAGATTGGTATTTTTCTCAGGTGTCACTGCCTCTAGGAAAGATAAGGAAATCAGTACTAATGCTGAAGAACAATTCCATGATGTTTTCTTCAAATTAAAGATTTACCTTCAAGAAGCAGATTTGTCGTTTGATGAAATTTTGGAAATGACAACATTCCATATTGAGCTTAAAAAACATATTAATGCATTCTCTAAGGTTAAAGACCAATACATAAAGAAACCTTTTCCAGCTTGGACTGCTGTTGGAGTATCAGAGTTTATTGCAGACAATGCACTAGTAGAAATTCGAGTCATTGCTAAAAAGAAGTTATAACAAGGGTTTGCAGTGGACCGCCATACTGCCTTCGATGAGGTCAAATGTTCAAATTTATAGCAAAACCTTCGTGAACACCAAAAACTTGCACGCGGCCACTGAAACCCGGCGTTAACTGGATAGCACTTCAGAAAATCGGTGGTATGAGAGTGCATAACAAAGCGCTAAACTCTCTTCCGCTAGTCGCTGAAGAAAACTGCGCCGCTATCACGATGATAGTTCAGAGCTTTTACCCGTTAGCTTAGCGTTATAAGTCTCTCTGAACCATGAAGAACGACGGAGTACACAATATCGAATATTCTTTTGGTGATGATGCCGATTTAAATTTGCGTATGAGCAAGCTTCTAAACGAGGTCGTTCATGTATTTCGTCAACACGCGGATGGAAACTGGAAGGGAATTTATAAACCGAAATACGCCAAGCTACTCGCGGAAGAAATCGGCCAGAGACCTTCGCTTATTCGCAAACTGCTAGAACTCAGAGATCCGGTCGTAAGTAACATCACTTACGCGGCGATTGAGGCCACGAAAGAAGCTAGGAATCAAGCCAGTGACTCATGACCAGCTGAAGAAGCTGTCCCTTTCGCGGACTGGGACACCGCTGACGCAGCACTTCTTTTCAAGGCGTTATGTGCTAGTGGGAATTCATAAATATGGCATTTGATATGAGATTCGAAAATACGACCGAAAAAATCGATAGTCATGAAGAAGTATTGTTCAGTTACATTTCAAAGGACAAAGACCTACCATGTTTAAATAAATTATGGAGAGATTTTTACAACGATCCCAAAATTAGTCATAGCCAGTCTAACTGCATTGTTCATGAATTGATTGCATTACGGTCTAGAACGAAAGACGATAAAACAACTCAATATGTAATCGATAGGCTTTTGCCCTTTTTCAGTAAAGCCTTCGTGTTAAAGCAAGAGATTAAGTGTATTAGTGACTAACGCACATAACAAAATGTCTGACTCGTTCCCTTCGGTTACTAGGGCAAAATACCTCGCGAAAATGGCGAAGCCGCGAAGTATTTTTGTCCGTTAGCTTAGCGTTATTTAAACTGATGCTTGAAAAATACTGGACCCAACGATTCGACGACGCCCTACCGATCGCACATTCATTCCATGATTCACATCGCGACTGCTGGGTTCGGTTCCACTCGCTGCCCGAATCAAAGCGGTACGCGGAGTCTAAGCTTGAATGGACAACATTGCTGGAACGTCATAATGCCGTCCTTACTGCGCTTGCATCCGACGGATCGCAACTGGAATTGCTCACCACAAACTGGTCGAACTCGGATTCGCCTGGTCTACCGCACGAGCAGTTCTGCAAACTTCAGCTTTCCGCCAAACATTGGCGAACCGTCGCGATGCACGAATTCGATGGGGACCCTGCCCCAAATTACTGGCATATCTTTCGAACATCAATTTCCTGGACACACGGCGCACTAGATGACGTTATTCGTTTGGTCGCAGACGATCACCTGTCCAACGTAATGATTCTCGACCCGAATAAGTCATGGCTACTTCATCCGTATGATGGTGGGATGGACGTTATCCTGGGTTCAACTGCACAACGCGATGCCTTATCTCGCAAATTCAAACATTGGCGATCAAGCCGTGCTGACGGGCTCTAAATCGCCAAATAACAATGCTGTGCACACAGAGCACGACTTACAGGTTTTACCAATAGAAAGTCGTCTCAAAAGTAAAAAACCATGCCCCTGATTGAATTGGATTTGCCAAACCCCATGTCACTAAGAGGCGGGTGGGCTGCAATGGCAGCAGTACTTGCTTCTAGGGGATGGGACGGTGATGTCTACGCCACCGCACAGCAATGGCTGTATCACGACGGCGGTGGCAACTGGGCTTGTCTGCGGTTTCAAGATCAAGACAGAGCTGTTTTGTTAGGGCATGACCATGAGTACTCAGAGACCTATTTTGGTGAGGCTGCCAGGTATTTTGCAGAGGAAGAGACTAACCTGCTGGCTGACACCCCTAACTGGTGGAGCCTAGATTTAGACCCGAAACCCCTAGGTGAATGGATTAGCTTTATCTATGGTTGGGACGGTAATCGGTGGCAGCGAGCGACATACGATAAGTGCGACGGCTTTGAACAGGTAGGGTTGCTCAGAGCCTGCAGTATCAGCAACACTGAGGTGTTGAGCCAGTTTGTTACAGACGCTCCAGGTCTAAAAGGAGAGCCGCCCGATCCTAACGCTCTCTCTGCCCTAGTGGCGGCTGATGGAGAGGTTACCGATATCATACTGGAAGCAGTGATTCCTGGCTGGAACATTGCGGCTGGCGTTGCGGCAGCCCGCAAATTCCTCGAGGCTGGCGGCGCTGTCTAAACTGTAGATTTCTAAAAGGAACTGGTGGGATGAAGGCAAAATCTAGCTTTTCACTAAAGGATCAGCTATTTAACTCAGATAAAGTTGAGTACTTGGGTGGTTTGATTAGTCAGGTCTATCCTGCGTTTGACCAGACTGCTTTTCATAGCGATGTGGTGGACGCGCTCCCTAAGCTTGAGTTAAAGCAGCGGATTGCTCATATTTCAAACTGTTTGCACCAATATTTACCCGACGGTTATCCGGCAGCGCTCGATATTATTCTCAACTCACTGCCGCCGGCCCTCGACCCGACAAAAACCGATGATGATTTTGGTGATTTTATCTTTGCACCGCTGTCTTTATTTGTTGCTACCTATGGGTGTACCGAACACTATTTAGAACGATCGCTACAGGCGCTAAAGGAGATTACCAAACGCTTTTCAGCTGAGGATGCGATTCGTTATTTTATTAATGCTTTCCCGGATGAGACCTGTGGCTTTTTGTTGGACTGTACTCAGGATGAGAATTATCATGTGCGACGGCTAGCCAGCGAGGGGACAAGACCTAAGCTGCCTTGGTCACAAAAGCTGGTAATTGATTATCATCAACCTTTGCCAATTTTAGAACTGTTGTTTGCAGACAATACTCGCTATGTGACTCGCTCAGTTGCGAACCATCTTAACGATATTAGTAAGGTTGATTCGACCCTGGTAATTGAGACATTGACCCGGTGGAACGCAAGCGGGAAACAGACAGCAGACGAGATGACGTTTATAACTAAGCATGGGTTGCGATCGCAAACTAAACAAGGCAATCCACAAGCATTGGCACTCATAGGCTTTGGTACCAAGCCAGATATTAAAATTATTCATCTTTCAACCAATACACCTGTAGTAGAAATTGGAGGAGCTTTTGAATTTACGTTAGAACTTCGTGCTAACAGGGCTCAAAATCTGTTGGTAGATTATTTGATGGTGTTTGCCAGCAATGGTAAAAAACAACCCCAAAAAGTATTTAAGATAAAGCAGCTTGAGCTGTCTAAAGGTGAGGTGGTGCAGCTAAAAAAGCGCCATCCAATGCGGCTGATGACCACCAGACGGTTAACCTTAGGGGAACATCGAATTATTTTACAAGTCAATGGACAGACGTTTGACTCACTTGGCTTTGAGTTGGTTGAACCCTGAACCGATGGCAATTGCACTGTGCCAGGACATCGTTGACGTCAGCAATCTAGCTTTTTAGACAGTTGAGTTTACTCTTTGGAGTATCATTCTTACCGCTCGGCCTTCTTCCCCCCATGGGGCAATATTGGTCATTTGAAGAACCAGGCTGTCGTCTGGTCTTTGGGATAGTTTGCTTCGCCAACCCCAGTCAGGGCTTGATGGCGCTGAATAGGAATGCTCGACGGTGAAGAGTCCCCAAGCATTACTAAGATAGCTACAGTGCGCAGGCTCTGGCTGATGCCAGCTATCTGTCCACGTTGCACCATCTTTATGCAGTGTGAAAGAACCTGTTTTTGTTTCACCCTCATAAACCCAGGTGTAAGAGAGAATGTCTGACTCAATTGCTAACGTACATTCACTTGTGTCAGCCTGATTGCCCTGGGGGTCAAGCCATAGTTCAGCCCTACCTTTCCATTGGCTTCCCTGGAAATCATTCATCCATGATTGAATCATTTTTACACTCTCCAAAATCTGATTAATTACCCAGCACGTGAACCATTGGGGACTGGCAGTTCAGGCATCGCCAGACAGGGCTTAATCTTGTCCGCATAGCCAATGTCAAAAAGCATTCCCTGAGATACTTCACCGGCCATCTTCTTTTCTGGCAAATTAACGATAAAGAGAGCTTGTTTGCCTTCAATTTCTTGAGGGTTTTCTCGCTCTTGTTTGATGCCTGCGAGTATTGATCGAGTATGGTCGCCAAAGTCTACCATGAGCTTCATTAGCTTGTTTGACTTGGCTACGTCTACAACTGATGTGATCGTACCAACTCGAATATCAATTTTTTCAAGATCTTCAAAGGAAATGATTTCTTTAATCGGAGCTGGTGTCATGGCTATATCTTGAAGGTCTGCGGATTTTATAGCTGTGCTGTACCGATGTACATAACCTTAGTGTCATCATCAAACTGTACTCGAAACTCGCCAGTTTTCCAGAAATGGACCAGGGTGTTCATCTGCGCTTATGGTGTGTGTCCAAAGAGATCAAATCCCTGCATAGTTATTTCAGAAAAGCCTGATTGCGCTAACAGCTGATGCAGCTCCTCAGGGGTGACAAATTTATGCCAGTCGTGAATACCTCGAGGAATTTGTCGCAGCAAATCTTCTAGCAGCCAGATCATTATCCAGCGAGACTGCCAGGTGCGGTTAATCGTATCAAAGCAGAATAGCCCCCCCGGATGCAGCACCCGACTGATTTCTGTCACCGTGGCGGCAGGTCTCTGCACATGTTCCAACACATCCACACAGACAACGACGTCAAAGCGATCGCACTCAAACGGTAGACTTTCCCCCATGCCCACACGGTAGTCAATCGTCAGGTCCATGGCTGAGCTATGGCGTTTAGCAGCCTCAATACAGGCGGCGGATGGATCAATACCGATAACGATGGCCCCTCGCTGGGCCAAAAATTCACAGGTATAGCCGCCACCACAGCCCACATCTAGCACTCTGAGACCGTGCCACTGAGGTATAACACGGTCAAAGTACTTAAACCGTAAAGGATTTAGCTTACTCAGCGGAAAGATTGTCGCCGTCTCACTCCACCACTGAGTAGCCTGTTGGTCGTAAAATGCAAGATTGTTGCGCTCCATGGGTATTTGTGACGGTAGCTCGGGTCTCTATTATTATTCCAGTCTTAAACGAAGCCAAGTGTCTGGGCCGCACCCTGCGTCATTTAGATATTCTTGAGCCGCCCGTTGATGAAGTCATTGTTGTGGATGGCGGTAGCACCGATGACACCGTAGCCATTGCCAGGAAACAGGGGACTAAAGTTATCTTGGCTGACAGACCAGGCCGCTCTGTGCAAATGAACCTGGGGGCAAAACTGGCAACCGGCGATATTCTGTGCTTTCTCCATGGGGACACACGGGTGCCGGACGATGTGGTAAAAGTCATGACCATCACCCTGGCAAACTCCGATATTGCCTGTGGCGGCTTTATTTCCATTATGGCGGGCGAGCAAACGACCCGTTGGGGTATCTCCCTGAACAACACTTTTAAGACCCATTATGCGCCGCTGTTATTTCGACCCCATCTTTACTTTCGAGACCGCTTACGGATTCTATTTGGGGACCAGGTGATGTTCTGTCGACGCTTGGACTTTTGGACCTGTGGGGGGTTTGACGATACCTTACCGCTTATGGAAGACGCCGACCTGTGCTTAAAACTGTCCCGACTGGGCGGTATCTACCAAGTAAATCGACTGGTGCAGTCGTCCGATCGTCGGGTGGCGCAATGGGGGCCACTGAAGGCGAATTTGATCTACGCAGCCATTGGCTTTTTGTGGGGGATGGGGGTTTCTGAGCGCTGGCTCAAGCGATTTTATGAAGAGGTGCGCTGATGCCGATTTAACTCCCAGCTATAGGGCAGGTAAACTACGCTCACAGACTCAGGTAGCGGCGTAGCGGTGTAGTAACGCGCAATATAGGCTGGAACTGAATCTGCAACCGTGAGGAAATCTGCCCTGTACCATTTGAAGATTTTGCTGCAGAACAGTGTATTGCTAGCAGCATCGTAACGGACTTTATCTGGGTTATTGATAAAGCGATCGCAATCTTCCTCTAGCTGAGCTGTCAGCATATCTGGCACATAGGCCGCTGCTCTCAGCAACGGACAACCAACGGACGCACAGACCAAGGCAAAATGAATGCGCGGATCAAGAAACTGCTGACGCAGGATATCGTGCTCAATATTATTTAGACTCAGGGACTGACCGTTTAGGGTGTAGACCTTTTTAGTAAAGAACCGCAAAAAGGCCAGCCAGTTGGGGATACCCAGAAGCTTAGGCCGAATGGACGCAATCGGGTACTGATAGAGCACCTGTCGAATCGTCAGGGCGTTGTAGAGGTTTAACAGAGTTGCGATCGCCTGTGGCTTGTCCAATTTCTGTAGGTCCACACGGCTCATCGTTGTCAGCCATTGTTCTAGTTCTAGAAGGGAGTCTTTTTGCCAGTAACCATAGGCCACTCGCCCTTGGTCATCGACATAGTTTTGCAAAAGTCTATCCCAAATAGCAAAATTGAGGTGAGTCATTTATTTACTGCTCTGTTGCTTAAGCCAGACAAAACCACAGTCTTTGAGAACGATACGTTAGTTATATTCTCTAATGCTAAGCTTCGGAAATCTATCTTCTTCTAGGATGCTGAGCCACTCTATAGAGCAAAAAAGCAAATGCTATGCTGGTTAAGTCCGGATCAGTTTGAGAGTATGACATCCACCCTCAGGCCATCTCCCTCATTCGTACTTTTGCAATCACCGGACGGTGATCAGAAACTCCAGATGATGGGGTAATAACCCGATCAACACTGATATCTTGACTAACAAAAATATGATCAATCGGAATTTTTAGAATCTGTTTCACAGACTCAAGATGCGACAGTGATCGCCCCACACCGTTATAAAACCAGGTGGGATTTAGGCCATGTCCTAGACTGGCGCTACGTAATCCTGAATCTCGGATAAAGTTGCGAAAATAAATTGACCATGAGGTGACATTAAAGTCTCCCATAATCACCGTTGTGATCGGTTGTTGGGCTCCATAAGCAGCCAATGCCACCATCGCTTCATTGCGGTTGACAAAGTTGTATAGTGTTACAGGAGCCAGAGGATGAGAGACAACAACACGAACAGGTTTATCCCCCACAGTTACAATCGCAAATAAACTGTGATATTGAGTATCTAAGTTCTCAGTTGTTGCCTCAGCAATAGGGTAGCGACTAAATAAACTCAGTCCGCCCCCGGTCGAGCGATAGTAGTGGGGGTACAGGTCCTGCACATTGTCTCGTAGCTCTGCAGCCTGCTCTTTAAAGGGCTCCACCAGGCCAAAAACATCGACAGGGTTTGCCCTAACCAGGTCAGTGACTGCGGCGGTGTCCCAGCGTAGATGGTTGACATTGTAGGTCATTAACGATAGCGGAGTGCCACCAGTGCTGGCATCTCGTAGTCTGGGTACATACCAAGTGCCAATTGTGGTGGCATAGATACCGAGTGTCAGCGCCACAACCAGCATTAACTTCCGGTGTGGAGGGCGGTGTCTGAATAACAACAGCGCCAGCAATAGTATTAGGGTAAATCCTGCGAACCAAAGGTAGCCCGCGCCAATAATCTCAAACGGCCACAGCTTGTACCACCCGCCGGGGGTAAAGCTCAGCAGCAATAGAGCAAGTGCGATCGGCCAGAGAACAATACTAAGCAACATAATGTCTCCCTCTCGTCAGAGTGTTCCTCAGCGTCACAGGGCAAAATTCCTGACAGGCTAAAATAAAGTGGCGAAAGGCTTACTATGCCGTCACTTCAGGCAAGACGGCGTTGGTCGTTTGCAAACTGTAAAATGTATAGCCATAGAAATCACTAAAGTGTTCAAATAGCTGCATCTCTTCTTCAATTTCACGAATTACAGCTTGAGTGCTTGGGGTAATTGCCATCTTCTGCATCCGCTCACGCAGCGGGTCATAATAATTGGCCCACCAGGTCTGACTCGGTAGCCGATGGGTAGACAGTACGCTAAAGCCAGCGTGACTAGCCCGAGCAATATTCTCAGCCTCAGTCCCCATGGTTGGATACGCCTCTTGCCAATATGCGATCGCAGGTTCTGGCGCATTGTCCGTAAACCAGCTCATCTCAGAGATGACAGCAATCCCATTCTCTGCCAGAAGAGGTTGCCAGAGTTTAAGAGCCTGCTCAAACCCAAGATTGTAAGCCGCCCCCTCAGACCAAAGCAGATCCACTGAACCCTCGGCCCAATCAAGTTTAGCCATGTCACCACAAATCGGTACGATTAGATGCTCTAGACCAACCTGTTTTGCCCGAGCTTTGAGTTCATCGATAAAAACAGATGAGAAATCCACTGCCCTGACAGTGCTTTGGTAGTGGTGTGCAAGCAGCAATGCAGCAGTACCGCTGCCACAGCCTAGATCAGCAATACGTGGCTTCGGGGGCAGCGTAGAAAGGGTATTCAAAAGATTGCGCGAGAAGTCAGAATCACCGGGACCTTTACAGTCAAGTCCACGGTGTAAATCAATCAAAGCAGCAATATACTCAACTTGAGAATCTATACTCATATGGATTATCGTTATACGGCTAATTTTTACTGATATCCGTGGCTTACAACATCAACAAGCGCCTGATAAAGATTGGGCGGATACTCCGCTAGACGATTACACAAATACAAATGCCATTCTTGCCCATAAGGAAGGTAGATGCGAGTGCAATATCCATATTCGCCCATCGCTTTTAGACGTTCCGGTGTGACCCCTTGCAACATTTCGAATTCAACACTGTCAGACACAAGATTTTGGTCTTGAATGAATTTGTGTGCATAGTCTAATAAGGATTGATCATGGGTAGCAATCGAGCAAGAATGACGACTGCCTAAAAGAGTTTCCATTAACTGACGGTACGCGGTGTCAAGTTCGGCACCTCTAGGTCTGGCAAGATTCGAGGGTGCTTCAAATGCCCCTTTAACAAGCCGGATTTTACCTGGGCACTGTAAAGCGGTATTGAGATCATCACGTGTTCGATATAGATAGGCTTGTAGGGTAATACCAACGTTGTTAAATCGCTCACATAATCTCTGATAAATTTCTAAAACCAGATCGGTTCGATCTATCCCCTCCATGCTGATCATCATTTCCAGACCAGCGTGTTGCGCAGCTTCAGCGAAGATACAAGCATTTTTATAGCCGAGTTCTGCATCAACTACCATGCCGATATGGGACAAATCCAACGATACGGAAGCATCAAGATTGTGCTCAAGAATTGCTCGAACTACGTTGAGAAATTCTTGGGTAGCCTGTTTTGCTATTGCAGCATCACGAGTACTTTCGCCCATGAAATCAATAGTGACAGCATATCCTTGTTCGTTTAGAGACTTTGTAGTGTTGACACATTGCTCTAGTGTCTCACCACCAATAAACCGCATTGCTGCATGGCGTAGGGCTTGGTAGATAGGTGGATGTTGAAGCACATATGACTTGACTGTTTCATCAAGGGCAATATGTCGTAATGCCTCAGCTGCTTCAAATTCGATACTCATGGTATTCTCCAACTTCATCCACAATTTTAGATAACGATTTTGTTGCAAGCATTGTAAATCACTGCTGCCTACTGGCAAGCATATGAGCTAATTCATCGTCACTCATAGTCTCAAGGTCTAAAATCGACAAATAAGGATCTCCTGACAGCCCAAGGGCCTGTGCAAATGCTGGTTCTGTTTTTAGCCCGTGTTGTTTGAGTCGCAGTACCACACTTCTTAACCTGGGTTCAATATTGAGGAGGCGCTGTTCGATATTGAAATGTCGGACACCCCACTGTTGGTTTGTCGGAATCGTTTGGCAGAACAGTTCAATATCCCAGTTATACGCGTGAAATTGAACAATCACGGAGTTTTGGTTTTGCCAGATGGAGTCATAGCATTGAAAACAGTCAAATTTGCTAAATTTGGTTAGCATTATTGTTCTAAAGCGAGCAAGATTATTGGCTGAACAGGCGATGTCTATATCGCTGGTCTCTAGCTCGATTCCCAGGGGTGGAGTGCCAATAATGACAGGGTCAAATTCGCGGAGTATGGTCAGTAGGGAAAGGGTTTGAACCACCTGTTTAAAGTCAAGACGCATCAGTCTCTCTCTTAGGGTTGATATTTGAAGCATGAAACTATCCCCTCGGTCACTAAACCGTCTTAACCCATGGCTGGCGGTGAACTATTCGATGGTGTTTCCAGGTCTGGGGCAGCTGTACAGTGCTTTATGGGTGAAAGGCATCAGCCTGATACTGATGACAGTTGTTATGCTTGGCTATGTCACTTGGTCTATTTTTGGGGCCAATGGTCAAACCCTATGGGGATTCTGGACAATTGCATGCTTCCTGATTGTGTATAGCTTTAGTATTTTGGATGCCTATCGCGGCACTCAACCTGGATACGCAACTCGGATTTCAGTCCCCCAGGGGAAGGCTGACCCTTGGTATGCCGTTTTTTTATCACAGCTGCTGCCTGGTCTAGGTCACTTGTATCTACAGCAGGCACTGGCTGGAGGCTTATTTTTAATTACAGGGCTCCTGAGCGCTTGGCTAGCGAATTCTGTTCCTCAGTTAGTCCCGATTCCACCGCTGATTTGGACGCTGAGCTGTTATCACGTGTATGTCAGCTTTCCCCATCAAACCAGACGTAAATCAGATGCGAACTATCAGGCCAGCGCGATCGCACTCCTTGTTGTCGGTCTCTTAATTGTTCGACTGGCTTTGGGAGCAACACCCGGTTGGATTCGCCAGGTGGTTGAGCAATGTATAGTACCAAGTGACTCGATGACCCCAACGCTACAAATCAATGATCGCCTCTTTGTTCGGCGCGCTCAGACATATCGCCCTAACATCGGCGATATTATGGTGTTTACCCCGCCCGCTCAAGCTCTGCAAGACCGTGCTCAAAAAGCCGAAGATCTGTTGTACGTAAAGCGTGTGATTGGCTTGCCGGGTCAGCAAATAGCCATTAAAGCAGGTCGGGTTTATATCAACGACAGTGCCCTTGTAGAACCTTACGTGCAAGCAACATCTGCCTATGGGTGGGGGCCTGAAACAGTGCCTGCAAACAGCTATTTTGTGTTGGGCGATAACCGCCAAGATAGCTCGGATTCCCGTGATTGGGGGTATGTTCCTAAAGCCAATATTCTAGGGGCAGCCTATAAGATCTACTGGCCAGCCGACCGGGTGCAGCCACTGAGATAAATTACCGAGAGGTCAACGCTATCAAACACATAGCACCTCTCAGCCCTAATCATTGAATTATGACCGTCCACAAACTCTATTCCCCGCTTATAATCAGAACTCGTTGATTCTCAATATGACTAAATGAAAGACCTTGACACCTCAGGAACCATTAATCTACTCAATCAAATTATGGAATTTGAGCTAGCTGGTGTAGTGCGCTATACCCATTGTTCTTTAATGGTAACCGGGCCTAATCGCATTCCGATTGTAGATTTTTTTAAGGCTCAGGCAACTGAATCTTTACTCCATGCCCAAGAAGCTGGTGAGATTATTACTGGGCTAGAAGGTCATCCCAGTCAGCAAATCTCAACCATCCAGGAAAATAACCGTCACTCCGTTAAAGACCTCCTATCAGAAAGCCTTAACCACGAACAAAAAGCCTTAACCATGTACAAAAAGCTGCTGGATGTGGTTCAAGATGCCAGCATTTATCTAGAAGAATATACACGCACCAAAATTGGGCAAGAAGAAATGCACACGCTCGAGATCAAAAAAATGTTGCGTGATTACAGCTAAGCCCTCAACAGCAGTAATTTATGTCTTTATCAGGTTAGTAGTCTGCAAGTATTCCTCTAACTTTTCTATGCACTCTGACAAATTCTTACGTCCCAATCCAATCCGAAAATTCTGCTGCCCATAATCAAAATAGGTACTGGGTAGAAGTAGAACTCCTTTTTGATTGACTAAATCGATGCAAAACTCTTCTACGTTGACTGATTGTTTCAGGCTCGGAAAGGCGGTCGATCCTCCTTTGGGAGCTGTCCAGTTGAAGAGTTCGGCATGATCTGAGAAAAAGCGATCGCAGATCTCAACGTTTGCTGCAAGGATGGCTCGATTACGCTGAATCAGCTGATCTCCATTTCGAAGAGCTAATGTTGATAAAAACTCACTGGGAGCACTGCTACAAATTGAGGTGAAGTCCTTGAACTCTGCCATGGCTTGATAAATCTCTTGATTGTGAGTTGCAATCCAACCAATCCGCAAGCCAGCCAAGCCATAAGTTTTTGACATTACCCCTAGAGAAACCGCATTCTCATACAGGTCACAGGCGGCGGGCAACGTATCGTCATCTCGATATTCTAAAAATCGGTAGACCTCATCAGAGAATAAGAGAATGTTGTGCTGCCTACAGATCGCAACTAATTCTTCTAGTTTGGCTCGACCCATGACGTAGCCTGTCGGATTATGAGGACAGTTAATGACAATCGCTTTTGTGTTTGGTCGAATAGCTTCTCTCAGCCAATCTAAATCCAATTCCCAGTTGTCGGCTTCGTGGCTTTTCCACCATTCAACGTCACAGCCAATCGATTGAGCAATTGAGCTATGGGACTGATAGCTAGGAAAATGAACAATCACGTGATCATCGGGTTCTAGAGCGGCATTCATAAAAATAAACACCGCTTCTTCTGCACCTGCATGAACCAGGATCTCCTCAATATCTATGGATTGATACGTTTTTGCAATCTCCTGCCGGAGTTCCGGGCTTCCTTTCGTTTCGGTATAGCCCAACCAAGTCTGATGAAATTTTTGCGCTGCACCCGACTCTAGATTCAACAACTCTTCAATCGTCATTGCTTCACAATCAGAAGACGCCAACAGGTAAGGTGCCTTAAATTCGTATTTGGCAAAAAATCGTTCGAGTTTGAATGCAGGTAGTTTCATTACAGTTCGGGCTATTCAGACAGTTAAATTATCTTCAATCTAAACACTAGATGAATTCTATGTATCTTATTTAAACATTGAGTTCAATAAGACATTCATTGAGAACATTTTGGCTAACCTGATCAAGAGCACTAATGCGGTGGGCATCTTGGAGTACTAGCTCATTTACCGACAAGTTAACAGGATTAGACTGACTCGCTATTTGTGTCTGAACCTGAATCAGGATGCTATAGAGATAAATGCCGTTGCGTACATTAGCAGACTGTCTATGTTCTGCAGCTATTTCTTTAGGCTGTCGTGCGATCGCAGGTGTTAAAAGCTGACTAGGTTTAGTCAATGCAAACAGAGTAACCAGACTAGTTAGGCGATTTCTGACAAAAAAAGTACCGAATTGCTAGACTGAAGCCATTGCTCTTTGCCATCTAAGGAGTATGTGCTTTTGACTACTGTTAGTGCCCCCCCTGAGTCATTGGATGAGTCTCTCATTTCAGATCTTCGGT
>JBHJIV010000167.1:0-43101 GCA_050043105.1 Leptolyngbyaceae cyanobacterium | reverse complement strand
TTTTCGAAGATTGGCGCTGGAAAATAGACTGCGGGTGGGTTGCTATGTAATTGTGGTCGATGGGCTGCGCAACAGTCGGTTTAGCCCGTGGCAGCTGTGTCAAGGGCTGGTGTGGGTCGGTGCGATCGCGGCGGTTGTCAGTCTGTCCCTATGGCGACCCACCCCCGATATGTGGCTATCGGATAATTTTCACGATGCCATTCGCAATCGTTTTCCCATGGGGCACCACAACTTTACCGGCGGATATTTTGTCTTGGTTTTGCCCATGGCCGCAGGTATGACCAGGCTACAGTCAGGCTGGCGGCGCTGGCTGTATGGTCTGTTTAGCCTGGTGATTACAGCCGCGCGCTACGCCTCTGGCTCACGGGGGGCATGGCTTGGGGCTATGGTGCTAATGGTGATCACTCTGGGCCTTATTATTGCTCGCAGCCGTGGCAAAGCTCGTCTGGGGGCTATTTTCTTATCTAGCCTGGTGATCTGTGCGGCCCTTGGTGTGTTGGCTACCAACCCCCGGATGCGATCGCTGCTGCCCAGATGGCAGGGGGCCAATACAGCAGTTGTCACAGATGGGCCTGCGCGGGACCGACTCTTTATGGGGCAGGCTGCACTTAATATTATTAAAGACCGGCCTCTGGGTCTGGGGCCAGGCAATCTAGGTCGGGTTTACGAGCGCTATCGTCCCCTGGCAGCAGGAGCTGGGCTGACTCAAGTGCAGCAGCTGCACAATACGCCCTTACAAATTGTTGTCGAGCTGGGGTTGGCAGGAGCCATAGTCTATCTGGGGGCCGTTGGCTGTGTCTTAAGGCTGGTGCTCCTTTTGCAGGCGCTCCCGTCTAAAGACCGTCAGCTCAGTTTGGTGACCGGCTTAGGATTTGTTGGCTATGGCATTTCTAGCTTAAGTGACTATCAGCTAGAGAATATTCCCATTGCCATTACCTTAAGTGTGATGTTGGTTGTCCTCATCCAACTGGGGGCTTCGCTAAAACCAGTAGTGATTTCTCAGGCAGCTAGACGGTGGGGAAGCTTACTGATTCTGACGGTTGTTGCCATTGTTTTTCAATTTTGGCTGCGTTTAGATCTGGCGATGTGGATGACGCATCAGGGGTTGACCTTAATACAGCGCGGTGAGCTGAGTCAATCTGACGATAAGTTTTACACAGCCGCTAAACTGGCCCCGTGGGACCCAACATCGGGTGCCCTTGGTGCCCAACAGCTAAGCGAGCTAGCCCAGACCGCTGTTGGTGAAAACCAAACTATTCTGCGAGAAGAAGCGATTAACCTATATCAACAAACTTTGAAGGCGGCTCCTAACGACATTTGGTTTAATCAGAATCTGGCTGTTCTTGCCTGGCAGCTGGGGGACACAGCCACCGCCCAGAGCGCGTTAACTAGAGTCGTGCAGCTCAACCCTAGAAGTCAAAACCATAGCTACTATCTATTGGGCCTATCCTATCAAGATATGGGAGATACTAATGCTGCAGTTGAGGCCCTGGCGCTGGAATGCTTGTTGAACCCTACGGTGCTGACCTTTGAGAGTTGGCAACAGGAACTGGCTCCTATTAAGGATGCTGTGTTTTCAAGGGTGTTACAGCATTACCAAACAATGCTCTTAGCCCTAGAGGCAAATCACCCGTTGCATCAGAGCTTAGAATCAACGGCCGCCGCCCTACGCTGGTGGGCAGCGGCTGATTCTCAATTTGTAATAAATGACGACTATCGTCCCTTACTGCAGGCATTGTTTACCCTAGAGACAAGCCCCGAGCAGGCGACAACCTTGCTAGATAGTTGTATGGTCAACAGCCCCGCTGATGCGCCAGAATGCCGTTTACTTAAGGCTTGGCTAGAACCTGACTATTTAGATGACTACTTAAATACTTCTGATCTAGATCCTGCAGAACAAGAGAGGGTGCGATCGCATATCACCACCCACCGTACCCTTAAAGATTGGCTCCGCTCGACTACTCAAGCCGTACCCAACAACCAACGAGTTGCCCTGGCACTACTTTATCGCAGCTACTATGCCCAAAGAATTTCATCGATCCTAATTCCTGAAGACTGGCGTCAGTTTTCGCTACCAATTTCGCTAGACTTGTTTTCTCTGGCATGGCCACGGGAGTTCCCTCCATTAGATGACCTTGTGGAAACTGTGCGCACCGAGTCTTTAGGGTTACCTCACCCGACCCGCAACAACTTCCAATTCTCTCTTTCATCAGCCCCTTAAGCATCTGAGTGTGCGTCTTAACGTGTCTACCTCATCCTCACCTTTATCGCCGTTATCACGCTCAACCAGCGGAACGCTGATTGGGTTACTAACTGCTGGCTTTTACGGCTTGTTCACGCTATTGCCAAGCAGCCATTCCCTGATGGTGTCATGGCCATGGGTTGCCGTTTGGCAGGTGGCCCTGGTGCTGCCAATTATTTGGCTATTTTGGCAAATGTGGTTTAAGCCCCTGACCTCTTTTCGGTTAGGGTCAGGGCTTGACTGGCCTGCTGCACTGTTAGTAATCGGGCTGGCGGTATCCACGCTGTTTGCCGAGTTTCCTAATCAGGCGCTTTGGTACTCTGTTGCAGCGTTAGGCGGTATTGCCGCTCTCTATGCCCTATCGGGATGGCTAACAACGTCTCGTCAGGCGATGGGGCTGCTAAAATTTCAGGCCGCTCTGGGTCTAGCGTTTATCACGTTGAGCTTGGGGCTGTGGGTGTTTCAAACCTATCTACCAGAGCTAGAGAGATTGGCGACCCTTGCCCCCTACGGGGTGCCTCAACAGTTTAACTTTGGCATCACAAGTCTACGAAACTGGTACCCCTTGGGGCATCAAAACTATGTCGCAGGCTATCTGGTTTTGATTTTGCCGCTGTTTCTAGGTCTGGCGGTCACCTAGAAAGGCTGGCAGCGCTGGCTGTGGATTGTCGGCGGTTGTTTAGGGTTAGCAGATCTATACACAGCCAGTTCTCGGGGTGGTTCGGTGGCGCTAGTGCTGACGGTTGCGATCGCGCTAGTCATTACTCTAGTTCGCAGCAAACTGCCCCGCCGACTGGTATTCCCGACTGGGGGGCTGCTGCTGTGTGCCCTCTTAGCCGTTACCTTGGGGAATCCACGGGTGCGTCGACCGCTGTTGTCTCTACTGCAGGGCAACACCAACAGCAGCGAACTAGGCTATCGCATCATTACCAATGTTGTTGGCTGGCGCATTGGTCTTGCCCATCCATTTACTGGGGCAGGCCCTGGCAGTGTGCTACAGGTTTACCAACAATATCGTCCCTACTGGGCTGGACGTGAGGCAGAGCTGCACTTTCAGCTGCATAGCACACCAGCGCAGCTATGGGCTGAGTTAGGCATTTTTGGGGTAGCTGCCTTGGTCAGCCTATCTGCCTTGATAAAGTGGCTAACCTGGCGCTGGGCCAGCCGCAGCGTTACCCCTTTTATACATCCTGGAGTCGCTTGGAGTCTGGTGGCAGGTTTATTGGCCTATGGGCTTATGGCACTGACCGACTATCAGCTTGACAACGTAGCGATTAGCGGTGTTTTGGTCATTTATCTGGCGGTGCTTGCCAAAGTTTATCAACCCGAAGAGACCGCAGACGCCAACCCTTCAAAACGTGCTCGTGTTTGCCTAGGTTTGGGGTTAGGTGGACTGATAGCGGTTATCCTATGGCTAATTCCAGTACATCGTGCTTGGGCCATATCTTTGCAGGGGTTTGATCAGCTCAATCGAGGAAATTTCGACCGCTTTGAACAGTCTCTAGAGCGCTCCCATCAACTAGCTCCCTGGGAGCCGTACTACTCCATCATGCTGGCCTGGACTCTAGGAGACTTTAGCTTTCAAACGACAGGTGCCCCCAGCGATGAGCTAAAAGCAACCGCTCTGGACTGGTTTGAAACTGCTGCAGATGTTGCACCCTACAGCGAGTTTGTATATTCCAACCAGGGCTGGTTGTTGTTGCAAACCCAGCCAGATGGCGCAGTTAATGCCTTTGCCCAAGCCTGTCAGCTCTTGCCCGCAAAACAAGGCGTATTCTTTGGTCTAGGCGTTTCACTACTCGCCAACAACCAGCTCCAGTTGGCAACAGATGCCCTGGTGTTAGAAATCTTACGGTTCCCTCTAGTGATGACTAGCCCCATTTGGCAGTTAGGGGAACTATCAACCATTCGAGATGAGGTGTTTAGTCAATTAGAACAACGCTACACAGACCTGATGCAGACAGCAGAGCCAATACTAGCCAGCCATTGGCAACAGATGCGAGGGATCCTTTACTGGTGGCAAGGTAATTATGATCAGGCTGCTCAAGATTGGCAAGAGTTTCCTACGGGTCAAACTCTCTTACAGTTAGCTCAATCTGAGGAATTTACCGCTGATATGTTGCCAGACGATTACATAGTTGGTCGAGATGCCATACTCGCCTGGTTACAGCCCGACCAGCGTCGCTTTTTGTTAGAGCGCTCATCGATTAACCTACAAGACGAGCTACCTCAGTTTAATGTGGCGCTACCGGCCCCAGAATTAGTCGACCAGTTTGTGTCAACCATGGAGCAGGCAAACAGTTTTGACAGCTGGCTCAAGAATAACAATCTGATTTCTCAACCCCGCAGTCAGCGTCTGGGGTTTGGTACGCTGAATCGCCACATTGATGGGCATTTGCCAGCTGATTACTATGCCCGTGTGGTCAACCAACCCATTGTTCAATTTTTTGATGCTATGTTTCCTGCTCGAAAATGGTTTAGAGACTTAGATATGGTTCTGCAGCCAGAACGTGATCGGCTATTGCAAACAATTTCTCAACGTCAGTCAGTCTGAATTAAAGCAACAGAAATAACTTAGGAGCTGTTAAGAAACAATTTCATGTTTTAGTACTGAACTAATAGTAAAACCGGCTGCTTGGGGTCCCTTCGAGTTCCCTTTATGGAAGTAATCAAGTCATCGCTACTAGGCAAAATGGGGCTTCCCATGACTAGGGCGGACCGCCGCCCTAGAACCCTGCGGAAAAATATCAAGGATATCCCTAGTGAGCTGTTTGGGTGGTCGCTGAAGTAGTTTAGAATTTTGCGCGCGGCGACAAAATTCTAAACGGAAAAGGTATCTAGTTTTCTGTTTAGGGAAAACAGCCAGAATCAAACTATGAGCTTAATTTTTAACAAGCCCTTATTCGTTGCGGTTGTAGCGGACGGTGACCTGCCCGTTCTCAGCAAATAAAATTTCGCCTCCCAAGGCTTCAATTTCATTAATTGCCCGTTGACGCACATTGTCATCAATAGCCCTGCCTAAAACAGACATCCAGCCATTGATCAGAGCCGGTTTGCTGTTAGGGTCAGTGGCTAAAAAGTCGGCTGTTTGTTGAGATAGTCTGGCGGTGAGTTCAGCATCTTCATCGGGTGATTTTTGTGCCCAGTCTGCAGCGGTTTGAAAAGACTGTTGAGCCGCCTGATTATCCCCAAGAAATAACATTTCATCGGTACCTTTGTATCGCCATACAAAATAGGAGTTAGGGGGCGATTTGGGAGATATCCTGTTAAGCCCTTTTTCCATAAGGCGAACAGATTCTTGAGGCTGGCCAGCATAGATAGAAACCGTATTAGTTAGATACAGATATGCACCAAAAAAACGCGGATCGAAGTCTATGATTGCATCAAAAAACTGAGGGCTGAGGCTGTATCCAGTCAGATCACGAGCTGCAAAGTCACCAAAATATTGAATAAAATCAAGAAATACCCAATTTGCCAACATGTTGCGAAAACCGACACGGGGCATTTGTTTAACTAGCTCTAGTCTAAGAGACGTAATCTGTGTCTGTTGAGTAACTTCCTCAGCAGAAAGGTCGTTAGATACGTTTTTCAAGTCTCCCAATTTGAGAAGTTGAATCAAGCCGATGCCTGTCAGCAAACTGATTAGAAGCAGGAACTGTGATAAAAGTTTCATGTATTATCCCTCTCTACATTGAACCCCAGACTCTAAAAAATCAAAAAACCGGAGAAATACTTCTAAAGTAGCTCTCCGGTTTCTTATTTAACTAATGATAGAGCAATTACAAAAGACTAGTCATTTTTTCAAACGCTATATCTCCTCTAAGATTGCTGCACAAGGTACAGAGCTAAAAGCTTACTTCTTAGTTGAGTTGTCCCCGCATTCTAAGTCTGTAACAAGGTTAGTAGTACCATCTACAGTAGGATCAGCTGCTTCAGGATCACCCGCTGTGGTTCTTTCACACAGTGTCACTGTGGAAGTTGTTTCCCCTGTGCCAGCTGCCGATAACAAATAAGCAACCCCTGTGTATCCTTTTAGCTGAGTATTATTTTGGGGAACAGCATAAACAATACCAGCAAGTTGATACTGAGGGTCTCTAATTACATCACTAGTGTTAGAATCCTCATTACCACCAGTGTCCCAACCAGCTAGCTGGTTGGGGTTAGCAGCAAGTGTTGTTGTCTCACCATACTCGTAGTTATTGGTATCCGCCTGAACACCAATGCCTAGTCCACGAATACTCTTTGAGAAGAACTGATTCTCTAGATTGTAAGCCTGCTGACCACGGTTGATGGCACCAACAGTGGTAGTTGCTTCAGACTGTCTGGCTTTGTTGGCCTGGTTTAAGAAAGAAGGTAGTGCGATCGCAGCTAGAATACCGATGATGATAATTACAACTAGCAGCTCGATGAGGGTAAAACCTTCATCAGCTTTTTTCTTGCCGGCTAAGTGCTGCAGTAGCTTTGCACGTAGAGTGGTCTTCATTATGTAAGGTGTCTCCTTGAGGTTTGGGATGTAGCGTCTTAGCTCCTAGCTTCTAAGCTACCCATGGCATTCAGATCTCGTATCACTTTAGTTGAAAACCTGAAAGGCCCTGGAATCAGCTGATTCGCGCCACTCATATAACCTACCCGCCCATGCTGGTAGACCTATCAGTTAATGCACAGAATTCGTACTTTTGGCCGTGATAGTGTCTGCGTGTAATCACTAAGGATGCTGAACAAATTAAGGCCAGGTTTAACTACAGCCAAGGCTTAAAAGCGTTCTGTACCGGCAAATTCGACAGTTTGGGCCATGGCTGCCTCACCACAGGTTTTCGGGGTGGGAAATAGCTTAGTTGGGTTTGCTAGCCCCTGGGTATTAATGGCCTGACGTACCCACTGCATGGTTTCTAAGTCAACGCTCGTAAACATTTGGGGCATATAGCATCGCTTATCGGCGCCAATGCCATGCTCACCCGAGATGCTGCCGCCAGCTTCAACACACAGTTTAAGGATGTCGCCACCGAGGGCTTCTACCTCCTCAAGCTGACCGTCCACCGCGTTGTTATACAAAATTAAAGGATGCAGGTTACCATCCCCAGCATGGAATACGTTGGCGACGCGATAGCCATATTTTTTGCCAAGAGCGTCGATCTCGCTCAGCACGTGGGGTAGCTGAGCCCTAGGGATAACGCCGTCTTGTACGTAATAGTCGGGGCTCAGTTTGCCCATGGCGGCAAAGGCGGCTTTGCGACCTTTCCACAACCGCAGACGGTCTTCGGGTGTGGTTGCGATCGCAACCTGACGTGCCCCATTGTGCGTCACAATGTCGCGTACCTTTTGAGCGCAGGCTTCCACATCGGCTGGCGAACCATCGACCTCGACCAGCAAAATAGCCGTTGCATCGCGAGGGTAGCAGTCTAGGGCAACGACTTCTTCGACCGCGTTAATGCTAAAGTTGTCCATCATTTCCATCCCCGCTGGAATAATGCCCTCGCTGATAATCTCGGAAACGCTTTTGCCAGCGGCTTCGACGCTATTAAAATCGGCTAATAATGTCTGCACGCTTTCGGGCGCTTTTAGAATACGGAGAGTAATCTCAGTGGCAATCCCAAGGGTGCCTTCAGACCCGACAAAAACACCGGTGAGGTCATAGCCTGGTGACTCTGGCATATCTCCCACATCAACAATGTCGCCATTGGGAAGCACTAATTTTAGCCCCAGCACATGGTTGGTTGTGACTCCATATTTTAGACAGTGCACGCCGCCAGAATTTTCGGCAATATTACCGCCGATGGAGCACACAGACTGGCTCGATGGGTCGGGGGCATAGTAAAATCCAGCGCCGCTAACGGCCTGGGTTACCCAGTTGTTGATGACGCCAGGCTGCACAACGATGCGCTGATTGTCATAATCAATCTCTAAAATTTTCTGCATGCATGCAGTCACAATCAGCACGCTATCTTCAATGGGTAAAGCCCCACCAGACAGACCCGTGCCCGCACCGCGAGTTACAAAGGGGACTTGGTTGCGAGCGCAAATTTTGACAGCGGCGGCGACTGCTTCAGTGGTTCTGGGTAGCACGACAACCGCAGGCCGCTGACGATAGCTTGTCAGACCGTCACACTCGTAGACTAAAAGCTCCTCTTTGCGACGTATGACACGGTCTTTGCCCAATGCGGTTACAAACTGTTGAACTATCGGTTGCCAGTTCCGCCGCTCAGCTCTTGTACCGTCTAATGCTACCCCGGAAGCCATGTGTTACTTTACCAACTGTGTTAGGTCCAAACTGCTCCTAACGCAAGAATTAGGCCAGTCTTTCGCCATGGAGCATTTTGTTAGCAGCGTCTAGCAGTGCTTCTTCTAGATAGGGTTTAGTAAAGTAACCACTAGCCCCAAGATCAACCGCCATTTGCCGGTGCCGATCGGCTCCACGGGATGTCAGCATCGCAATGGGAATTTGCTGTAGACCGCTATCTTTTTGTAGCCGCGACAGCAGTTCTAAACCATCCATGCGAGGCATTTCAATATCACAGAAAACTAGGTCGCAGGGTAAGCCAGAGCGTAGTTTTTCCCAGGCTTCCTGGCCATCACGAGCTTGCTCAACCCGATAGCCTACTTTGTTAAAGCTCATAGATAACAGCTCACGGACAGTGATCGAGTCATCCACAATCAAGACCGTAGGCTCAGGTTTCGTTCCAACAGCGACTTCTGGTGGGGCGTCCTCTGTCTGAGCCCATATTGCAGCGTTAGGTTCACGTCGCACCCGTCCCATCGCTAAATCAATTAGCTCCAGTACGTCAGCAATGGGCATAACTCGGCCATCTCCCAAAACCGTAGCACCAGCAATGCCAGTCGGTTTAGGCACGGGGCCTTCCAACTGCTTGATTACAATTTCTTGTTCGCCCATAACCTGGTCAACTTCCAGGGCAATAAAGCTATTGGCACTACGCAATACCACGATAGAGATCATGTTCTCATCTTGGTTGCCGCCATATACTCGTCCTCGCCCCAGCGTACGATTAAAGGAAAGCAGATCAGACAGATTCTGGAAAGGCAGAAGTGTGTCGCGCCAGAGAATGCAGTCTTGCCCTTGACCATTTTTCTGGATACGGTCTCGCGACACGTCAAACATGTCTTCCACACCATCCATTGGAAAGGCAATCCGTGCCTGATTGCTAATACAGCTAAGGGCTTTAGAAATACTCAGTGTGAGAGGCAAACGAATCGTAAAGTTCGTCCCCCGTCCGGGTTCAGAATCAATGGTGATATTTCCTCGAATGTCTGCCAAGGAAGTTCTCACCACATCCATGCCAAAACCGCGTCCGGCAAAATCGTCGGCCTGATCTCGTGTACTAAATCCAGGATGGAATAACAGATCGTACACATCCAGCACCGTCATTGTGCGGGCTTCTGCTTCTGAAATGAGACCTTTTTGTATTGCCTTTTGTTTAACAATATTTTGGTCAATTCCGGCTCCGTCATCACCTACAGAAATAACGGTTTGGTTACCTTGATAGAATGCCCGTACCGTGATTAACCCTTCCGGTGTCTTTCCAGCTCCACTACGCTCCTCAGGGGTTTCCACTCCATGGGTGATCGCGTTATTCACTAGATGAGTCATTGGATCATAAAGCTGCTCCAAGATCATTTTGTCGATCAGGATATCTCGACCCTCAACAACGAGCCGAGCTTCCTTGCCACACTTGAGAGAGATATCCCGAACTGCCCGAGGTAAGCGCGATGCTGTCTGGGCGAAGGGCACCATGCGTGCTTTGTTAAGACCTTCCTGTAGCTGATTGGTAACCTGTCTAAACTGACGGGTCACCTGGTCTGATGACTCAACTGTGTAAGCAATATCAGAGGCTGATTCTCGGACACGTACGATCAGCTCGATCATTTCCTGCGAGAGAGTATGGAATCCGGTGAATCGGTCCATTTCTAAGGCATCAAAGGATTCTCCTGTAGCATGACCTTCCACATCTGTTCTTTCTACAGGCGCTCTTACAGATGCCATGTGATATGACTGACGACTAGAAATTAAAGAGCTTTCTAAGAGCGAGCGCTCATAAAGGTCACGCATACGCTGACCAACATCGTTTAATTGCTGCACTTGAAACAACAAATTATCTAAAAACTGACGTAGCCGTTCCTGGTCTTGCTCAAGAGTATTGCGGTTGACGACAAGTTCTCCTACGAGATTACTCAAATTATCTAAGTGGCCGACCGATACACGCATAGTCTGATCGGCTACTGTCCGACGTCCCGCCAGTCGATTAGAGGTTGGTCTATAAGTCGGAGAACTACTAACTGAAGCTGTAGATAAGGTTTTATCTGTGTCCTGTAATAAAGCTTCTAAATCGCCAAACTCGTCGTCTACCTCCGATGCCGTCTCAGGTTCTTGACTAGCGGACTCATTGGGGGCGGCGATTAGATTCTCAAGTTCCCCAAAATCATCGCTATTCTCGATAGCAGCTGACTCACTGACGGGTTCTTCAGGAAGTTCTGCAAGTAAAGAATCTAGAGCTTCTAGGTCCTGAGGTGGCTCTTGATCTTCCGATAGCTTTTCGTTGGAGTCACTAAAGAAATCATCAATGTTTTCCAAAGAGGCAGACGTTGCGGCACCTTGTAAGCTGTCATCATCATTAACAAAGCCTGTAACAATGCCGTTGTCTTCCAAGTCTAGAAGATCTAAGTCAATTGTATTAATAGGAGATTCGTCTGCTGCTTCTAACTCGGCTATACTATCGGCCTGATCCACTGTATTCTCCAGCTCTAAACTCAAGTCAGCTTCTGAAGAATCTGTGGGCTCGGTTAGTTCAAGGCTTTCTAAGCCATTTAAATCTTGTAGTTCAGCCTCAGTACTAGTCTCTTCCGCTAGCTCCCCATCAGCAAACAAATCGTCTAGCTCATTTTCAGATGTACTAATAGGGGCAGGGGTATCGCTAAATAGACCATCAAACCCTGTTGCATCAGTATCGGAAGCATCGGTATCAGTTTGAGCTGGATCAGTAGCTAACCCAGCAACTTCTAGACCATCATCAAATAAACCATCTAGCTCTATGCCATCTGGAGTGACTTCTAACGAATCAGCTGTTTCAATCGATTCTGATGACTGAGAAGCCGCGTTTTCTAGATTCTCGTCATCAAATAAATTGTCTAGCCCTATGTCATCTGAAGAATCTGTTGATGACTCAGTCCCCTCGTCATCAAATAAGCTGTCCAGCTCCATATCAGCTGGCGACTCAGTTCCCTCATTTTCTTCTAGAGGAGCTGAATTTTCAGCAGTATCATCGAACAAATCATCTAGCTCAATACTGGCGGAAGGTGTATCCGATGGCTCCTCTAACTCAAGAGATGCTTCATCTTCTAAGTCAACATCCTCTACAGAGGCCCAGACATCCTCTAAATCTAACCCACCTGGGTTTGCGGTCGTTGCATCTTGAACTAATTCAGCGATATCATCGCTCAGGTTGCTTGGGGGTTGTTCATCTGAGCTGGCTAACTCTGTCGCCTCTGTGTCTGTTAGTGGCTGTGGGTCATCCCAGATATCTTCAGACAAATCATCAATAGCGACTGGCTCAGAGGTCGCTGTCGTTGAGGCCGACGCTGTTGCCCAAAGGTCATCACGCAGAGAATCTGATGTTGTTTCTTCAGGAGTGTTATCTACGCTAAAGAAATCATCAAAGTCGGATGTTTGAATCGAAGGGCTAGAGTCAGCTGCATTTTCCGGACTTGTCACTTCTGTAAAAAAGTCATCTGTTGTTTGAGAAATCTCACCGAGAGAGTCAAATATATCGTCTGGTGAGTCATCTGCTGTATCGACGGCAAGCTCAATATCCGTTAGCTCCTCACTACTGACAGATTCTAATGAGGTGAGCGCACCGAGGTCATCTAGGCCGTTGGAGTTTTCTAACGAAATTTCGGGGCTGCTACCTTCATCCTCTGAGATGTTGAACAAATCATCTAGGTTTGATGCATTTTTATCAGAGGTGTCTACTAAGCTCTCGCTATTGTTGTCTCCGAGGTCTGCATCACTAAACAAATCATCAAAGTTTGATGAATCATCAGCTGTAGCAGCGCCATCGAACAACCCCTCCATTGATGTGTCAAAACTTTCAGATAGGGCTGCTTCCATTTCCGTCAGTGGCTCTGTCTGGCCAGACAGATTGCCAAATCCACTATCGACATTATTTAGACTATCGTCAGCTGTCTCGGTAGTATCGGCGTCACCAAATAGATCGGCTAGCTCATCCCCCGACTCAAAGTCATCAGAGTTGGTTTCTGTTGCCAATACATCTTCGTTGAGCAGATCTTCAAAGTCAGGAGCGATATCAATATCAAGTGATTCAGCTGGCGGACTGCCTTCATTAATCGGAATTTCTTCTTCTTGCCAGTCACTGTCAAGGGCATCACCACCTGCTTCGAATAGATCAGCCAGGCTAGTGAGTTCAGCAGCTCCAACTTCTGGGCCTGAGGGAGCTACAGCTGCATCGTTGAGAAGCTCGTCTATCGATATGCTGTCGTCACCTACTTGAGAGGGGTCAGCTAGACTGCTGTCTAAACTTAGGTCTGGTTCGAGTTCAGATAGGCTTTCTGCCATGTCTGGAATACTATCCAGCTCATGTTCTGCAAACAGATTATCTAGTTCACTGGCTGTATCGGTCACGTCTCCCTGCGCAGCCAAGGTTTGCAATCTTTCAGAAATGGTAATTTCAGGCTCGCGACCCGCTAAAACTAAATCCTGAGCTTTTTTGATTTCCTTAATGAGGACAGGAGCCAGTTTGCGATAGTCGTTGTCGCGATCGCAAACGGACCAACGAGCATGTTTGACTAAATTCATCCAGGCTGGCAAGTTAAATTGCTCACCAAACCGTTCAAATAGTCGACAACATTCCTCTATGGCTGACCGCGTGTCGTCCGTATCAGCCTGCTTAAAGCGTGCGAGCATTTCCCGCAAAGCCGCTGATACATCACTGCTGAATACCAGCTTAAGAGCACTTTCCTCAACCAGGCGAGGTGATGAAACAGTCGACACTACAGGAGTTGTTGCTTCTTCTTGTAACTCAACCGCACCGGCTTCTGTTACTAGCTGATCTAAGTGTTCTTGAAGCTGCTGAAATACCGGCTCTACAGCCGTCATGATACTCTGCTCTTTTTCTTCAGTCAGGCCAAACGGTCCCTGGAGTTGCTCTAGCAAGTCTTGCAGAGCATCAAACACCCGTAAAAACATTGACTCCAAGGGGCGATCCACTTGAATTGGAGACTCTTTCAGCAGCTTGAAATAATCTTCCATCCGGTGAGCCGTACGCTGCATGCTTTCAATACCCAGCATGGCAGCACCACCCTTGACAGAATGGGCAGCCCGGAACACCTCATTGGCCATTTCGGGATTGCCGATGGTTGCCTGAAGATTTAATAGGCCCTGCTCAATTGTATTGAGATGATCCTTGGCTTCTTCAATAAAATAGCCCAGTATACGCTGTTGTTGTTCAGGCACCATCACCCTCGTCTCCCTAGATGAAATCGAAAATCAGGCCAGTCCTTACATACGTGATAAAAGACTACTTTTTATCACCTTCTACCTTAAAACGCTCTACTGATGTCAAAAGATCTCGAGCCACACCCACCAGATTCTGCAAAGATGCTGATACCCGCTGCGATTCTTGAGAGGTCTCCTGAGCCGTTAGCTCAACTGATTGCATAACTTGGGCGACCGCTCTCGAAGTCTCAGTCTGTTCAACTGTATCGGCCGTAATTGAACGTACTAATACATCAATACGATTAGATACCTGAATAATGTCCTCCAGAGAGCGTTTGGCTTGCTCTGCCAGCTTAGTACCCTCAATTACCTGCTGTGTACCTTCTTCCATAGCAGTCATTACTCCGCTTGTCTCACCTTGAATTTGCAAGACGATCTGCTCAATTTCTTTTGACGCTTTAGCGGCTCGGTCAGCTAGCTGACGAACTTCATCCGCCACAATAGCAAAGCCTCGACCGGCTTCTCCAGCTCGAGCAGCCTCAATACTGGCGTTGAGAGCTAGTAAGTTAGTTCGAGATGCAATCTGCGAAATCAATGCCACAATTTTGGAAATTTCCTGGGAAGATTCCGCTAATCGCTTAACCTTACGAGTGGTTTCAGCCACCGTTTCACGAATTTCCAAAATACCAGCCACAGTGCGTTCTACTGCTTCACCTCCCCTGAGAGCGGTTGCTGATGCCGAGCGAGCAACCTCCTCAGCCTCGCGCGCGCTGTCGGCCACCCGCTGAATTGACTCGGTCATAACTTGAACAGAATTCAAAGTGACTGCCAATTCCTCAGCCTGGCGTAAAGCATCTGCCGAAAGACTACGGGCAAACATTTCATTGTCAGAGGAACTTTTCGTTACCTGTAGAGCCGCCTCGCTCACTTGCTGTACGATTTCTCGAAGGTTTTGAATAGTCAAATTAAAGGAATCTGCCACAGCCCCCAGCACGTCAGCTGTGACCTCTGCTTGAACCGTTAGATCACCTCGGGCAGCACCTTCTACATCGTCGAGTAGCCGAATAACCTGACGCTGCAAATCCTCTTTAGCCTGTTCCTGTTCCTGAGCTTTGCGTTGCGCCTCGCTAGTGGTGGTCAAAATTACCCGGGCCATTTGGTTAAACCCTGTGGCCAATTGCCCTAAGTCATCGCTAGAGTAAGCGGTTGCTCTAGCGTTTAAATCACCTTGAGATACCAGGTTAAATTGCTGTTGTAGATTGTCAATTGAGCGCTTAGACTGCCGGTCAACTAAGAAACCTAATCCAAGTACTGTTAAGAAGCTAGCAACTCCTGCCGCACTACCCATTGCGGCAGGATACACCCGCGCAATCAAATTTCGGTTCCCTGAAGAACTATCGTTAGGTAAACGCCCCAGAGTTACGAGGTTAACGCCTGCTACAGCAACAATTGATACAAGACCTGCTGCGGTTGCCATAATCAACCGCTTAGTGCCTAAAGATGCGTTACTGAGTGAACTGAGTGCTCCTTCATTCTGCACTTCAGGAGCCATAGCGGGCGTCTCGTCTCCTTGGGTAAAGGATGGCAGCTGATCAGCTGTTTCAATGCTAAAAATATCGTCATCGCCGATGATAGCTTGGTCATCCTCTTCCACTAAGCTAAAGCCAGATCCACCATCAGGAGATGCATCCTCCGAGAAGATACCTTCTGAAGCAGGCGGTTCTGTAAATTCAGTTGAACCTCCTTCAGACAAATCAAATTCTGGCAGACTTCCTAAATCGTCAAACTCATCAAACTCATCCAGAAAATCAATATCCCCACTCTGTTGGCTTTCTAACCCTTCTATAGTGTCAACACCTGGAAAAGTTTGTTCACCAATATCCTCATCTACCAAATCATGTCCGAGCTCATCAGGACCAATCTCAATGCCTGGCAGGGTGGATGCTTCGTCAAACTCCTGAAAATCGTCAGTAGGTATGGTGTCAGTCTGACCATCAGCCTCTGGTTCCATCATGAAGAGGGTTTTATCCTCTGGATCCTCTAGTAAATCCGATACGATTTCCGGGCTATCAATATCTGAAACACTACCTGCTTCTAAAAAGTCGTCAACGTCTGGAAAATCAGCTAACTCATCTGATGGAGAGGGTGAGGATGGAAATGCCTGCTCAAAATCGTCCTGGTCAAATTGCGATAAATTTTGAGTAGAAGACTCATTGCGGACAACACTATCAAGAGTAATATCCTCTTCTTCTGAGGATTCAATTAAACCCTCCAAGCTACTATCTGCAAATGGATCTAATAACTCTGCATTGCCTAAATCCTCACCGACCGATAGGTCGCTGATGGAAAAGGGATCATCATCGTCGTCCAGCTCTAGTGCTTGATCTCCTGAGGTGCTTTCATAGTCAGCGGTTGCGTTGAAAGGGTCAGCAATAGCTTCAGTTGCAAGGTCATAGCTGTCGTCATTGGCAATCACGTCAGGTGCCACAGCATCTGAATCGGGCTGAGGAGTCAGCAATGGTTCAGTTTGAACGCCAGCTCCGTCTGTCTCCTCAAACGATAGGTCCAATCCCGCACTGAGATCATCTCCTTCTTCTCCCATATCGCCATATAGCTCTATGGAATCAAATAACCCGTCCGCAGTAATCTCTTCTATGCCATTGGCATTGGCGCTTGGTTGACCAACATCCATCTGCTCTGCGTAGGTCAAACCATTATTGGCATAATTTATAAATTCAGGGTCAGAAGTCAGATCTAGCACTGACTTGTACTGAGTACGAGCCACGTCGTATGCACTGAGGCCATAGCAGTATATGTGACCCTTGAGCAGGAGCACGTTTGGATCGCTCGGGTAGTTTTCTGCCAGTTGCTCAATAATGTCAGCAGCTTGTTCGTAACTGCCCTGCATGTATGCGCGTTCTGCTGCTTGATAAGTTTGAGCGTAATCTATGCCCGATGCCATCAGTCTTCTCCTGCCAGTCTAAACATCTCCATCTTGTCAACCCATCTAAACTAAGCTACCCATCGTGCTGAGCGCAAGATGGCAACGTGGTCTAGCAAACGCAATGAGCGGTCCTTATTGGCATCTAGTACCCATTCGCCTTTTAGAAAAGGTGCCATTGTATCGGAATAGTCACGAGACATCTTCATATGTTCCGCATCCAGCCAGTCTGTACCCACTATCTGATTAACGGCTAAGCCTAGCATAGTCCCTTGATGTTCGACAGCTACTACTGGAATTTCTGCCCTGTCAGTGTTCATAGGCTGCGGATAACCGAGGAACTGACCTAAATCAGCTACCCATATAACTCGCCCCTGCTCGTTTAAGGTACCAAGCAACAGAGGAGATACATTAGGTACAGGGGTAATCCGATCAGGAGGATTTTCAATAATCCGACGAATTCCAATAGCCGGTAGAGCAAATTCATCGTCAGCGCCTACATAGAACCGGAGATGAAGTTCACCATCAGGCGTTACAATTTACTGCAGTTCAGAATCTTGATCCAGTCATACTCCGGTTAGAAAGTCTGGATTACCTACCATCGGCTCCTATTGCCTCAAAAAATCATCGGTATTAATCGCGTAGCAGCTGTTTGACTGTACCTACTAACTCAGTGGGCTGAAAGGGCTTAGCAATGTAGGCGTCTGCCCCCTGCTTCCTCCCCCCATATCGTTCAAACTCTTCACCTCTAGAAGAACACAGCACAACAGGCAGATTTAGAGTAGCAGGGTCAGACTCTATCCCTCTACACACCTCGTACCCATTCATACGGGGCATAACGATATCCAAAACGACTAGGTCAGGCAGATCTCCCTGGATATGAGCTAATGCTTCAACACCATCACTAGCGACGGTCACTTTCAGACCATTACCCTTTAACAAGTCAATAATCATTTCTCGCTGGGCAACACTGTCTTCCACCACTAAAACCGTACTCATAACCTGAATTTTGCCGCTTAAGACCGGTTCATATCTTGATTCAACTCATTATGCCCCTCTTGGGGGAAATAGCTAATTGATTAGTATGCCCAGTAGTTAATTCTGACCCGTAATAATCGAGCAGCAAACGACTGATTTGAAAAATAGTAGCGCCTGCTGCTTGTGCCTACCAAAATACCCACTCACCTCTAATTTATTAAACTTTCATCAAAATCCTCTTGCTTGTATGGCGTTCAAATCAATTCAGTAATTTATGCGAACAATTATAAATAGAATTGCCAAAGCTACAAGCTACGTTCCATATGCTCTACGGATTATTCCAGATTTCTGGGTTGAGGGCAGCCGATATTTCTTGCTCAAGCAGGGTTTCGGGAGCCAGTCGCTTGGGGTTACCGCGACCGACATATTTTTCAACCAGGGCCAATAGCTCTGGTTCACCAAAGGGCTTAGTTAAATAGTCTGTAGCTCCAACCATCTTGGCTTTGACTCTATCAACAAAACTGTCTTTCCCAGTCAACATGACGATAGGTACCGATTGAAAGCTGGGGGCTTGTCTTAGCATGGCGCAAAGCTGATGACCCTCCAATTCAGGCATGGCTACATCGCAAAGGATCAGATCGGGTTTGAGGCTAAACAGTAAGCTCAATGCCTTTACCGGATTCGCAATCGATGTGACTTCGTAGCCATACGCATCTAGCATCATTTCTATTGCTTGTCGTACAGCCAGTGTGTCGTCGATACAGACGATGCGAGGGACAGTATTCACTGTTGTGCTGGTGCCTTCAGTTGGCGGGCTGTTGGCTGATTTAGAAGGGTGTATCAGTTGAACCTTACCTTTTTGGATGTAGGGATATAGGCTACTGGCAACGCTAAAAATGTTGCGATTAAGGTGACGTGAGATTTGAATGATAGGTGTTTTACCATTTGCCAAGGCTAGAATCGGAGGCAGGTTTGTGCCTGCTTCTAAACGATAAGTATCTGCCAGCAGTGGGCAATCGTAAAATGAACTGAGGTGCGGTTGTAACTGCAACCATCCGTGTAGCTGTCGAATCGCTTGTTTTACCAGAGGACCGATATTAAATTCAGTTAACTGTGGGCTCAGGGAGGCCCGAAAGTGAAAGGAAAATCGTCCCTGATGTAAGCTGATAACTTCAAATAAGGTTTCTTCAATCAGCCGGTAAAGAACGGAATGGGCTTGCTCAGTTGTGAGGTAACTATTCTCTAGCAACCACCAGAGTGCTCCATATTCAGGAGGTCTGAGCGGAGCTAAATTAGAAAGATTGACGGTACTCCAGTCAATGGACAGATTGAGGGACTGTAAAATACCGCGCAGCCGACTTAGCTGCTCACTGGTCCGCCCAGCATAGAGGATGCCGCCATTAGCAAAGAATACGAGCCATGAATTAGCTTGGGCCTGAGCATCGAACGATTCAATGTAAAGTTCTCCGGTTTGCTGACCAATATCAATCAGTTGAAAAATACTGCGAATATCCAGTTCGCTTAACTGGCCCTGCATAGAATTATCCTAAGGAATTGGCACTTAATAACTAGGTTGGCTACATTGATATACGACATTAGCTACAATTATTAGCATTTAATTGTGGCTACACTGGCTTAAGTGAGTCAGTTGTATAGTCACAGTAGTTTAGCCTCTGTTTATAAAGAGACATTGTTTTATGTAAATGATATGTACCAGAGCCCATTTATTGCCTATGGGTGCACGTATGAATGTACATATGAGAACATGGGCGTGTAAAAGCGTACCTGTTAACTGTGAATGCATTAATCCGTTGGGGGAGAGGCACACCTTTGGGGGCTGAGGATTCTTTATAGGCTAGTGCTTTTAATTTTGATATAGATACACTTAGTAGGAAGTTGTTTGGACTTTACGGGCGTAACCTGGCTTAAATGCAGCTTGGGTGTTGATTTTTATTCAACATTTTGATAAATACATTGCCTCGGGCTTCTATATTACTAACTAAACGAGACGTGGATATTGTGTAGGTAAGTAGCTATTGACAGTGGCTATTTGTATAGACTAAGGGGATGCCAGCGTGCGTTATTTGGCCGAAGTTCAAAGAAAAAGTGGTTTTATAGGTGGTAATCGAGCTGAGTTTAAACTCTTGGCTTGTGAGCGCTCAGAGCAAAACTGGAGTGCTGTATCTGGGGATGAGCTGGTTCCGGCTCCAGATGATGCAGGCTATAGCTCTGGTGCTCTGATATTAATTGAACTTTCTAATGGTCGTCAGGTTCAAAGGCATTATGAAGCTGGACGCCAGCTGGTCAGTATTCTTCAGAACTTTTCAAGCCTCAATAAGAAGTTTAAGACGCAAGAGGATGAGATTGAGCAATGGAAAGAATCTTTGACTTACCAGAGCCAGGCACTCAATCAGCGTGAGTTGGAGTTGGACACTCGAGAAGATGAGGTCAAGCAAGCCACAGCTGAGTTGGCTGAGTTGGAAACCCAAAAATCTGAGCTAGAAGCGTTTCGTTCTGAGCTAGAAGATCAGCGCCAGGATTATGAGCGCAAAAATACTGAGTTAGAAGGTGCATGGGCTCATCTGAATGGTGAGAAACAAAAGCTTGAGGAGCGCAGTGAAGCAGTATCGGCTCAAACAGGATTAGACCAAGGCCAAGCTCAAAAGCTGCGAGATGCGGTTGAGCGTCTGATGGCTAATGTGGTTCCGATGGAGGATCTGCGTCAGCAGCTTGGTAATACTAGAGAAGCTTTGGGAGATTATCAGAATGGTCTGCAAGAGTGGCAGCAGACGACGACTGATCACCAGGGACAGCTGCAAGCTAAGAGTGATGACGTTGATAGTTCTAGACAGTCTGTAGAGCAGCTGTATGAGTCGACTAATGCAGACCAAAAGGCTTTGACCCAGCTATGTGTTGACTTACAGCAGGCAAAAGTAGAGCTAGCCCAGAAAAAACAGCAAAATCAACTGGTATCTGAGCAGATAAATCAGCAGAGTGGTGTCTATCTGATAGTTTATGAGCTGCTGAATACTGGCGATCAAGTCCGTCTGGGTAAAAAGATTGATTTGACCAAGCTTGAAGAAATGTCCATTGAGGATCTTGAAGCTTTGCTGTCAGGGATGGAGACAGACTTAGAAAAAATGTCTCGTTTTGTTAGCGATCAAGAGGAGGAGCTAACTTATCAGCAGCAGGCTATCGATGAGCTGAAGCAAAAGGCTGAGGCGGCCAGTGAGTATGACCGCATGCGAATTGAAGCTGACATCAGTGATGAGCAAGACCGCTACGATATGCTCAACAAGACTTTGGTGGGACAGCGCCGTAATTTGTTGGAGCGCGAAGAGGTGCTGAGTCAGCATCGAGCGGTCTTACTGCGTCGTCAGGGACAGGCTACGGTAGATAGCCCGGTTGAGAATGCAGCTGATCTGGAACCGGTATTAGAGCACATTGACCAGGTGCGCCAAGACTTAACGGCACAAGCTGCCAGCCTTGAACAGCTGATTGGTGAGCTGGAAAGTCGTTGTGAGGTTTTACAACAGCAGGTTGATGCGAAGGAAGTTGACCTCTCTAACCAGCTTTCTAACCTGCGGAAGGAAAGAGACACGTTAGAACAAACGATTAGGGATTGGGCGGGTCTGGAGCGTGCGATCGCAACCCAAAATGAATATCTCAACCCTACAGCTGAAAAAATGAATGCGGTGCAGCAAATGGTTGACGGTGTCTTTGGTACACTGGAGCGGTTCCAGGAAGTTAATGACTATCAGCTACAGGCCATTGCTGAGATGCAGCAGACGATTCAAAGCCTGTCGAGTGAACCAGCAGCTGCGTAGGCTGGTTTTGGTTATGCCCCTACCACTTTAAGATTTATGATTTGGGTAAACGAGCATATTGATCCGTCTGGCATTGTATACTCGGCCATTGCTTGCTGCGATCGCACCGCTGCTGAAGAATGCCACGCTACTTTTCAGTCTGCGTTGACGGATGAGCAAAAAGAAGCGGGCTGGGTTGCCCGATTGCGTACCGTCGATTCTTGGGAAGAGGTGCCGGTCAGTGCTCTAAAGCTCTCATAGGATGTGTTACGCTCAGCATTCATTCACATCTGAGTGAGATTATGCAAGACGATTTTATTAAGCTTAGTCAGTTTCTAAAGCTAAAAGATTTAGTTCAGTCTGGTGGAGAAGCTAAACACCTCATTCAGACCGGCCATATCATGGTCAATGATGAAGTTGAACTGCGTCGTGGCCGAAAACTCTACACAGGTGATCGAGTTACTTTCGCAGGCCAAACTTACAACGTTGAGTGAGCGACTCGACGACCGCTCGCTTTAAGATGCACATACTAAATTCCCCTGGCATGATGTTTAACATCATGCCAGGGGAATTTGAGCAACGATCGCCGCCAACAGAATTAACTATTTGCGAAGTGGCGCAGACTGTAAATGCTGTTTGTCAGCACTATGATGGTGATGGCCATTATTACTATGGTTAGAAGCGTGGTGACCATTCTTATGATTATCAGAAACCACTTGGCGTGGCTGAATTAACCCATACCCACCATGATTTCTTTCATACATCACATTAATCTGATTAGTCTCAGTATTATGAAATACATAGAAATCGTGGTCGACTAGCTGTAAGTTTTCCAAGGCTTCCTGGACTGACATGGGAGCCATCGCAAAATACTTGGTTCTAACGACCTCTTTAGGTAGCTGAGGCTGACGATTTTCTAAGAGTTCAGTGACCTCTAAATCCGTTTCCTCAGCATTGGTATTAACCTCCATTGAGCGTACAGATATGTGATCAGAGCTGCGACGCTTCTCCTTATACTTGCGCAGCTGCCGACAAATCTTATCAGCTACTAAATCAATGCTTGCGTAAAGGCTATCGCTGCTCTCTTCAGCACGTACCACAGCCCGATTCACATGTACGGTAACTTCGGCAGACTGTCGAGTCGGCATTTTTGTGCCGCCAGCCACAGATAAGCAAACATCAACCTTGTTGATCATTCGTTGAAAATGACTGACTGACTTTTCAATTTTTTGTGAAACATGCTGACGAATAGCTTCGGTGATTTCAATGTTTTTGCCTTGGATAACAAGCTTCATAAAGCTGCCTCCATTAGATAGAAGATTAAGCGATTAGTTTCACACTAGCATTTTAATTCTTGTAGATTTTTTCTCTTTAAAAACATTTTTATCCGTTGATAATTCTTTAGACTTGATGCGAAATAGTCGAACTAATATGACTCTCTTCTGGCAGCTGCATTTCTTGTATAATATTTGCTCTAGTGTCTTCTACCATTGAGTCTTGCGGGGCTGAGGCTTTTCTGTCTCGTGCTGTCTTAATCACGTTTTTTTTCAAGATTTCAGCAGTTGATATCTCTAAGTTATGAAATTAGTCAAGGTTTTTAGACTGTTTGAGATATTCAAAACTCAATAGTTTTGATAGACAATGAATTACGTATAAAGTCATACAAAATTAATGTTTTGATGGTGATTCAAGACAGAAAACTTATTGTTCAAGATATTGGATTAATTGACTACAAATTTGCCTGGCAACACCAAAAAGATATGGTTGCCGATCGTAAAAATAACCTTTACTTAGACGATGTCTTGATATTGGCTGAGCATTTACCGGTATATACCTTGGGGACTGGCTCACAATCTAGATTTGTACACTTTGATTTGGACAATCCAAGCTATAGCGTTTATCGAACAGAGCGTGGAGGCGAGGTCACGTATCATTGCCCTGGTCAATTGGTGGGGTATCCCATCGTAAATTTGCATCATCATCAAAAGGATCTGCACTGGTATCTGCGGCAGTTAGAAGACGTTTTGATTCGAACGCTCGATGATTATGGTCTGGCAGGCCAGAGAATTGATGGACTCACAGGTGTATGGGTTGATGGCTATAAATTAGCTGCCATCGGAATTAAAGTTAGTCGATGGATTACCATGCATGGCTTTGCACTTAACGTTTGCCCAGACCTATCGGGGTTTAATCAAATCACCCCCTGTGGCATTACTGATCGACCTGTTGGTTCTATGGCCCAGTTTTTACCTGGAATCACAACTACACAGGTTAAATCTACTCTTGTAAAGCATTTTGCCATCACTTTTAACCTAGCTACAGCTGCATGAGCCAAATTCAATCGCCAGATCTACACAAAAATTTAAGTGCGGCGCCCGCGCTCTTGAGTGGGAATCGCTAACAAGCTTCTACGACTCAATTGGCTTAAGTTTTCTACAACAAGCTGTGGCTGAAAGTTAGGCTTGAGACGATTAAGAAACGTCGTTTAGAATCGCAAACAGTTTTGTGGGCAAATACAATAGTTTGATAACGGACATGTTGCTTATGCCCGACCATATTGACACTGCAGTAAAGCACCTTAAAGGATTTACCCCAACTGCCGAGGTTGAGGCTGAGAAAGAAAACGGTTTTTCATCATCTGTTGAACCTGCTAGTGAGGCTTGGCCTCATGATTGGAAAAACCCTCAGCGCCTATATCAGCCTGATACTGACATTGGTTCTCTATTAGGACCATTAACGTTTCATCATGCCGATCCCCTAGCGCCTGTTCGTCCGCGTGACGAACAGGCGCTAGAAGAGTTTTTTGATGACAGCCAGCTAGATGAAATTATTGCCGATGTCCACTTCCGGCTTAAACAGCTTTGTCCAGAGCCCTGTTGGGAAGACGACCCATTCGATTTTTTGTGCAGCTATATTTATTAGCGCTAGCAGCGTTTATGGCCAACCCGCCTGCTCATGCATACAATTGAAGAACATTGAACATGAGCAAGCGGGTTGGCTGTAACTCTTGAGCTTAGAACGGGATCTCGTCGTAATCAGGCGTGGTGCTCGGCTGGCCGGCTGGTTGGTTGGTTGGTTGAGGATTGGATGCTGCCGGGCTATGGCTACCCTCAGCAATAGGAGGCGCTTCTGCCATCATCATAGATTGCAGTTCAGTAACTCGATGAAGCCTCTGAACAGTAATCTCTGCCTGCTTTTCTCGAAACCCCTCAGGTCTATCGACGGTTTTCATGGTTAGACGACCCTCGATAACAACTCGGTCACCTGGCCCGTAGCTGGCTTCTTGAATTGTCTGAGCAAGATTGCCCCAACCCACTGCCTTAAATTGAGCTGGACTATCGTCTGGGCGTAGGCCAGATACCTTAACCTTAAACTCGGCAATAGGGGTTTGATTGTCAGAGGTATAGCGCAGCTGTGGTACCTCCACAACTTCCGCCATGAGGATGCAATGGTTCATACTACTTGTTCCTCTCGAATGCCTTGTTCTTTTTCAATAAAACCCTGAACTCGCTGACGATAGTCCCGTAGATTGGTATCGACCCATTCACGGTCAGCGCTGTTAGCAAAAATATGGACAAGTGGGTCGCCAGCGTCCGGTAAAATTAACACCCAGCTATCGCGATTGCGGTCAATGACTTTAACCCCGTCAACTAGTTCGAGTGTATCAGCGGGATGGCTTTCCACAAGATAGCGCATCAGAGCCCCTTTAATGGTCCACGGACAGCGTAGCGTTTGTACGCGATGGGAAATCCGAGGCAGGTCGCCCCAAATGCGGCCAAGAGATTGCTCTTGAATAGTCAACATCTCAATTAATTTAGCGATGCAGAACATCGCATCAAAACCTGGATGCAGTTGAGGAAAGATAAAGCCCATATCGCCGCTGCCGCCCAGGACCACATTGCTGCTGGCCTGACAGGCTTCCATTAAAGCAGTGGGGTTAGCTTTGGTGCGAACTACACTGCCACCATGCCGCCGAGCAATTTGCTCAATCGCTCCAGATGTTTGCACAGGTACCACCACTGTTCCCTGAGGATTAGCTGTCAGAATCATGTGGGTCATCAGCGCTGTCAGCATTTCTCCCCGAATGGGTGAGCCGACTTCATCCATCAGTACCAGCTGTTCTCCATTGGCCGCCACCTGTACCCCAAATGTGGCCTGTAATGCCTGTACCACTTGACCTAGCTGACCCAACATCCCTTCGCGTTCATTGGTAGAAGGTGCCATCTGACTGAGACTGGCGTTGAGCACAACTGCGTCACAGCCAAACTTTCCTAACAGTCTTGGCAATACGGCTCCAGAGACCGCGTAGGCATAGTCAATAACCACCTTGGATTTGCTATGGCGAATAGAGCCCACATTTAAACGTTTTTCAAATTCGGTAGTGTAGGTATCCACTAGATTAGAGGGATACGAAACTTCACCAATTTCATGGATTTGCGATCGCCGCAGATTTTCCTTAAAGTACGAGCCTTCGATTTTCTTTTCCTTACCCTTAGGAATATCGATACCCTTTTTATCGAAAAACTCAATCAAAATCTGGTCGGCTCGATCTGGGTGGATACGTACATGAATGCCACCAGCAACGTCCAATGTGGGAAGAATCACACGAGCCACTGGAATAGCGGTAGCTTCTAAATTTTGAATGTTGATACCTACAGACATCAGTCCCGCAATCAACGAGCGGGATACCATTCGAGAGATGCTGCGCTGATCGCGTGAAACAGTGACATAGGAGCCAGGTTTAAGAATAGAACCGTAGGCAGCGCCTAGTTTGACCGCAAACTCAGGGGTGATGTCAATGTTGGCTAGACCCGTTACACCGCGCTGGCCAAATAAATTACGCTGAGCTGTGTTGCCCCAAATCAAGTTGATATTTAGCGTCGCCCCAGATTCAATCCGTTTGCTGGGCCAAACCCTGACTCCGGGACTGATTTGCGCTTCTTCACCAACGGTAGACAGCGCCCCCACAACGGCCCCTTCTAGGACATGGGCCCGTCGATCAGCACGGGTGCCTCTAGCAATCACACAGGCTCGCAAATGGGTTTCTTCACCGATAATGGCTCCGTTCCAAATAATTGGCCGTTTGAGATCGGCGTCGGTGCCCACGGTGACATTGTCGCCAATCACTGTACCGGGTTCTAGGGTCACCCTGGCACCAATACGGCAGTTGCGGCCAATCAGGACCGGTGGCTTGATAACGGCCGTTGACTCAATGTGGGTGTTTTTACCAACGTGTACACCTGGTGAAACCTCAGGATAGGCATAATCTACAAGCACTTTGCCATCAAGCGCATCATACTGAGCTTCACGATAGGCTTCGAGGTGACCAACATCACACCAGTAGCCCTCAGCTACATAGCCATACATTGGGTCGCCCTTCTCAAGTAACAGAGGGAATAGATCTTTAGAGAAATCTTTTTCCTGATTGGGAGGTAAATAATCTAAAACCTCAGGTTCTAGAATGTAGGTGCCAGTATTGACCGTATCCGAAAAAATTTCACTGGTCGATGGCTTTTCAAGAAAGCGCTTGATGCGCCCCTCTTCATCAGTGATAACGACGCCAAATTCAATCGGATTCGGCACGCGCGTTAGTACAAGAGTCGCTTTAGACCCCTTCTCTTTGTGAAAACGAACGGCTTCTTTAAGATCAAAATCAGTAATACTGTCTCCACTGATCACCAAAAAGGTATCATCCAGCAGTTCAGCAATATTCTTAACGCAGCCAGCGGTTCCCAGCGGCTGATCTTCTTCCACCGCGTAGGTCATTTGCACACCAAAGTCTCGTCCATCTTGAAAGTAATCACGCATAACATCTGGTAGATAGTGCAGCGTAGCAATCACTTCTTTGATGTCATGTCGCTTGAGCAGATTCACAATGTGCTCTGCTATTGGACGGTTGAGCACAGGAACCATAGGCTTAGGCAGGTCACAAGTCAGGGGTCGAAGTCGGGTGCCAGAACCGCCAGCCATGAGTACTGCGCGCATAATTCCTCCTGTGGGTGTGTGAAAAATCAAACAATTGTTATGTCGGGTTAGCCGCAGATAGCCAACGACGTTACCCTTTGATATGCACCCATGCACTGTCGACATTGGGTGATGCGTCTATCGCAATTGACGACACGCAGTGTTCATTGTACTTGCTTTATTAAGCTGTCCTTCATATTCATTAAGACAGCCTTCAAAATGCTTGGCGTGCCGCCATTAAATGAATTGATGCTTGCTGTATTAATTTACTACGGTATTTGTTGAGTACTTATTGGCGGCGTATTGCAGACTAGGTTTGAGTTAATGTCTGATTGTACGACTACTGGGAGGATGAATAATGCCTACTTTGCTAGGACTGTTGCTGTTAGCTGGTTATGGTTATGGAGCTTGGAAATTTTGGACCGGGTTTAACTGTACTAACTTTAGTAGTGGTCGACTGTATCTAACGCTGCTGTGGCCTGTGTTTATTGTCAGCTCTTCCTATCGTCAGAATTTTACTAGGGCATTGAGAGGCCGCTGAAGCTATTTCTCTAAAGGTGATTGGTATTAATCGAAAGGATTTTCAAGCATGGTAGTGGGCCGACTGCAGACGGTGGCGCAAAGATTTGACCAAGAATATCGAGGTGAATCATTTGATTTACCGGATGAAATTGAAGAGATGGCCGTTTTTAGGGAATGGGTCTCTGGCAATCTAACACCGCGTATCACCAGTAAGTTTTGGGAAGTGGTGCGACCTAAGAAAAAGCAGCGCTGTTTAGATATAGGCTGTGGTTTAAGTTTTTTAATCTATCCCTGGAAAGAATGGCAAGCCACGTTTGTAGGCCAAGAGATTAGTAAGGTTGCCCAGGCTGCGCTTAATCAGCGAGGGCCTCAGCTTGATTCCAAGCTCTTTAAGGGAGTGCAGCTGGCACCAGCTCACAAATTAGATTACGAACCAGCTTCCTTTGATTTGGTAATTGCTACTGGAGTGAGCTGTTATTACCCTCTGGATTATTGGGAGCAAGTGATGGCAGCTGTAAAGCCTTGCTTAAAGCCGGGAGGCAGTTTTGTCTTTGATGTGGTTAATCCGGCACAAGAATTAGCCGAGAACTGGGCTATTTTAGAGACTTACTTAGGAGTAGATGTCGAACTAGTAGAGTTAGCTCAGTGGCGAGCGCTCATTAAACGTATGGGAGCTAAGGTTACCAAACGGGTTGAGGGTGAAGTTTTTCAGATTTACCGGGTGCAGTGGACCTAGGGTGAAAAGAGGGCCTGAAGCTAATTTAAGGAAAATACCCTTGATGGCACCGTCTGAGGTGCTATCTTGGTGTCTAAATTTTTCGTCACCAGTTTTGTTTGAAGTCTTATAGTTAACCTTAAATATTCAGTTGCCAATCGTGACTTTGACCGCTATATTGCCTTCCATTCACTTGTAGTTATCCATCTGTAATAGCTGTCCTCCTAATCCTAACTATCGATATCGTCATCGATTGTGCTTATGTCGCCTAGTCCTTCGCTACCCTTTAATTCCCTTCCCGAGGGCAGCACTCTGCCGGGCGGCACACCTGTTTTTGCGCTTAAAGAATTGGTGGCACGACTGCAGAGGGAGCAGTATAAAATTCAAGACTTACTGAGTTCTTTAGGATTTGCCCTCAGAAGTCTTAACAACATCAGTCAGTTTTTAGAGTTGATTCCGATGATTGCTAGTCGGGTCACGGATGCTACGGGCGGTGCTTTAGTCTTATTTCGTCCTAATGGACAGCTGCGATTGGAGCGGCTTTACTGTCCAGCGAGTGATACTTGCCAGACTGTACGTTACGCATTAGAGTCTGCCACACGGCAGATTACGTCTTCTCTGGCTGTTTCCTCTAGTACCAAAGGTGCAGAAGGTGAAGCAGCGCTCAGTCACCAGGCTGCCCGCAATGCTATGGTCAGGCTGGATCAGCAGCTTAATCACTTTTTAGCGCCTGACCTAAAGCTGTTCGGCACATCAATCATTGTTCAAAATGTTGAGCGTGGGCGTCTCTATGTTTTTAGCGACGATGTTGACTATGCCTGGACGGAAACTCGGCAAAAATTAGTCCGGCTGGTGGCTGATCAAACGGCCGTAGCGATTGAAAATGACGAACTTACCCTGGCCTTACGTAAGAAAGAGCGTTTAGACAGGGAATTGGAATTAGGTGCTGAAATTCAGGAGAAGCTACTGCCACGTCAATGTCCAATCATTGAGGGGGTAGATTTGGCAGCTCGCTGTCAAACGGCTCAAAAGGTTGGTGGAGATTATTATGACTTTATCCCGACCACTTACGACCAGCTTCGTAACCCTGCAACTCAGATATCCTCAGCTCAGCCCTGGAGCATTGCCATCGGCGATGTAATGGGAAAAGGGGTACCGGCTGGGTTAATTATGACGATGCTGAGGGGCATGCTGCGAGCTGAGGTGCTTAACGATCATTCTCCTGGGCAAATTTTGCAAAATCTCAACTGTGTCATGCATAACGACTTGGAGAGCTCCAACCGTTTTGTGACGCTGTTTTATGCAGAATATGACCCTAGAACTCAGCTGTTTTCTTATGGCAACGCGGCTCATAACCCGCCGTTGTTGTGGCAGTCTGCTACCAATACAATTAGTCGCCTAGATGCGGATGGCATGCTGCTGGGTTTGGATATTGATACCCGCTATCACGAAGGTCAAGTGCAGCTTTATCCGGGTGATGTGGTGATTTTTTATACGGATGGTTTTACAGATGCTGCTAATATTCGCGGTGAACGCTTCGATGAAGATAATTTGATTAAGGCGGTCTGCTGGGCGTGTCACAATTTGGACAACTCACAAGAGATTTTGGAGTATTTGTTTAATTTACTGCGTCACTTTATTGGTCCTGATCGCTCAAAGGACGACGATACAACACTTGTGGTAATGAAGGTGACCCAGCCTGCAGAGTTTCGGCAATTGTCTGCAATTGAAGACTAAAGGCGATATCTGACATTTTCAAATGTAGAGGTGTTCCATGGAACACCGCTACATTTGGTATGACGCTTGATGTTATTGGAGTGTAGTGCAATGATCGGTTTGCCTAAATAGTTGTCTACCAATTTTTAGCGAGCCCTATGAAAATCGATGCGTATCCTCTTTTAACTAGTGATTTGGCGATGTCTGCGCTGCCAGAGTCTGCCGTTTTAGGTCAGTCAGGGACTGTCGTCACCACACCTATTATTGCCCAGCAGTTTGAGGATACCTTTTTTGATCGCTCAGGCGATATTATTGGTGATTTTGTTGAGTCTGGGCAGCTATGGGCGTTGCTGCTGGGTGTGGTGCTGGGCTATGTCATTCGGGGTATTACGGCCTACTAGACTGCTCTGGCTTAATTTAAGTTGGTTTAATTTACACACTATCTGTTTGTAGGAGTTTTTACGATTTGAGTACATCATCCACCCCCTGGAGCCAACGATTTGAGACCGGGTTACATCCCATCATTGCTGAATTTAATGCCAGTATTGGGTTTGATATTGCCTTGGTTGAATATGATCTAACTGGCTCCCAGGCCCACGCTAAAATGCTGGCTAAAGTTGGCATTATTTCGGACGCTGAAGGCCAACGGCTGGTGGATGGTCTAGAAAAAATTCGTCAGGAATATCGCCAGGGGAATTTTATCCCCGGCGTTGATCAAGAAGATGTGCACTTTGCGGTGGAGCGACGGTTAACTGAACTGTTGGGACCTCTGGGTAAAAAACTTCACACGGGGCGCTCTCGCAACGATCAGGTGGGGACAGATATTCGTCTATATTTGCGATCGCAAATCCACACCATTCGCACCCTACTGAGGGATTTTCAAAAAGCACTGTTGGCCCATGCCGCCGTCCATGTAGAAACCTTGATTCCTGGCTATACCCATCTGCAGCGCGCCCAGCCCCTGAGTTTAGCCCATCATCTGCTGGCTTATTTTGAGATGGCCCAGCGTGACTATGAGCGTCTCGGAGATGTAGTCAAGCGAGTTAATGCTTCTCCCCTTGGCGCTGGAGCCCTTGCTGGAACTACGTTCCCTATTGATCGCCAATATACGGCAGACCAGCTAGGGTTTGAGCGCATTTATGCCAACAGTTTAGATGCCGTCAGCGACCGAGATTTTGCCATCGAGTTTGCCAGCGTCGCCAGCTTGATAATGGTGCATTTGTCGCGTCTGGCAGAGGAAGTAATTTTTTGGGCCTCAGAAGAATTTCGGTTTGTGACACTGCCCGCCAGCTGTTCCACCGGGTCGAGCATTATGCCCCAAAAGAAAAATCCAGCCGTCCCTGAACTGGTGAGGGGCAAGACCGGTCGAGTGTTTGGCCACCTGCAGGGACTGTTGACCATGATGAAAGGACTGCCCCTGGCCTATAACAAAGACCTGCAAGAAGACAAAGAAGCCCTATTTGACACTGTTAAAACTGTTCAAGTTTGTCTGCAGTCGATGACAATTTTGCTGCAGCAGGGAGTAGAATTTCGACCGCTGCGATTGGCTGAAGCGGTTTCCAGCGATCTCTCCAACGCAACAGATGTGGCTGACTATCTGGCTGTAAAGGGAGTACCCTTTCGCGATGCCTACAATCTGGTGGGCCCTGTGGTCACAACCTCGTTAGCGGCTGGCAAACTGCTTAAAGACCTAACGCTGGAAGAGTGGCAAGCGATTCACCCTGCGTTTGAGGATGATATCTACGACGCGATCTCACCTCAGCAGGTTGTTGCTGCCCGCAACAGCCTGGGCGGTACCGGATTTGAGCAAGTTAGGCAGGCCCTAGCAGTGGCCCTAGCCATGGTGGCTTAGGCCGTGGGTTCAAGGCATGATTAACACTTGAGCCTGGGTTAGGTAAGGGCGGCAACAGCAGACTATGGTTAGCGCTGCCCACCCTGCTTTACCGATACCGAGAATCATCCCAGTCGTAGGTTGAGGCCGATGGAGGTGACGGCGTCTGATATTCATAGTTACGCTTGGGATGCCATGAGGTTTCACCATAGGTACCCGGTCGCCAAACATTACCATGGTGCTCAGAATGATGGTGATTAGCACCAGAATGTTCAGTTGTGTAGGCTGCTGCGTAAGCTTCTGAAGCACTGCGCTCATCGATTTTAGTGCCCCGTTTAGCCGCGCCAGCCCGCTGACATTTTCGCAATAACGACTCCCAAGTCAAATTAGGCTGACCTAATGCTGCTCGAAACTGTTCTAATAGAGCGGCATGGGCTCCGGCATCTATGGACTGACGAACCAGTGGACGAGAGGCCCGCAACGGATCTACTTGAACGGCCGCAATTGCCTGCCTCACAGCGTTATTAATATCTTTACGCAGTTCGTATTTGGCTTTTTGATACTGAGCTTGCCAACCTTTCTCACTGACTGCATAGAGAGAGGGCAACCGATTTAGAGCATAGGTTTCTACCTCAATCGGTTTGACATACTTAAGAACTCGGGCTGGTAGCTGACGTAGATGCTGTTCTACCTCTTCTGCTACCAACAGTTCCATGACGTTAATGTATTCCCGATGGGGTGGTGCTTTTACATCAACCATGGCATTCGTCACCTACTTAACAACAATCCCGGCATAAAGCCTTATCAGTTAGGCCAGTTGGACCTATGTAATGCTGAAGCTGATTTCAACTTCGACACTTGGTTTGGTGACACATATGAAAAGTGACACTCAGGAAACGCTCCATATGTAAACGACATACGTTTGTATAAAACAAACAAACCATTTACGCAGGAATAGATCCAATCCACACCATGATTTTCCGGATCACTGTTCGCAAATGGGGACAATTGTTAACTAAAACCCTTATATCGTCCCTTGGTGATCGCAACTACGAAGCCTTATACAGGGGGTGTAACACCCTACCAGTATAGCTATTGACTTGACAAGTCACGATGCAATTTGTGAATAGCTAAATTTCTTATAGAAATCCAGAAAAATAATATACAAATGACGATTTAGTCAGTCGATAGATTGACATTCAATCTATGTACCTAAAAATAGGTTAGCGTTTATTTTTGAAAATCATCATTGCTTAAATTAAGTACATAGATTAATTCAATGAATGTCTGGGATCGTTCAGTAGCGATGTCTAGACATATTAAGGGGTTGGCAATTGAGGCAGAGACCAGAGTCAATCAGTTATCTGTAGGCTTTTTACTTCTTCAGAGAAATAGGCTCTGTAAATCGAACCTCGTAGTGAGACGGCTGTCGTCTTTTTAGTCAATTCATTTAGCAGAATTTTCTAGCTGATTTAGATCAACGGACTAATAGCTCATCAGGCTTAATTTTGAGCCGGCTAGAGATAGCTCGTGGATAAATTTGCGGGTCTCTAGATAGACATTAACGATCTAGAACCTACTAATAATGAAAAAGCCGTCAAAACCGTTTGGAGCTAGGCTCCGTTCCCCATCTATATTTGTATAGTCATATGTACAAATATAGATGGGGATCCTGATGTCATTCCCCATGCAAGCTAGATGCTTTTGGGTCTAGAGGGTGTTAATGCAGACTGCTCTGGGTTAGAAAGTCGAATGATAGTATCCATAGCCTGTGGGAGAAAACGATGAAACCAGAGAGCCATGTGGCTTTGCCAGCCAACGGGGATTTCTGAACTGTGCGATTTTAGGCCAGTCGTCAGCCCTTGGGCAACTTGTTCGGTGGTGAGAGGGAGTACCCAGCGAAACACATTGAACTCTTTGACCATGTCGGTGTCTGTTAATGATGGCAACAGGGTGACTACTCGGACATTGTGGGGAGCTAGCTCATGACGTAGTGCTTGGGTAAAGCCAACGACCGCAAATTTAGTCGCTGAATAGGTCGCCATTGTTGGGGCAGCTACTTTACCCATAAGGCTTGAAACATTAACAATGGTGCCGTGGTGACGAGAGGCCATACGGCGCCCCACTAACCAGGTGACAGTATACAGCCCCATAAGATTAGTCGATAGCTCAGCCTGAGCCTGAGTGAGAGACGTTTTGAGAAAATTAGATTGGTAAGCAATGCCAGCACAGTTAATCAGTAGATCAAAGGGACCGTAGTCTTTCCAGGCTTGGGCGACAACAATATTGACGGCAGCTGACTCGGTTAGATCAACAGAAAGGGGGATGGCCTGTGCTCCATACTTACGTATTTCTGTTGCGACTTCTCGCAGTTTCTGCAGATTGCGGGCAATGAGCAAAATATAGCTAGCCCCTTGTTTAGCTAGTTCAATTGCGATCGCACGACCAATACCACGCGAGGCTCCCGTTACCAGAGCCGTTTTTCCTTGTATATTCATACTTACAAAATCTCCAAGATTGTCTGGCCCTGTGCCGTACTATGAGGCAGTCAGAAACCAGAGCTATAGTGATATCTAAATGCTGTGAATACTGGGATGTAGAGGAATTTGTCTATCTTTGCTAAACCCCATTAGCTATAAAGAGTTGCTGATTGTTGGAACAACAAGTCAATTTTTGAACTATTGAGATGTTTCTGTTACAACAGTCACAGTTATTCTCCAAATCAGCGACGGAACAAATGAATCGCAAACTTAGCGTATTTGGGCCTAGAACCGTTTTTCACCGCAGAAGAAACCACAGGTTCTACATAGGCCCGGTTTGGAATATGTGATACCTAGGTGATCATTTCAAACGGCATCACAAATAATTCATGGGTCACACCTTAGCAATTAGAAACAATAGCTGCAACATTTATTTAACAAGAGCATGACATTCCAGGGAAAGTATCGTGTTCTTTGTGGTCAAGTTCCTTGCTACACAAAGAATTGAAGAATTTTCGGGCATTGGAAAATTTATGCAGAGACAGAGTGTTTCCCGTCACTTCAATTAAGTGTCTCACGATACCGTAGGCTGAGATAAAATCGTTGAAGCTCAATTCCTTCAAGGATTCTAGCTATTATCTAAAATCTCCCATGTAATAACGATGAAAGTATCAGCTGAGGGGCAATACCCCCAGTGCTGGGAGGTAAGTGAAAGAACGGATATGCAACCAATGCATGCAGACGGTTTGAGAGAGCACGATTTGTAATCAGAATAGAGAAGAGTATGCGAAACCAAAATGTGTGATGGAGATCATTGATGACTCATGGAACAGACCTCAATCTTGTCAGACCATAAGAGATAACAGACTGGTCAGAGTTGGTAGCCATTATCACCAATCTCCATGGGTCACGATCATGACAATTCTCCAAGAAAATGACATGGGTCAGGTTCTATCGTTATCCTATGAAGGATTTCCGTTTCGTACTTCCTGGTTGACACTTGTCGCTTATTTCTGGTGATTCCTTTGTATCCCAATGCTCTGAGGTGATTGAAAACCTGGTTCAGGCTACTCTAAAAGGCAAAATTAGTTCCAAGGCTCAGGTGTATCGTCAGCTAGAAGATGGTTTACCCGTAGGAAGTGGGGAAATCTTTGAGCGCTGTTTGGCCGAGCGTATGCAGACAGCGGAGCAGGATGAGTCATCAAAAGGTCCGCGGATTGTCCGAGCCTTAAAGGTAGTTCAGGGAGAATGGAGCAAGTTACAAAAAACACGTCAAAGCCAGGAAAAAATATCGACAGTAACCGCCCAAATCTCTTCAGCCGATGGAGAAGATCAGCTAGACACATTATTAACACTGTTAGATCCTAATCAGTCCCAGCCGCCAACTCGCGAACAGCTAAAACAGTTGGCAAAATCTCTAGAAGCTGAAAGTAATGAGACTTTGGGTAAAGGAATTACCTCCGGATTGGCCGCTTTTCAGAACTTGGAAGGAGAGTTGGTAAGTTGGATGTATGAAGCGGGGGGCAGAGATATTGGCTTTGGCTCAGACAAACGCCGGGGACCCTGGCAACATTGGGCAAAACGGGTGGATCATCCTGTCCCGCAGCAGCTGTTTGACGTGCTGGCTCAAGGAGAGTCAGTAATTGATTTAGCACAGGGTTGGAGCCGGTTGGACGAGAGTAGCTGGGTACAGCTAGCGATTTTGTTGCATTTTCTAAAACAAGGCTTAGTGAAGTGGTTTGATCAACAACCTTACAATGTGAAACTTGGTAAAAAACTCTCCTATTCTACCTTTTTGATTTTTGCCAGCATTGAAGCTAGCTTAGCCCAGGGGTTTCAGAGTAGTCGACCCCACCTGAGTCGAGGGTCGTTTCAGCTGATGCGACAAAGTCTTCGCAGCTTTGCCCAGCGAGATGATTTTCCGCTATATGGAGGAGTCTTTGCGGCCTTTGATGGAGGGTATCTGCAAGATACGCTGGATTACTTTAGTGAACCGCTGAAGCAGGTGCCGGGTACCCAGGAGAAGGCACGCTTACTGACCTTGTTGGGATATTCTCAACGGACATTAGGGCGGTACGATGCGGCGTTAGCGTTTCATCAGGAGGCGTTAGAGATTGCCACAGCTGCAGAGGATCAGAGCTGTGTGATTGCTAGCTTTAACCATCTGGCGCGGGTACACGTGCTACAGAAAAACTATGGAGAAGCCAAGAATTTTAGTCAGCGGGCGTTGATTATGGCGCGTCAGCAGGGGGATGCGCTGGGAGAAGCCAATGCTCTGGTGAACTATGGCTACAGTGAGGTGTTTGCTGCTCGGGCAATTGATACACCAGATCTGTCGGTGTATGAACAGGCGATTGGCTATTTAGAGCGGGGGCGAGATTTAGCAGAAACGCTAGGAGATTTTCAAAGTAAAGCGCTGGCTTACAACAGTATGGGTATTGCCTATAGTATTTCGGGGCAGTCGGGGTTAGCGATCGCAACGTTGACCCAGGCGTTACCCTTGACCCAGGCGGCCGGAAATGTGTATTTGCAAGGATTAACCTGTACATATTTAGCAGAAGCCCAGCGGACATTAGGGGACCGACCAGCGTCAGTGCTGTATGGGGCATTGGGAATGTATTTATTGCACCAGATTGGCTCGTCGGAATGGCGGCAGGGAGCGGGGTTATTGCGAGTGTTAAAAGGAGAGTTGGGAGACGAGGAGTTTGAGCAGGTCTTACAAAGTCAGCGGCGGCAGGTGATTCAGTGGATTGGGGTGGATGGGTTTGATTATTTGGGGACGTTACTAGCGGAATATTGAGGGTTGTTGCAGGTGGTTATTTTGTAGGGGCGCACCGATGTGTGCCCGATGCAGGGTATTAGCGATTGGCCTACATTTCGGAGGGCGCACCGCCGTACGCCCCTACAGTTATGAACATGATTGCCGTATACCGATTGTCGAATAAACGGTTGGCCAATGATGTAGGTTATCGAGGGCATCCCTTATGGATGCCCTCGATAACCTAGTTTTGCGGTTCTGCTATCTGCACCTTAGCTGGCCCGCGTTTCCAGAATTTTGAATGTTGTCTTACGCTGTATACACTTTACTGAGACCTAGTTTTGCCAACCCTTTACGGTAAGCAATAGACGTTTTATCAGCCTCAATGTGACATTCAGTGCGTAGATCTAGGGGCAAATCTTCTGGATACTGAGCTTCCACCACTTCTTGATCTTCGGTAAAAATTTGACGATTAAATTCGTAAACGGGTTCCAAGGGCTGATCTCGGTCAAAATTACGACATAGGGGTGAAAATAACCGAGTCTTACGGGCCGATATGGGAGATGGAGCATTTAGAATGCAGAGTCGACCACCCTCAGGAAAATAAACCCGTAAAATGGCTGCGAAGGGTAAGAACACATCAAAGACCCGCAGCCATTGAAAATCTTTTGGTGCCCGATGCTGTAACCCTTTAGGGAAATTGCTGACGGTGCTTGTATATTCAGCTCGTAACCCGTGGGCTGTCGGTATGACCGTGTAAGGAGGCACCTCTGGTTTATTGCGATCAGCAAAGGCTTCGTGGTGGACCCAAGCAAAGTGGGCTACATCCAAAAAGCCTTCCATTTGACGGCCCACTGCCGCATTGATATCGATGCTACTGGGCAAAATGGGCTGATAGTCTGAGCTATCCCATTCCGGTAGGTGGGGCAGGTTAGCATCACTGCCGTCGCCAGCCAGGGTAGTCCAGATCAGACCAAACGCCTCGCGCACAGGATAGGTTTTGAGACAGAGCCGAGCAGGAATTCTGGCCTGGGGATTAGCCGGAATCAGCGTGCAGGCTCCGTTCGCGTCGTAGTGAAAGCCGTGATATTTGCAGATTAGCTGATCATTATTGATGTGCCCCATACTCATGGGCACCCCGCGATGGAGACAAAGGTCATTGGCGACAGAAACTCCTCGGCTCGTCCGCCAAATGACCAGGCGCCGGTCTAGTAGAGTTGCAGCTATGGGGCGGTCAGTGACGTCATGGCTAAAGGCAACGGGAAACCAAAAAGGTGAGATCGCATCCCAATCCCCAGTTGAAAATGTACAATCTCTCGGGTAAAGCCCTGAAGATTTACTTACCTCAATAGAAACCATAACTATCTTGTCCCGCTAAAACTCTGCTGAGAAGAAATCATTTGACAGCCATAGTGTCTAACCGCAACGGCTGTGTCTGTGACCGTTTTAACGATTTTTGACTAGGTGCCAGGTGCGATTAGGCTCACGCTATCGCCCATTCCATCGATTCGTCCAGACCCTTATACATAAACTGCATTACAATCCTTTTAGCCTTTCAATCGAATTCATAAGGTAAAGGTATCGTTACAGCTGGTTACATTTCTTAAGAAAGGGTCCATAATGTAGCTGACCACCCAATTATGGTTTCGTCTGTTGCGACCATTAAAATCGCTCACTGAACAGGAATGACATCCTTCGTGCTAGGCAATTTACCATTTCCAGGACAGAGCGGCGACCAAGTAGTCAGCAAGGCAGTTGGCACTGCCATTGCAGCTCTGTTTAAGCGTACGGGCAAGCTTGAAGCAACCGTACGGGCTGAGCCTGTAGCCAAACTGCTTCAGGGAAGCATTGATGGCTTTGACTTTGTGGGCCACGGCATGCTCATGTACAACGGTCTTCGCATCAAGGCCATGGAGCTGTTCGTTCAAGCCGTTTCAATCGATTTTGGTGCCGTCTTTAGGGGGCAGGTACGTATCAAGCAGCCTACCCAGGCAGCCATGCGTGTTGTGCTCACTGAGGAAGATCTGACAACTTCTTTCAACACACCGTTTGTGGTTGAGAAGCTTCAGCGTATGGAGTTTGAAGGTCAACCGCTGCATTTTAGCAATACTGAAATGCTCTTAAACGATGACCGCACCGTTAGCTTGACCAGTCAGGTACGCATCGGCAGCAGCTCAGGTGCACCTCAGTTCATATCGTTAACTGCTGGTATTGAAGTACATGACCGCACTAAGCTGGCATTTGTAGATGTATCGTGTGGCGGTACGGATAAAGACATTGCCCTTGGTGAAGCTATTATTGACCACGTTAACGCGCTGTTAGATTTAGATTCGTTTGCCCTAGATGGCACCCAGCTACGTATTGACAAGATACGGATGCGTAATAAGGAATTAGTTTTTTATGGGGTTGCTCATATTAATCAGTTTCCTAGCAAAAAGTAGTTCAAGCTTTTGTTATAGACCTGCATCATCTCAAGTAAGCTCTAAGTCAATGGCGCTGGTAGTTCCAAACTACCAGCGCCATTGACTTAGAGCTTAAACAATTACCCCTAGCAACAGGCACAGGCTAACCCGCCCCAAAAGTGGGATACACTTCCCACCATATTTAGAGAAGATGGGGTGGAATTAACCTGTCTTTGGAATTGCTGCTGCGATAGTGCAAGCGCTGATTTGTCAATTTGCATCTCTGATAGCCCCGTGGAAACGATGCCTGAGTCATTGTGATACCCACCGTAATAGTTGACCGGTGACCAGTTAGGACTAATGGGCAGGGGCGGCGGCAAAAAGTTACTAAATTCGGCTGAGCCATAGACTGGCTTACCATCCACAATCGTTAAAACAGATTCTAGATGCTTAATGCGCTCCTCAGGTATAGAGAAGTAGTCTTCTGAGAGCACGGCCAAATCAGCGAGCTGACCGGGTACAATGGCTCCTTTATTACCTTCTTCATTGGAGAACCATGCGGCCGCAGCGGTGTATAGCCTGAGCGCTGTCATCCGATCCAGGCTGTTGTCTTCCGTGTATAGTGTGGTGCCGCCGACAGTTTTGCCAGACACCAACCAGTACAGCCCCACCCAGGGATTATAGCTAGCGACACGGGTGCCGTCAGTGCCAGCGCCTAGGGGCACATCTGCCGCCAGAATTTTTTTGACCGGAGGGGTGTGTTTGGCGGCCTCAAAGCCGTAGCGTTCTACAAAGTACTCACCCTGGTAAGCCATACGGTGTTGTATGGCGATACCACCCCCTAAGGCTTTAACGCGTTCGATGTTGCGATCGCTAATGGTTTCAGCATGGTCCAAAATCCAGTGCATACCGTCAAACGGCACCTCTCGATTGACCTGCTCAAAGATATCTAAAAACCGAGTGATCGATTCATCGTAGGTAGCGTGAAGCCGGAAGGGCCAGTTGTTTTCTGCCAATAGCTGAATCACCTCGGTTAATTGGCCTTCCATATCTGTCATCAGGGCAGGACGCGGCTCGGTAATGTCTTCAAAGTCAGCAGCAGAGAACACAAGCATTTCCCCTGCACCGTTGAGCCGATAGAAATCATCCCCCTGTCCAGGGTTGGCTATGTCAATCCAGCGCTCAAAGTCTTCTTTCTCTGCGCCAGGGTTCTGTGTAAACAGGTTGTAAGCGACTCGTACTGTCATCAAGCCCTCATCGTGACGCCTTTGCATGATTTGATAGTCATTGGGATAGTTTTGGCCGCCCCCTCCGGCATCGATCACGCCAGTGATACCTAAGCGATTCATTTCACGCATGTAGTGGCGAGAAGAGTTTAGCTGATCGTCGAGACCGAGTATGGGGCCTTGTGCGATCGCAGCATAGAGGAGTGTCGCGTTAGGCTTGGCAATTAGCATACCGGTCGGATTACCCCGGCTGTCTTTTTCAATCACAGACCCCACTGGAGGAACAGTGTTGCGATCAATTCCTAACGCTCTAAGGGCCGCCCGATTGAGTAATGCCCGATTGTACAAATTGAGGATAAAAACAGGCACATCTTGAGAGACCGCATTAATCTCGGCTAGCGTGGGCATGCGACGTTCAGCAAACTGAAACTCACTCCAGCCGCCGATTACTCTCACCCACTGAGGTGCAGGAGTCCTAATCGCCTGTTCTTTTAGCATACGCAGGGCATCGGCAAGAGACGGTACCCCATCCCACCGCAGCTCCATATTGTAGTTTAGTCCCCCGCGAATCAGGTGGGTGTGGGTGTCATTTAAGCCCGGGATGGCAGTACGGCCATTGAGATCAATCAGTTCAGTTTGCTCTCCTCTGTAGGCCATAATCTCTCTCTCCGAACCGACTGCCAGAAAGCGATTGTCTCTAATGGCAACAGCTTCTGCAAAGGACTGTCGGCCATTTTGGGTGGCAATGCGACCATTGTGCAGAATCAGGCTGGCTATGGCATCAGACGGATCTTGAGCCCAGGCTCTACTTTTATTGAGGAGAGCTGTGGAGAAACCGGTGGCTAATGCCCACTTCAGAAACCCTCTTCTGTCAAAACCTTGAAATTTACTCATGATGATCTCCGTTGACCTAAAAAACGCGTGAGTGAATTTTGCTCAGTCAGTTCGTTATCCTTTGCATGACAGAACAACTTACAAGGATTAGTGGGACCTGTTATTTGCCTGCGCGCGCCAGGTAGCTCATCATTAATCCACGATAAAGCGGGATATGGTTGGATAGCAGATTGCCCAGACCCTCCATGTCGTTGCGCCAATCGCGGTGAAGTTCACACGCAACCGCAAACCAGTTGATCAACTGCACGCCAGCAGCACTCATCCGTTCCCACGCAGCTGCCCGAACACCCTCATCGAATGTGCCAGAGGCATCGGTAACAACAAATACGTCAAAGCCTGCTTCGATCGCTGACAGCGCCACAAAAGCCACACACACATCGGTAACTACACCGGCAACAATCAGCTGCGTTTTGCCAGTTGCTTTTACAGCAGCTACAAAATCCTCGTTGTCCCAGGCATTAATTTGTCCAGGACGAGCAATGTATGGTGCCTCAGGAAAGGCTTCCTTGAGCTCTGACACCAGGGGGCCATTAGGGCCTTCTTCCATACTGGTGGTCAGAATGGTGGGCAGGTTGAAAAACTTCGCAACATTGGCTAGGGCAAGCACATTATTCTTAAACTCATTGGGGGGATAATCCTGCACAAGAGAGACCAATCCAGCCTGATGGTCTACCATCAGTACAGCAGCATTGTCCTTGTTTAAGCGATTGTATTTATATGATGTAGCCATTTGATTTCCCTTTTCAATACCCTTTTAAGAGCCAAACAAAATAGGCTCCAAACTGAGGTAAGTAATGCCTTCTATTTGGTTATGCGTAATTTAGCCAATCTCTAGAGAGAGAATCTTTTCTATTCTTGCGATCCTTTCATTCATTTTCGGAATTTCTCAAGTGCCTGGTCTTGGCGATGCGGCGACTGCTCACATGTATACAAAGGTTTCACATTCAATAGATCCACTGGCTATTAGAATCTCACTGTAATGTTGACAAATGAAAACAGGAATATATTGGGTTTAGTAAAAACTGGGCTCTTCGGGATTAATTATGCTTTTTGAGAATTAAAAATGCCAGCAAATGAGGCATCTGAGTCGAAAGCGTTCAAAATTTCTGAATCCATACCCAGATCGCTTAATCAGCTTCAGACGAGTATTAATACCTTCAACAAC
>JBHJIV010000166.1:0-65028 GCA_050043105.1 Leptolyngbyaceae cyanobacterium | reverse complement strand
TGCGCGGTCCCCAACGCTCACGACGAATACGACCAAAGCTAGCTTCGGTTGTAAGCAACACCTGTAGTACGTGCTCGGGAGATAAAACCGTACAGAATACGGCACAAGCATTGATGTAGTCAGGCTGAGGGGGACCGACTGTGGCAGTTTTATAAAGGTGCGATCGCACTTGCAACCGCATTCCGTCTAGCTGATCGAGCCGTACCAATGCCTCTTCTATTATCTGTTCCGAGTCCCCCAGGTTGCTGCCAAGGGCAACGGCATACGCTGTTTCCATACCGCTATGATTAATAGTCACAAATTCAGATTTTTCTGAGGACTCTCAATCATAGCTGACAGGGAATTAACCGTTCTATTTATAAATTTTGCTGCAGCCGAGTGACCAGCTGAACCGAGGTCATTGCGCCCTCAATGCGATCAATCTCTTGACCATTTTTGAATAGCACCATAGTCGGTAGCGCATGAATCTCATACTTTGAGGCCAGCGTCTTATAGCGGTCTGTGTCAATTTTGACAATCTGCAGCTTGTCCTGCAGCTGCTCTTTAACCTTCTTTAGTTCACCTGCCATTAGCTGACAGGGGCCACACCATGTAGCATAAAAATCCACCAATGTAGGTTTATCAGAGCCCGAGAGCATATCCTCAAAGCTAGAAAATTGTTGTTTAACAGCCATTGTCCTAAATCCGGGATGGGTTCAGCTTTTATGCTAAGCGAGCGCCATAAAAATGGGAGCTATTTCAGCTAATTTTTGGCTTTTTTATAAGGATTTGTAAGGTATTAGACTTTGAATTAACAATTCCGGCCGAGATGGGCAGTTGGCAAAGTCTCAGCTTTTGGATTGATGATTCTAGCTGAGATGGGCAGCAGAGCAATTGATCCCTAGCCCCCAAAAATAATAGAGTGATCGAGCTGTTAACCATTTCCCCTCACCATGACAGGAGCAATGCAAGATCAGGTTGCCATTATCACCGGCTCATCCCGTGGCATCGGTAAAGCAGCCGCCCTTACCCTCGCCGCAGAAGGGGCTAGCGTTGTGGTGAACTATGCACGCTCCAGCACTGCCGCCGATGAGGTCGTAGCTGAAATTACCAACGCAGGGGGCAGCGCGATCGCACTGCAGGCCGACGTCTCTAAAGAAGAACAGGTGGATGCGCTGATTAAAGGCACCACAGAAAAGTTTGGTCGCATCGATGTGCTGGTCAACAATGCTGGCATCACCCGCGACACGTTGTTACTCAGAATGAAGCCCGCTGACTGGCAGGCCGTGATTGATCTCAACCTTACAGGCGTATTTCTCTGCACCCGTGCTGTCGCTAAAATCATGCTGAAACAGCGGTCTGGTCGAATTATTAATATCTCGTCCGTTGCCGGTCTTATGGGTAACCCAGGTCAAGCCAATTACAGTGCTGCTAAAGCAGGCGTCATCGGATTCACTAAAACTGTAGCCAAGGAAATGGCGCCCCGTGGTGTAACCGTCAATGCCGTTGCTCCCGGCTTTATTGAAACCGACATGACCAGTGAACTATCCAATACAGAGGAAATTCTCAAGTACATTCCCCTAGGCCGCTATGGTCAAGTCAGTGAAGTGGCCGGACTGATTCGCTTTTTGGCATCAGATCCAGCAGCAGCCTACATTACGGGGCAGGTGATGAACGTGGACGGCGGTATGGTGATGTAATATCCATTCAATTTGTAGGGGCGTTGCATACAACGCCCCTACATGGGTGCGTTAATTTGATTTTTCGCCAGCGCTGTTTGTACCGCCGCCTGCTGATCCCGATGAGTCATCCAGCGGTGATAGGTGCGATTGTGGACCTGCACTGAGTGGCCCATCATTTTGGCGGCAACGGCATCGGGTAACCCCATTAATATAGTGCGCACCGCCCAGGCATGGCGTAGGTCATAGGGTGAAAACGGTATTTTGTAGCGACGAAACTGAGTGGTGACCTGCTGCCCCACTCGCTGCAGTGTGGTTGTGTCTAGATCAGTATTAACGTTGGGGAGTTTACCATTGGTGAGGTTAAAGCGCTCAACCCACTCAGGATAGAAGGGCCAGACTTCATGACGACCGGTTTTGGTGGTCTCACGCACGATAATTTCGGCAGTGCGATCGCACTGTCGCGCATTGGGAGTATCGCAAAAGAACACTTCATGGTTGCGCAATCCATAGGTGGCCATCATGCCATAGACATATTTCCAACGAGGGTTTTTAAGGCTGTCATAGACCTCAACAATTTGCTCATCAGAGGGCAAGGCCCGCAGCTGCGTTTGGCTACTGCCATAATTCCCCCAAAAAGATTTCAAATCTGTCGGCAGCTCCAGGTTTAGAAACTCTGCCAGGGCGGCTAGAGCAGTACAACAAATTTGACGACTGCGGGAATTGGCTTGAGTACTTTGAACCGTGGCGTAGATAGCTTCAGGCAGACTGAGATTACGATGACGCTCTGCAGTAGCATGCAGCTTGCGCAAATAGGGTACGTAAGCCTTTTCCCAGGTAGTTCGTAGTGAGGCAGCTGACGTCTCTGAGCGACGAGTTTCAAAAAAATGACCCTCAAAGGCATCAATCTGGGAGGATAAATCAGCGCCTGCCATCCGTAGACCGGCCACAGGCCCAAGGTAATCTCGCCAATCAAAGACATTTTGCAATAGTTGGGCCGCAATAATTTTGGCCGTTTGCTCACATTGTTTTAACCCAGCCTTGGTGGCCGGTAGCTTTAGAGGCACTCGCTGCTGATAGGGTCGTAGCTTTGGGCTACCCGGTCGTGGCGGCAACGTACCTCTTAGATTTAGTCGATCGCCTCGTCGTTCAATCTGGAGACCCAATTTTGCCGCTTTTAGACGCTGATTGACTTGGTTTAGCGCTTTATCCAGCGAATGCGTTATGGAAGACTCGGCCATACTAAATGAAAAAAATTCTCAACTTCTACAAATCTGATATGTCTAGGGAGGAGTTAGTTGTTACGATAAGTCAAAGATGATTAAAACTTCGTTCATAAAGGTAATCACGCAGTCATGGGTCGTACTGGAGTCTTATTACTCAATCTTGGTGGTCCCGAGCAGCTTGAGGATGTGCGTCCTTTCCTGTTCAACTTGTTCGCTGACCCAGAGATTATCCGACTCCCATTTCCTTGGTTGCAAAAACCTCTGGCCTGGCTGATTTCCACGAGTCGTGCTAGCAAGTCCCAGGATAATTACAAAGAAATTGGAGGTGGTTCTCCGCTACGACGGATTACCGAGGAGCAAGGAGACGCTCTTAAAGAGTATTTACAAAAACTCGGGCGCGATGTCAAAATTTACATCGGTATGCGCTACTGGTACCCGTTTACTGAAGAAGCTGTGGCGCAAATTAAGCAAGACGGCATTGAAGAATTAGTCGTTTTGCCTTTGTACCCTCAGTTTTCCATTAGCACTAGCGGCTCCAGCTTCCGTCTTTTAGATAAGCTCTGGCAAGATGACCCTGCTCTGCAGAAGATTGATTACACTCTGATCCCATCCTGGTACAGCAGTCCTGGCTATGTACGGGCAATGGCAGATTTGATTGACCAAGAGATTGCTAAACTTCCAAACCCCGACAGTGCTCACATTTTCTTTAGTGCTCACGGTGTACCGGTCAGCTACGTTGAGGAAGCTGGCGACCCGTATCAGCGTGAGATGGAACATTGTGTTGACCTTATTGTTAAAGCGGTTAATCGCCCCAACGACTTTACATTGGCCTATCAGAGTCGAGTTGGCCCAGTAGAGTGGCTACAGCCTTACACCGAAGATGCTATTGAGGAATTAGCAGAAAAAGGAATCGATGATCTCGTCGTCGTTCCCATTAGTTTTGTGTCCGAGCACATCGAAACATTGCAAGAAATCGATATTGAGTATCGTGAGCTGGCTGAGGAGGCCGGTATTCAAGGGTTTCATCGTGTGCCTGCTCTCAACACCTATCCGGTCTTTATTGAGGATATGGGGAATATGGTGGTCAAAGCATTGGAGTCCCCTCGTAAGCTCTTTTCCGATGCAGCTCAGCTACAAAAGCAAGTCCGTATCTATCCTCAAGATAAGTCTGCTTGGGGTCTGACACCGTTTGCCGAAGTCTGGAACGGTCGCCTGGCTATGGTGGGCTTTTTGGCACTTCTATTGGAAATGGTCAGCGGTCATGGACCACTGCACATTGCTGGGCTGATGTAAATATAAAAAAAAGGCGGGTAGGCAACCTACCCACCTTTTTTTTATCGTTTTTTTTGCCAGTCTTGCCAGACAGTCGAGCTACGAATGGCTAGCCACAGTAAAAATAAAGCAATCAGGCCACCTTGCTCTGGTGCATCAAACGCAAAAAATACTAAGCAAATACACAGGGCATCTTCGGCAAAAATCACCCACATAGGTGGATTATTAGAGCGATATAGCCAGCCCACCTGTACCATTTGAATCACCAGGGCTAGTACACCACCTGTAGCGGCTAGCAGCACCAGCATTAGACTATCATCGATATCTGCCAGGCGTGAGATCGCAACCCCAGAAATTGTGCCAACAAAGGGGCTAATAAACAGCTCGGCACTTTGCAGAAACCGACGACTAACCCGGTCCTTTGAAATCGTTAGTTCCAGCAGCGACCAGATTACTAGTACAGTAACGACGAGTACCTGGGGAATATTTGACAAAATAGGCACAGCCGACCAGAGCTGCTCACCGGAAAACAGACCAATTAACAAGAGTGGCAATGCTAATCGGAGTCCTGTCGCTGCCGAAATTGAAAGCACTGCAAGCAGTTCTGAAATGAGCACGTTGCTTATGCCTTTGAGGTGATAAAACTAAACGTGAAATGGCAGTGGTGACGCAGGTTGGGAGAAATTGCAGAGGGACGCAGGCAACTTTATGATTGTTGGCTTAACCTAGATCTAGGGTCTAACACCTTGCCGTATAGGCTGCCCACTTCTCAAGTTCATGCCATCTCAGCACATGTCATCCGAACGTCCTCTATTGTCTGAACTGAAATCTGCGACTACAGCACGATTTCAGCTGTTGGGTATTGTTTTAGTTACCCTGTGGTCCATTGAAATTATAGATTTTTTGGTTTTTGGAGGCCGTCTCGATCGATACGGTATTCGTCCCCGTTCTTTGAGTGGGCTATGGGGAATTTTATTTGCACCGTTGCTCCACGGTGGGTTTAGTCATCTGATCGCAAATACAGTTCCCATGCTTACCCTTAGCTGGTGGGTGATGCTACGGTCTATCGGCACCTGGCTTGTCGCTACAGCAATGATTACCGTTATCGGTGGCGCCGGTACCTGGCTAATAGCTCGGGGGGGCTCGGTGCATATTGGTGCCAGCGGTCTTATATTTGGATATCTAGGCTTTTTGCTAGGCCGAGGATATTACGAACGGACGATGGGTGCGATCGCAATATCCCTGTTTATCCTGGTGACCTATGGTGCGATGTTTTGGGGTCTGTTACCCACTCAGCCAGGGATTTCGTGGGAAGGTCACCTATTTGGGTTTATCGGTGGCATTGTCGCCGCCTACTGGCTAACATCTAAACCCGACATCATCTCTGACAGATAGCTCGATGTCGCCTCTACTGCAGCAATTGTATTTTCATAAAGCATTCGCGTTGGCCCCATCACCCCGACGCTACCCAAGGGTCTTGAATCGCAGGTATAGGCCGCCGAGATTAGAGCACAGCCCTGCATCGGCTCCAGGGGGTTTTCCTCTCCAATCCAAATTTTTAGCGGGTGGGTATTATCGTCTGAGCACATCAGTGGCCACAGCTGCTCTCGACCATCCGCTAACAGAGAAACCAAATTGCGTAACTGACTTTGTTCTGAAAACTCTGGCTGGCTCAACACATCTGCCACACCTGTTACCAAAATGTGGGTCTGGGGCTGACGCTTACGGCGTGCCAAATCATCAATAGCCTGACAGAGCGTCATTACATGATGCTCTGCTGTATCCACTTCATGCCAATCCAGGCTAGATATTTCAGATAGCTGTCTACCACACAGCTGAGTTGTCAAAAAGTTAGACAAAATTTGTAACTCACGATCAAGCGCGTCTTCATCGTGAGAAGCTCCTGCTCCTGTGGTCCCTCTGGGTAGCTGCACAACCATTGACTCAGTGCCATAGCCATCTAACACCAATACCAACAGCACCTGATCAGATGACATCTGCACTAGCTGCAAATGTTTGACCATCAGATTCTCAAGCTTGGGCATAGTCACCAACGCCACATAGCCACTCAGATGAGCTAGGATTTGAGCCGCCTCTTGAAGCAACGCTTCCACACTCCATCCTTGCCATTTCAGCTGTTGAGACAACAGTCGATCAATCCTCTGGGCTGTTGGTTTTGATGGCTTGATCAGCTCATTTACATAGAGTCGGTACCCCGAGTCAGAAGGCACACGACCAGCGGATGTATGGGGCTGATATAAAAACCCAGATCGTTCTAGAGCACCCATCACATTACGGATAGTTGCTGCACTCACATTGAGACCATAGGCATCTAGCAGGGCTTTGGAGCCAACGGGCTCCGCTGTCGATACATAGTGACGTACAGTTGCACGCATCACCTGTTGTTGACGAGGATTAAGATTCGTAGACTTATCGACAGCCATCAATATTTAAGTCGCAAGCAATCAAACTAAATGGGCGTAGCTCTACAGAACCATAGCTGAACACATATTAGAACTTAGTGCCTAGCTATAAAGCTCAGTAGAATACTAAATCTTTTAATAAAAATATTAGATTGTATTCTTAGAAAAGGCTTTGAAGACTTCAAGTGTAAATATATTGTTACAAGCTTTGGATTTTAGGTCAGATACTATTCAATTCTCAAAATTTAATTTCTCTATCCGTAATTTTTGGTCTGCACAGCACGCTAAATCTATCGACTGTGCTTAAAGTAGTCATTTAGATTAAGGTTTTCGCCATTTTCAATCTGGCGCATCATAGAGCGCGTAATTAGTTTCCCTTGCTCTACTAAAACTGCACCAGTTAAAGGATGCAGCAAATCCTGCTCCGCCCGGCGGCCAATTAAAGACTCAATGTCTTTTAGAGAATTCACATACATACCCGGTGGCAGTTCCACCACAACACCATTACCCATTACCCTGGCCTGACAAGCCAAACGAGAATTAGCCCGGCAGGAAGTAATAATTGCGAGAGTACGCTGCTCACGTCGACTGATAGGGGTCAGCGCTCGCATACCGTCATTGACATAGATGTGGCAGGTGGCGCACATGCCCCGGCCGCCACATTCCTTTAAGACACTCAGCTCTTTATGCAATAAAACCGATAGCAAATTGCCATTGGTTTCAACAGCGCTCTCTTGGGCAATGGGCTCTAACCGAACTGTTTTAACCATAGGAAAGTGACTATCCCCCAAATAATAATTTCCAGTGTTGCTCGGGCAGCGTCTGCTCAACCAGTACGTCATAGTCCCGAATAATACGGGTACACCGCTGATGAAACTGCTGGGTCCACAGCCGAATCTCTGCCAGTTGCTCTGGGGACAGCTGCGAAGCCATATCAGTGACGCTGATAGTGCCATCAGCGGAAACATTAAACATAGCCAACCAGGCCGGACCTCTCGCTTGATGGGTGCGCCAATGATTTGCCACCAGCTGTGGTCCTAAATAACGACTTGTGACTTGGCTAAGACTGTTCATAGCCTCCAATACATCATCCAGGTTGGCGGTTTGCGGCTGTACTGATTTCGGCAACACATCGGTTACGGTTTCAGCCCGCATAGCGCGAATGCTATCAACTAAAGCAGAGCAGTCGGCCTTTATAAACTGCATTAGCTCACTAACCGACTTGGAATATTGGTTTGGGAGTACGTCTTCACTAAAAACAAATAAAACCGCTTCATGTTCTACCTTATGCAGCTCTACTTGATATGCTCCAAATTGAAACGCACAAAATTCAAGGGATGCGGGCGTTGTTTGGATAATCTGCTGGAGCCCTTGTAACAGCAATGGATGTTGTTCAGGGGCATTATTTTTGGGAAATCCAACACTATAGGCATGTGCGGGCAAGTCATCCAAAGGTATCAGGCTCAGTCCAAGGATGCCGGGCAAATTTAGAAAGTTTTGAATTAATTGGCGCTGCATATAGGCGAGACTAGGGCAAACATAATGTGCGATCGCTAGGATAAATAGGGCTAGACCTTTGGCCATTCAACAGCCTCTGACAGCTAAAACGTCCCAAAGATCAGCAATGCCCAAAATGTAAGTATTCGCGTTTAATAGAGCTAATAGATCCACCAATGGGCTTGAAAAGATTTCCACACAAACAAACACCTTAGTTAACGTTTTGAGTTATTCTCCCCTCATGAGGAAGGAATGATCTACGTATCCTGTAGACTCTAACGTGCAAGTCAGTGTGTTAAGCAGCGATAAGGTAGCTCTACTTGTTACGTATACACCGTGCTTTTCTCAAGAGGCTTTTATCAATCGTGCCACGGATTTTGTTTGAAATACCGGCGTTGACACCCTAACCGTTATGTCTGACCTCCCGTTTACGTTAGATCAACTGCGCATTCTAAAGGCGATTGCGGCAGAGGGTAGTTTTAAGCGAGCTGCCGACAGCCTCTATGTATCTCAACCTGCGGTAAGTCTCCAGGTTCAAAATCTAGAGCGGCAGCTGGATGTGCCGCTGTTTGATCGAGGTGGACGTCGGGCACAGCTAACGGAAGCGGGCTATTTGTTACTGGAATATGGCGATCGCATTCTCAGCCTTTGCCAGGAGACTTGTCGCGCCATTGAAGACTTACAAAAACTGCAGGGAGGCACACTGATTGTCGGGGCTAGTCAGACCACAGGGACCTATCTGTTGCCTCGGATGATTGGTCTATTTCGTCAGCGCTATCCAGATGTGGCCGTCCAGCTTCATGTGCACTCTACCCGTCGCACCTCCTGGAGTGTGGGCAATGGACAGATTGACCTAGCCATTATTGGGGGTGAAGTACCGCCAGAGCTGCAAGATTCGCTAGAAATCATTCCCTATGCTGAAGATGAGCTAGCGCTGATTATGCCGGTCTTCCATCCGTTAGCGAGTAGTCAGGCGATTCAGCGAGAAGATCTCTACAAGCTCAAGTTTATTTCCTTAGATTCGCAGTCCACAATTCGCAAGGTGATCGATCAGGTACTGACCCGCTGCGGCATCGAAACACGGCGATTACGCGTTGAAATGGAGTTAAACTCCATTGAAGCCATTAAAAACGCAGTACAGTCCGGGCTAGGTGTGGCGGTTGTATCAATTTCAGCGATTGAGAAAGAACTCCAGATGGGTGTGCTGCACCGAGCCAAAATTGATTCAGTCGTCGTTAAACGCACACTGTCGGTTATTTTTAATCCCAATCGCTATCGTTCAACGGCAGCTGGTGCGTTTACGCGGGAGATTTTGCCCCAGTTTACTAATCGAGAGATTGATTTTGACCATCGTCCCGACCGTAAAAAAAATGGGGGCAACCAGGCAGCACCTGCCAAAGCAGTGACTAATGGTAAGTCTGAAAACAAATCATTAGATGATGCTCCTGTAGAAGAGAGCAGTTAAGCTACGGGTAGGATGGTCTTAGGCGTTGCCAGCTTATTTTTTTTGGCAGTGGGCCCACTCTAACGCGTCATCATATTGCTGCTCCATGCAATTACACTGCACTCGGCCTGGGTGTTCTCGGCCAGTTAATTTTCATCCCAAACTAAAAGAGTCGATTCAAACGGCTTCACAGCTGTTTTGTACCAACTGTGGCATGCCCCTAATTTTAAGAGGGCGCTATTTGCCAGAACGACTGCTGGGACAGGGAGGATTTGGAGCCGCTTACTATGCGTGCGATCGCGACACTCCTGCTCTACGTCCTTGTGTTGTCAAACTATTTCAACCCTCAACCCAGCTCAGTCAGCAACAACTACAGATTGCACAGCAGCTCTTTGCCCGTGAAGCCGAGGTATTGGAACGTCTAGGAAATCAGCACCCACAAATCCCCGATCTCTATGCCTATTTCCCCATCATTGTAAAATCACCCTCATCGGGTAACGATGAGGAATATTTTTACCTGGTTCAGGAATTTATCGATGGAGAGGACCTAGAACAAATTCTTGAACGGCGCGGTTCCCTACCAGAAGGCGCTGTTAAAGCTATTTTGGTATCGATATTAAAGGTCTTAGAATTTGTTCATAGCAACGGGGCTATTCACCGCGATATTAAGCCCTCCAATATTATGAAAACAGTTGATAATCAGCTGTATCTATTTGACTTTGGTGCAGTAAAACAGGTTACTGGGGCCGCCTCAACAACCCGGTCAACCGGCATATACACCAGTGGCTATGCACCGCCAGAACAGGTTACTGGCGGTCAAGTATTTCCCGCATCCGACCTTTATTCGCTGGCTGTCACCTGCGTCGTTTTATTAACCGGAAAAGAAACAACAGAGTTGTTTGACAGCTATAGCAACCGCTGGCTGTGGCAACAGCATGTCACCCTGCAGGATAAAAATTTAATTCTCGTAATCGATAAACTGCTGAGTGCCAGCCCCCAAGATCGATACAGCAGCGCCCAGGCTACCCTTGATATCCTAATGCCTGACGCTCAGTCGCCTGGGTTACCAACATCGGCCAAATCAGCCACACCACCATCAGCTGCAACAGCCGTATCACCAGCAACGGCATTACCACCAACAGCGACTCCTGCCATCGTCTACACCACTCCACCTCAGCCCGTTGCCCAATCCACAACATCCCCCATACAGCCAGGTACTACCTCACAACAAAGCGCACTGCGCCCATGGATGTTGGGAATAGCACTCTTGATTGCTATGGTTACCGGAGGCGGCTGGTGGATCAAACAGCGAGGGATATCTGGTACACCTCAGCTACCGGCTATTGCATCAGCAACCAGTTTTGCGGATATCAACGTTCCAACCGGACAGTTTACCTACGGTGGCAGCACCACCTGGGCACCCATTCGCGGCACTGTTGATCCTCAAATAGAGCAGGTATTTCCAGGATTACAGCTGGTTTATAAAGATCCGACCAACCAGACACCGGGGTCATCGGCCGGCATTCAAATGCTCATCAATGGCGAACTTGATTTTGCTCAAACCTCTCGCCCCCTGACTTCCACTGAAAAGCAACAGGCTCAACAAAACGGCATCACCTTACAAGAAATCCCTATAGCCATTGAGGGTGTAGCTGTAGTTATTCACCCAGAGCTACCGCTTTCAAATTTAAGTCAGACCGATCTGCGTGATATTTACACTGGGCGAGTCAATAACTGGCAACAGTTAGGAGGGCCAGATCTACCTATCATGGCAATTTCCCGTGATGATAAAGGCGGTACCGTTGTATTTTTTAGCCAGGTTGTACTTAATGGTGAAACATTAGCTACCAGCGTTCAACGCAGCAACACTACCACTGAAGCAATCCGCCTGACGGGTGATACACCGGGCGCTATTTACTTTGCATCAGCGCCAGAGGTAGTGGGGCAGTGTACGGTTAAGCCTATTTCCATAGACCAGCAGCCGTCATATCAACTTCCATACATCGAGTTGCAAAACTGCCCTTTCCAACGTAATCAACCCAACCTAGAAGGATTTAGGACCGAAGACTATCCGCTGACGCGTCAAATTTATGTTGTGACCAATGCCGATACCCCCATTGGTCAGACCTATGCAGAACTAATGTTATCGGCAGAGGGTCAGACCGCCCTAAATAATATAGGATTTGCCCAGCTACGATAAAAACTGCAGCCAGGCAAATCCTGGGTTTTATAATTGTGTCTTGACCGATGCTTTGGGGCCGCGCCTATCCCTGTTGTTTTAGACTAGCGCCAAAGGGAATGCTAATAAGGTTTTCTCCATGGCTCTGGATCAGTCCGCGCTGCCGCAGCTTACCCATCAAACGAGTTACAGTTACCCGAGTTGAACCAATTGCACTGCCGATTTGAGCATGGGTTAAAGGGAAAGGCAAATAGTAGCCGTTTTCGCAGGGTTCACCATATTCATCGACCAGCAGAGTTAGAAAACCCAATAGTCGATCAATGGTACGACGCTGCCCTAAAGTGCTTAGCCAAAGCAACTTACGCTGGTGCTGACGACGAAATGCATCCAGCACCTCCCGACGAAAGTGCGGCCATGTATCTAAATCATTCCAGTAGAGCCAGACAATAGTCGTTTGGTCTACATGGGAAAAGCTTTGTAGTGTAAACGGAGGCTGTGCCACAATCTCGAACGGTTGGCCCGCCCCTACAAAGCCTAAAAAGGCTTCCTCAGCCGCCACCAGAGGAACCCTTGGAGATGATGCACTCTTTTGCTGCTTAAGGGTGGCGCTGACCTGGGCGCTACCAACTAAACGTACCGCTCCCTGCTGCACTAGATAAAGCAATCCTGGGCGTGTTGGGATTCGCTCATCCTTGCTAAAAGTACGGCATCGATAGTGCTCTTGAGCCCAATCCAGAATGCGTTGCCATACAAGAAATGGCCGAGCGTCATCTGATGGGATAGATGAGGACATGGGAAAGGTGCTGGAAGTTGTCGATAATTCAGATAGTGTCATTTACCTAATATCAAGCCATAAAGTCTGTAGACAAAACAAACGTCCTGGAAGGCTTCCGGTGAAAGAAAACTCCAGTTATCGATACGCCCTGAAAGCAGTCATCTATGAAATTAAAAAAGTAACTTAAAAGCCCTATGTCAACTACCAAGGAGCCACCGTACCTGTCAACCGTGAAATCACGATCAGTATACGAAACAAATACGCCAAGTACATTAATACAAACGACCGATCCAGTTGGCATCCTGAAATTAGTTTCTTTATGTTTACTTCAGCTTTTGTTGAAGCAGACAAATGGAATACATCGCCTAACCTTCGGTAAGGCTAAAAACTCTGAACAAAGCTGGCTCTGTTCTGTGAACTAAGTATTACAAATATGACATGGTTTTCGTTAAAACGGACATTGCAGTCTGATATAGCTTCCTCGATTGAAGTTCTTAATCCCATCAATCAAGATGTATCAAGGTCAAACCTTTATACTCCCCTTAGATATTCAGCTGTTTTGTTAAGCATCGGTAAAACCACACAGATTTGTCATCAGAATATTCCCTTAAAAAAAGTTAACTGTAACGGAACAGTTACATATATTTCTGCAATTCCACTGAAGCTGGCAAAAATGTGGCAGCTACCGCTAGATGAGCTAGTAGATTGTCTGATGTCAGTTTTACAACACCAAACATTACCTCCCCTATGGTCTCACTTGCAAAAGACTGACGACGGCTGGTTGGAGTTTGTGATTTCCCAAGGAGGTATCGAGCAATGGCAACAGCATCTAAATCAGTGGTCACAGCCTGCGAAAGCCTCATCTTCGTGGTCTATTCAGGCAGCTTGGCTGTGGCAACTCCAGTCTGGATATGAGCTTTGCTGTCGTTGGCAAACTCGCTGTCGTCAGCAGGAGGTATCGGTGCCGATAAAATCGAACAGGCCATCTTCAGAAAGTTTTCTGATACCAAATCAGTCTATACAAGCACTGATTTACTGTCTGCTAGACATCTGCGACAATTGGGAAAATAGCGCCCCCAATCAGCTGGTGCAGCAGGCTAGGCATTTGGTGATGGCGTTAGAAACATGTATTGCCACAGCAGGACTATCCTCGGAAGTCAAAGTGTTAAGCGCTTGGTTAGAACCGACGCGTGTTGTACTGGAACAGGTATTGGTCGGTAGGTTGGGCTATCAATTGGCCAAGCATTTATAGCATTGAGGTTTCTCAATGGAAAACCTGATTTTAAAAAGTTAACTTAGGGGATGACAAAATCCGCGATATGCCCTAATCTTATGATTGTGTGTGAGGAGCGAACCAGTAAGGGTACCGAGACGAAACACGGCCAGTCGTCGGTACCCTTTCTGACTTTAAATTTTATTTGACGCTCGCTTACCAGACGCAAAGATTGAATTCTTAAAGTATTTTCAGAGTTGCTAGGATACGTCACATCAGATTTCCTAGCGCTCATAAGGCCTTCATCCCTGCTATATGTCAAGCTTGCACCTATGTCGTTATGGTTGCGGAAATATAGCCATTACGATTGCTGGAGTACCGAAACATAGGCATCGGAGAGAATATTTTTGTGGGTTGCCCCAGACAGCTTGTTGAATGCGCTCTGCATCTCTAAAAAAACCGCCAGCTTTTTTTGATTTTTTTACACAAATGCTGATTGGTATCCAGACTCGTAGACTCTGGGTTATCTGTGGGTGTCTGTGGACAAGTTTTGATACGCTCTACTCCCCGTGCTATGGTCCCTTGTCAGGGGACGGCTGTACCTGTTTGTCCTCTGAAAAAATCTGCTGGATATGGTTTAATCAATGCTCCATTGGTTTATGGGTACCCCATGGTCATAGACGCTGGGCAACAACGGCAAACGTGCTATCGCCTGTTGCTGATGATGCTGTGGGCTAATCTGGTGATTTTGACCATTGAGCTAATCGCTGGTTGGGTGAGTCAGTCAGTCGGGTTGTTGGCAGAGTCACTGCATACGCTGATTGATGTGTTTAGCATTGCCCTTAGTCTGAGCGCGATCGCATCTCCCCATCGTCCCTTGGGGCGAGAAATCTGGGGGTATGGTCGAGGAGAAACCGGCGGGGCACTAATTTTGGCCTCTGTTTTAGGTTTTTTTGGCGTCAGTGTTTTGCTTGTGGCCATCAGACAGTTTCAAATGGCGATGCGGCAGGAATCGATTCCATTCCCAGTTGAGGTTACCGTAGCGCTAATGCAGCTGATGGCAGCCATGGTGGCAATTGCGCTGACATTGGCACTCTTGGTGTCATATCAGAGTCGGTACTTAAATAGTTTGACCGTTAAGCTCACAACCCAGCACATATTGGGAGATGGCTGGCTAAGTATTCTTCTATTGCTGAGTTTAGTCGGCATCTGGCGTGGCTATACCTGGCTAGATCCGCTGATTGCGATCGCACTTATCATTGCTACACTTCACAGTTTTTGGCGTGTTCTAGACACCCAGCTCCCCACGTTGCTAAGACCCACTGCCATCGCCCCTGAAGCCATTGCTCAAATTGTCACTAGCATAGACGGCGTTACCCGCTGCAACCTCATTCGGTCACGGGGCATGGTGGGTCGCCAGGTCTGGATTGAGCTTTATCTAGCTGTCCATCCAGAGTTTTTAAGCATGTCTCGCACCATCGGAGAACGGGTGGAAAATGCGCTACAGCAGCACTACGGTCCGGTTAATACCCAGATCTGGGTAGAGCAAGCCTATAGACCACCGGCCAGGAACTACTATTACTAACCACCGCTCAACCTTCACCAACCTTGGTGGCATTTGTCAACGCCACCAGATGGCTGGCAAACTCTTCAATCGCCTGCTGATTATTGGTGGCAAACATGCGAGCCATCATAGCGATGGCCGCCAACCGTTTGAGTCGCTGATGTAGAGTTTGCAAGCTAGAACCATCCGTATTCGCTAGATCTGCACTCAGATCATCCAGCTCAAGCAGCACGTCTTCCCGTTGCTCTTTAGGAAATGCCTGGGCTAGATGTCGCAAACTGGCCAGACGATCTTGCACTGTTTGGGACTCAGGGGGTTGGTCAGCGTCGATGCTCATGATAGAAAACTAAAACTATAGCAACCCGAGGCATGCATTTCTCGGGTTGTGTACACATAGCTATCTAAAGCTTCCAGCGATCAACCCTGAACTATGTGCGCACAACTATAACCCAATCTTACCGAGAGAGACAGGGATCGCCAGATCTGGGTGGCTGCCCTACATAGCTCAGCAATCGGCCGTCGGTAAAATCTGCGATAGTAAACTCGACCCCTAGCTGCTGCAAAGCAGTGTCACTGTGGGTAGACGTCATGCCAATAGTCGTAATACCGGCTGCCACAGCCGAGCGAACACCCGATGGAGAATCTTCAAAAACGATGGCCTCCTCCGGCGCTATGCCCAAGTTATCTAAAGCTGTCTGGTAAGGCAGTGGATCGGGTTTGCCCTTGGGCAAGTCATCGGCAATGATAACGGGTTGAAACACGCCGTTGAGGGTCAAGGTTTTCAGCATAAACTCGGCATTTGGCCGAGGGGCGTTCGTCACCAGTGCGGTGGCGTACCCGTGCTGTTTAATGTGGTGTAGAAAATCCGTCAGCCCCGGCATCCGCTGAAGCTGATCCGCCGCAATCGTTCGAAATCGAGCTTCTTTATTGGCACTAAAAACAACACCGTCGTCTGGTGAAAGCTGTGGCAGCAAATCTTGAACAATATCAATGTTAAGACGACCACTAATGCGGCGATCATAAAATTCCTGGTCTATGGTCATCCCATAAGGGACAAGCAGCTCCTGCCAAAGCTGAAAATGAATCGGGTCAGTATTGGCTAGCGTGCCATCTAGATCAAATAAAACGGCTTTTAACATAGGGTGGTTTTTGCAAACTATGCATCCGACCATAGCTTGGTTTAGCCGTTATGACCTGTGTCATGGCATCCTCAGCACCTGTGGTAGTATAGCGGCCAACCTATAGGGTTACGGATATGAAAAAACGGATTAAGGCGGACAAGGTAAGCGTGGTGGTTGCGATAGCAACCACCACGCTCGTAGCCGTAGTCACCCTGGCTTCTCCCGCATTTTTCTGACTGTTTGGGCGTGGCCAGACAGAGCCTCGCATTACAGCGCTTAGCCTGGCCTCTGACGTTCTAGAAAACCAGCCTTAGGTCCAGCATGGTTGAGACAGAGTCAAAAAATAGTACACTTTAACTAACCACTGACTTAATCTGTGAGCGGGCTGACTATGGGCAAGACCCTTTACCTAGTTTGCAAAGAATCATCATATTAAGTAGCTGATTAAATCTGCCAGGTATGCGCTATATTTAGGTCTCTGTAGAGAACGTGCTACTAGATATAGCGTTTTATGGTCCAACAGCTGAGGGTCAACCAGCATACCCGCCGTCCATCTCGACTATCGTCTTCTGCTACTTCCCCTGGTCTTCAAAAGGAAGAGCGTCACCCATTTTTACAGGCCCTTGAAGGGGCACTGCGGGTCTTCACCTCAGTTCACCGCAGTTTTTTTACCAATGTCATGGTGCAAGCACTACACTCAGCCGATCAAGGGATGACGGTGCTCGTCGCTCAGTTTCTCAAAGGTGGAATTGACCAGGTGCCTGTGCATATGACCCTCAGGGGGCAACACTTACACTGTGTCCGGTGCGGTTACTCTGGCTGTATATTTGAGGCAACAGACGACGCCCAAGCAGCAGTGAGTGAGCTGTGGGGCCACGTAAAATCGGTTGTGCACAGCAATCAGTATGAGCTAGTTATGCTGGACGAGCTGAGCCTTGCCATTGAATACGGTCTAATTCCAGAAACCGAGGTGCTAGATCTGCTCAAGCAGCGGCCTTCCCAAATGGATATTATTTTGACAGGACCTAAAATGCCCTATTCAATTTTGTCAATGGCCGATCAGGTTACCGAATTTCGGCGTGAGTTTTTGCCCTAATAAGAAATTAGTAAAACGCAACAGCGGCAGTCAGACAGGCTTCTTTTTCCTTTTATAGAGGCCTATCATCGTAATTAATTGAGTGGTAAAGCATGATCAAAAATGACGCTTGGATAAATACCATGGCTGATGAAGGGATGATTACGCCCTTTGAACCTCAGCTAGTACGTCGGATGGATCTCAATGGTGCCAACGTGCCTGTCATCAGCTATGGTCTATCGTCTTTTGGTTACGATATTCGCCTGTCTCCTAAAGAGTTTCGAATTTTTCGCCACATACCAGGCACTGTCATTGACCCCAAACACTTTAATCCAGACAATTTAGAGCTTACCCATCTACAAACCGATGAGCATGGCAGCTATTTTATTCTGCCGGCTCATTCCTACGGGTTGGGGGTGGCCTTAGAGCGATTAGCCATTCCCGACAACATCACAACTGTTTGTATTGGTAAAAGCACCTATGCCCGCTGTGGCATTATTGCCAATCTCACTCCGGCAGAGGCTGGCTGGCGTGGCTATCTAACCCTAGAGTTTTCGAATTCCTCTAGCGCAGACTGTCGTATCTATGCCAGCGAAGGTGTGGTGCAGCTCTTATTTTTAGAAGGCAATCCATGCCAGGTGAGTTATGAAACTCGTCAGGGCAAATATCAGGATCAGGCTGAAATGGTTACTCTCGCAAGGGTTTAAATATCCCAAGACCGACGCAGATTAAACCAATTTTCGGCCCAGTCTCGTCGCCATTGACCCGCTTGCCAGCGCTGGTTCTGCAATTTTGCGATCGCTTGATAAACGGCCTCAGCCAGCGTGCCTGAATCAAACTGGGTTATCGCCCAGCGACTTAGAGCTTGCAAACGCGGGCGATAACCCAAGGCGGCCACTAAATTAGGCGCTCCATCTCCCATCAGGTGCACACCCACAAGATGAGCTCCTTGAACAATCAGTTTGCAAAAATTAGTCTGACAAACCTGATCGGTTATTAAAGGTAGAGAGGACGCCTGAACTACGGCGACTTGACCATATCGCTGTCTGGCCTGATATTCAGTTAAGCCCCAGCGACCAACAGGCGATAGCAGCTCAATCGAATAAAATGCTCGCTCATATCGCATTATCCGACTGCGTTTAAACAGGGCATTTTCCAGGGCAATTGATGTTTCCTGACACGTGAGTTCAGCACGATTTTCTCCTCCCAAACTGCCACCACTGACATAAATTTTGGGATGGGCCGTTTGTAAATAGCCATTCACAGGTATTGGCTCTCCCACAATACCAACCATCTTTAATGACATTTTTTCCCATTTGCAAGGCTGAGGGACAACCACCAGCAAGTCGACATCAAGCGTTTTGGCATCAAGCTGACTGTCCTTGCCTTCTAGACAGTCACTCAAGCTCAATAGCTTAATACCTAACCCTTTTAGCTGAGCTTCAACCAGCCGTTGAATGTCGTGGTCCTCTGCAGGTAACAGTGACGCTCCTCGCCATATCAAAGAGACAGTGGCTCGATGGCTTAGAGCATAGGCCCACTCCACGGCTGTTGCACCATAACCAACAACAGCAATCCGTTCGGGAATTGTTTCTAGCTGAGTCAGTTGACTACAAAATAGCCCTTGATTAACGGCGAGGTCAAATAGGGCATACCCATCTGTCAACAGATAGCGGCTAGCCTTAAGGGAGCGACTATCTAGCTGGAGTCGCCCTCCTTGGGTAAAGCTAGCGGGTTCAGAGATAACATCGACCCCCTGAGCGCTTAAGGTCGTCGAGGGAAACGTCGGGTAATTGCAGCGATGACGAATCCAAGCACATAACGAGGACCAATCTGGTTTGGAATCTAGCGGCCACGCCCTCAGCGCTTGCAACACATAATGTGTAAGGTCATTAACCTGCCAGTTCGGCGCAACTAAAGCGACACGAGCACCCTTTTGTGAAGCCCTGCAAGCAGCGAACCGGCTGTCTACGCTACCGCCTAGGATTGCTAAATCATAATCCGTGTCGTAAGTGACCATGTGACCATGCTAATCTCCGCCAATTGTACTGGGTTGAGACAGGCAAGATTAAAGCATTACATGGTTATCCAACAAATCCTATCCATTTCTCTCTCGGTGTGACTATGTTGTTAAAAACAAAAATTTGTATTCTAAACAACATCCACACACTCAAAAAAGAAGTGCCGCTATGAGTCGGCAGCATATTACAAACGTATCGTTAAAAAATCTATTAAACGACACGAACTAATAGTGACAAGCTCTAGCAGCACTGTTGGTCTGATAACTGTTGGACTAATAATGCTGAACCAGCTTACTTTTTAGCAACCATTTCCTTAAATAACTTACCGGCCGAGAATGCAGGCACAGTTGTAGCTGGGATAACCATAGTGTCACCTGTCTTAGGGTTGCGACCCTCACGCTCTTTACGATGCCGAGGCTCAAAAGAGCCAAATCCTACTAGCGTTACTTTTTCACCACTGGTAACCGCTTCCATAATGGTCTCAATCGCTGCAGTGTTGTCCGCGTCATCCTGCTTTTTGGTAACAGAGGCCTATTCGGACACCTAGTCCACAAGTTCACCTTTATTCATCTTCGTCTCCTCGCAGATTAAAACCAATGAATGAACCATGTCCATAGTTGGACAAACAAGCCAAAAAACACAAGGAAAATCTCAGCAGATCGCTGAAACCCCTGAGGCCCCATGTTTTCTCTGCCCTATTCTAAGGGGTACTTTGTCAGTATGGATCTATAAAACATTGAATTTATATGGATTTCAGCGATTTTTAGGAAAATTCATAGGATTCATCATCGACAACTGTACCTCAAAAATCAAGAAATCCTCCGAAAACCCCACTAATAGCAAGGATTTCAGAGGATTTAGCAATTGTTACAGAGGCTAACAGAAATTATTCGTCTTCTCCTAACAGCTCTCGCACATCTTCGCCGGGGGTATAGCTATAGCCAAAGATACTTTGATCAGAGTCATCCAAAATTTGAGGTGTCAGTAAAATAATCAGCTCGCGGCGCTCGTCGACATTTTCTGTATCTCTAAATAAAGAACCAATAATCGGCAAGTCACCTAGAACTGGCACCTTAGTCACACTGACACGATCCGTTTCCTCAATGATGCCCGACAGCAATAGCGTCTGGCCATCCCGCACCCGAATCTGCCCAGAGGATAAGGCCCTGGTTGTAATGGGTGTAACTGTACCAGTATCACCACCTAGATCAATCGAAGCCAACGGCGATGAAATGCTAGGCGCTACAGTCATATTGACAAAGCCATTGTCATCGATCCGGTCCACCAGGATTTGGAGGGTTAGACCCACATCTTCAAAAATAACTTCACGGGTCTCACGGCTGGCACCATCGGTATCCGAGAAGGTCACATCGACACGGCTCACAACCTGTTCAACTAGAGAGATGGCAGCATCCTGCCCTTCCTGAACAATCAGTGTGGGGTCAGTGATGATCTTGGCATTTCCATTTCTAATCTCGGCATTGACATCCAGTTCAAAGCTACTGGCTAACCCTGCCAAACTTCTGATACCAAAATTAAGGGCTCCATTGACAATATTGACACCAACATCTCCGGCTCTAAAGGAAAGGCTAGCATCGGTTTCATCAGTAGCATTGAGGTCAACATCAACAACCCGCACATTAATAGCCACCTGACGTCGGCGTAGGTCTAATTGCACAAGCTGAGATGTGGCAATTTCCACCTGGCGGGGTGTGCCCACCAGGGTCACCGAGCTTGTCCGCTGATCGCCGATAACTTCTAAACCACGCAAGAGGGTCGAAGAATCTTGGTAATCTGCTCGCAGAACCTCAACTTCTGTTTCTAGCTCGGTTCTTTCAATTTCTTCAACTTCACCGACATCAGTGGTTGCCACTACTTCAGTAATTTCTTGCTGATCGGTAAAGGCACTTTCAGCACCCATAAAGACCAAGAAGTTAATTGCAGTCGCGACATCAACCTGGTTGAGACGAACGCTGCGGATGCTGACATTACGAGCAGCCTGAGGTAAGCGAGGTCCAACAAATATAGTCCGTCCCACACGGTTAGCTTCTAACCCTGAGATCTGTAGCACGTAGTTAAATACGTTTTGTACGGGTTCGTCTTCAATATCTAGAGTCACCCTCGTATCAGCCGCCGCTTCACCTTCTGCACCTGCCTCAGTAAATGCCAGGTTCAATCCTGCAGCACGGGCCAATAGTGAGAGCGCTTCGCGGGCCGTTGCTTCTCTCAAAACCAATCGAGGTACTCGCTCAGCCGTCCCCAAATCAATAACATCCAAACCGGCATCAACCTCAGACACAGAAATGTCCCCTACCGGAGGGGGCACAGCCTGGGGCAAAAACGGTGGTGCAGTGTTAACCGTTGGTGACGGTACCGGTGTACCGTCGATAATGACCTCAGGGTTAGGGACCAAGATGTCCGGCGTATCCGTTTCTTCGGATGTATCCGTTTCTTCGGGCGTATCCGTTTCTTCGGGTGTCTCCGTTTCTGCCTGAGCAAGACGAGTCGGTAACAAAGACTCATCGGTAACTGTTTCGAGAACCTCAGGAACCTCACTCGGTTGAGAAGTAGCACTGGGGCGAGTATCAAGGCTTACAAGCACACCTTTGCCATTTACTTTTTGCAGATCCGCAATGGGGGCTTTGTCGTTTCCTTGAATAGTCAATCGCACTGTGTTGTCGTCTAATGTTTCCAGCTCAATCGACCTAATAGCGGGATCAGGATTTTGTTTTAGATAGTTTTTGCTGCGGGGCAACGCTAGCTGAGCATTGGTAATGTCTGCTTGAAGCACATTATCGCGATTCACAGCAAAGATTTGAGGAGTTTCACCACCCTTAGTCGAAAGCAACAGCTCCACACCAGTTTTAGTAACGTTGAGTTCAACGTTTTGAATGGCGGTAGCGGCGGCTTCAGCAGACTGGGCTGTGAGGACGCTGATAGTTCCGCCAGCAATTAAACTTCCAAGTTTGAAAAAGCGTTTCACAGTTCACTCCTTAATCTTTAGTTAGCGTACGTCAATGCCTGGAGATGGAATTTTTTGAGGGATTGGAAAAGATTTACAGGCCACATCTTTGAAAAGAGCGCTACTGCTCTGCAGGAACTTCGCCCTCAGGTGGCGGTGGCGGAGCAATTTCCGGAGGTGCATTTGGATCACCCGTCGGAATTAGAGCATCAATATCAAATGTTGAATTTATCTCCTGTTTTGGTCGTCCTATAACTTGTCCTTGATTGTTAAGAATGGTCTCTGTGACTGTTTCGCCAGAAGCGAGGGAGAAATTTCTCAACAGCAGCAGAGGCTCTAAACGCTCGATATTGCCCAAGATTGCCTGCGTCTGAGCAAAATCTCCAGAAAACTGAACACTGTATGTTTGGCGTTTCAGTTTGCCATCTACATCTGGCCCTAAGCTGCCATCTTCTACCAACACCTCACCGCTGGGTACAAAACTCTGTAATTGAGCTTCGACCAAAATTGGCGGAATACCTCGGGCTTGAACTTGGTTGCGGGCAGCAGCAATGGGCGCATTGCTGTTTTTGATGCGCTGGTTAATATCCAGCAGCAGTGTGTCCATAGATGACTCATCTGCGAATAAGGAATAGACATTACGACGCTGAACCAGCGCGACCTCTCTAGCTTCTTCTAACCTGGCAATCTCTTCTAGCCGTTCAGCTTGGGTCTCAAGCTGCTGTTCTTTTTCGGCAATGGTAGCTCTTAATTCTTGATTACTCTGCCGCACAGGCTGCGCAAACCGCTGAAACAAGAAAATAGCGAGACCAATCCCTGCCAATGCGGCCAAGATACCCAAGATTTTTGGGGTCAGCTCAATACCAAAGACAACAGGATTTATCGGCTCATCATATAGGTCATCATCGGCCGGTATAAAATCTCCACTCAATGACATTACTGAAGCACTCCTGTCTCTAAAATGGCTATTAACCTGGATGAAAGACCTACAGATGCTTGCTGGTTTTCAAGTTCAGCTAGCAATCGATCAAACTGTTCGGTCGATACACTCTGAATGTTGCCGCCAATGGTGTAGTTGACCAACTGAGTAGGCTCATCACGTTGAGCTTCTCCTGGACAACGACCTAAGACATCCCCTCCGAGCGTCGAGGTGTTTAGTTGAACTGTTTCACTCTCTAAAAACGGTGAGTTCTTTAACGTCAGAATAAAATCATTAACATCGTCAAAAGAACACGCTGTACCATCAATGTTGATGCCGCCCGCTTCTGGGAGAACAGGCTCAGCTCCAGGTTGAGGGGGAATTGCGATACCTGTAGTTTGCGAAACCTGGGTTAGCTGTGCCCGAGTAGGAATCCGGTTTTGAATATCTTTGACAATGGCTGACCAGGGTCGAATCTTGGTAAATACACTTGCTAGGGCACGACTCTCTGCACGAGCTGCCTCCGTTTCTGCCCTAATGCGGTCTACCTCGTCTAGCTTTGCCCGTAGCTCAACAAGGTGACTATCTAGCTCAGCCTCACGGCTCTGCAAATTAGACTCAAGATACTTGAGCAGCCCAAAAAACCCGCCGACACCAGCCAACGCGGCTACTAACACTCCCAACCCAATAGCAATAGGGGTGCGATCAGCAGTTGGCTGTCGCACCACCGCTGACTGCGTTGCTAAAACCGGCCGTTCTTCACGATCATTTAGAAAATTAACGTCGATGCTATACATGCTCTAAACCTCCCGCAAACCCAAGCCAAGAACCGTTGCCAACCCAGGACGCTGGGCCTCAGAAATCTCATCACCCACCTCTAGCGATAGCGCCTCAATCGGATCAATGGGACTAGCTGGCAGGCTCAAACGCTGGGCAAAGAATTCATCTAATTGACCAATAGCGCTGCCAGGGCCAGCCAGTAAGAGTTGAGCAACTTCCATGTCTTCTCCCTGATTTAGGTAAAAGTCAATGGAGCGACGTAACTCATCAGACAGCTCGCCTAGCACTCGCAGCATGGCAGCTGTTCCCGGATTAGTGCCTCCAGCCATCTGGGGAGCCCCCATGCTGTCCATAGGTGTAGCAGGTACGGTCATACCCTGCAACAACTCCGTATTGCGTGTTGGGGGTAAGTTCATCGCACGACTGAGCGCGCTTTGAATTTGAAACGTACCGATAGGCACCGTTCGTGAGAAGTGGGGAATCCCATCGACAACAATGGAGATTTCTGTACTCTCAAATTGAATGTCAACAATGGCCGCCGCTTCTTGAGGTGTGAACTGTCGCAGTTGTTCACGAATGGTTCGAATCAATGCAAAGCTGCTGGTTTCAACCACATCTAGGCTTAGCCCAGCCTGCTGAAAGGTTTCCATGTAGGCATCAGTAACCTCTTTTTTGACCGCCACCAGCAACACCTGCACTTTTTCAATGCCGTCTTCATCAACAAAGAAGCCCAGCTTTTGATAGTCAACATCTGCTTCTTCTCTCGGGAATGGCAAATATAGACTCGCTTCTTGATTGAGAACCATCTCGCGCAGCTCGTTGTCGTCTAACTCAGCCGGTACTGGAATTACCCGCGTGATGGCTCGACCAGGCACAGCAGTTGTAGCTCGTTTTACCCGCAGTTTACTTTCCGTCAGGGCAGATCGGATAGCTTCAGCCATGGCTGCTGTATCAATGATCTGACCTTCTTCAAAAATACCCTCTGGGATCTCAGCAGAGGCAAGCGTTTCTAACTTTATCTTTTGCCCCTGTTTCCGCAGACGAGCGACGTTGACCCGTTCAGGCGTAAGTTCAACACCAACACCTGGGGACTTTCTTGAAAATAGCGACTTTAAACTGTTCACAGCATTATCCGGTCACAAAGTTATCCGGTTATGGAAAGCAATTTGAACTAGGCGGAGCCTAACGATTTGGTCTAGTAGCGATTTGGTCTAGTAGAGGCTAAAGGATTTTTGGCCTATTTTTTGCTAACGCATCGTACACAATTTGCGCAGGAATGGCTAGCTATCGCCAAAATATACAGAGGTTGGAGTCAATACTGCCCTAAAAAGCTAACAAAACATACTTTTTTTATCTGAGTTTTTTTCTCAGCTTATAAAACGAGAAAAAACAGCGATGACAATTATGCCTCCACGATTGAACGGTTCTACTCAAGCAGATTTTGCGACCTATCCAACAAATTTCATTGCAGATTGTTAACCAGCTTGAATGTTGAAATTGGATCGATTCTTGAGTATTAACATCAGCTTTGATAAATCACTCTTAGTTCAGGACAACGATAATGTGCTGAGAAAGAATGTGATTTTTTACGAGCGATATTACACGCTATTGGCTAAATTGATCACACGATTTCTAAAAAAAGTTGGATTTTTCTTAAACGACCATGGGAAAAGTGGCAAATCAACCTGTAAATGTCGTCTGGGGCACGCCTCTCTCGGATAGCTGTCAACGCTTGCTGTTATTGGGCTCTGGAGAACTTGGTCGGGAGGTGGCACTAGAAGCTATGCGTCTGGGTATTGAAGTAATTGCGGTGGATGCTTATGCTAATGCTCCTGCCATGCAGATAGCCCATCGATGTCATGTGATTAGCATGTTAGACGGTCAGGCGCTTAGACAGGTGATAGAGCAAGAGCAGCCAACCTTGATCGTGCCGGAGGTAGAAGCCCTGGCAACAGAAACCTTAATCGAGCTAGAGACAGAGGGTTGGAAAGTTATCCCGACGGCGTTGGCAACGCGGCTGACTATGGATCGTGAGGGCATTCGTCGGCTGGCAGCTGAGGAGTTGGGTTTGCCTACATCACCCTATCGATTTGCTGCAACAGAGGCAGAATATCGAGATGCGATCGCAACTATCGGTCTCCCCTGTGTGGTCAAACCTGTCATGAGTTCGTCTGGCAAGGGGCAAAGTCTTGTCAAAACCAAGGCTGACGTGGATACTGCTTGGGCTTATGCCTTTAACGCTGGCCGTGGCAAGGACCAACGAGTCATTGTTGAAGGTTTTGTCAAATTTGACACCGAGATTACGCTACTAACCGTCAGATCTCATCCCCAGATACCTGAGGGCAAGCCCACAACGCACTTCTGTCCACCCATCGGTCATCTCCAGGAGGGAGGGGACTATCGCGAGTCCTGGCAGCCCTGTGCCCTAAATCCAAGCACCCTGGAAAAATGCCAACAAATTGCAAAAGCAATTACCGATGCCCTGGGTGGGGTTGGACTTTTTGGTGTGGAATTATTTATTGCTGGAGCCCCCAGTGACGAACAAACTGTCTACTTCAGTGAAGTTAGCCCCCGCCCCCACGACACAGGCATGGTGACCTTGGTGAGCCTAAACATGTCGGAATTTGAGCTGCATGTACGGGCCATTGCCGGTCTGCCCATTGGTGAAATTGAGCAAGTTCGCCCCGGTGCGTCAGCGGTAATTTTAGCCAATCAATCCAGCAACAGCCCCACGTTTACCGGTGTAGCCGGAGCGCTGACAGTGCCCACCAGCAAGCTGCGGCTGTTTGGGAAACCCCGTGCCTACAAAAATCGTCGCATGGGTGTGGCACTGGCACTTGGCGATACATTGGCAGAAGCGCGGAACCGAGCACGAGACTGTGCAGCTCAAGTAGAGGTTCATTAACTCTTGCCTATTGCATCTGTCAGGTTAGTTAAGACAATCGATATCCCTGAAAGCCACAAATTACAACAGCTAACCTGACTAGCAATCGACGAATGCATCCGTCGATTGCTATACGTTGGGGCTGTTAAGCTCAACCCAATCCGCGGTGTTATTCTCCTTGATTCATCGGCTTCTCCGACTCCATCGATCTTTACCCTTGCCAGCAAATCACCTCCACTCATGGCCGTCTTGGTCTACAGTGTCTGAAAACATCCATAGAAAATATTCTCGATAAAGAAAAGCCCATCATGAAACTGTTTCAACGTCGGCACTTTTTAGCACGCATGGCATCGTGGGCTGCCGCTGGAGTCATGCTTGCAGCAGCAGGCTGTGGCGGCACTGAACAGTCCGGCAAGCAGGAAGTAGAATTTTGGACCATGCAGCTGCAGCCAAAGTTTACCGACTATTTTGACCAGCTGATTGCCGATTTTGAAACAGCTAACCCAGACATAGACGTCGTTTGGGTGGATGTGCCCTGGTCTGATATGCAAAGCAAAATCTTGACCGCAGTTTCAGCCGGCACTGCCCCCGATGTTGTCAACCTCAATCCTGACTTTGCTTCCCAATTAGCCAGTCGCAATGCCTGGCTGCCGCTAGACGAGCAACTTAGTCCCGAAGAAAAATCTGTCTATTTGCCCAAGATTTGGCAAGCAACAACGTTAAACGGCACCAGTTTTGGATTTCCCTGGTATCTCACAGCACGGGTGACCCTTTTTAATGCAGAACTCCTAGAGCAAGCGGGCATCAGTGAGCCCCCCACTACCTTTACTGAGCTGGCTGAGGCAGCTCAGCAAATCAAAGAGAGAACCGGCAAATACGCCTTCTTTATTAGCTTTGTGCCAGAAGACGCGGCCGATGTTTTACAGTCATTTATCCAGATGGGTGTACCGCTGGTCGATGAGGCAGGCAACGCGGCGTTTAATACCCCTGAAGGCCGAGACGTTTTTCAATATTGGACCGATCTCTATCAGCAAGATTTGTTACCCCGTGAGGTCCTCACCCAGGGACATCGTCGCGCTATTGAACTCTACCAGGCAGGTGAAACCGTCTTTTTAGCCTCTGGGGCCGAAGCTTTGGACAATATCGCCAATAACGCACCAGATATTGCCGCTGCCACCCAAACCGCACCTCAAATCACAGGAGAAACAGGTACGAAAAACGTAGCCGCCATGAATCTGGTGGTCCCAAGCTCCACAGATGTCCCTGAGGCCGCAGTAAAGTTTGCCATATATGTCACCAACAATGACAATCAGGTGTCGTTTGCCCAGGCCGCCAATGTCTTACCGTCTACAGCCGCAGCTGTAGACAGCACCCTAACCGAAGCCCCCGCTAATGCCACTCCCATCGAAGTTGCCCGAGCCGTCAGCGCTAGCCAGCTAGCAGATGCAGAAGTGCTGATTCCTGCCCTTGAAGACGTAAAACAGTTACAAAAAGCCATTTACGACAATCTGCAGGCAGCTATGCTCGGCGACAAAACCGTCGATGAAGCCATAGCCGACGCAGCCGACGAATGGAACAATCGATAAACCGGTACCCCCGCAGGGCGGGCAGTGCCCATCAGTCAACCTCTACCTTTGACAAACAAACACTGTCCACCTTTTGGTTGTTCTCACCTATTCAACCGAGCCAAAAAATCCCCAATCAGATACAGGGAGCCGCACAGAACCTTAGTCTCCCCTTTGGCTTTACTAAATGCAGCTAACCCCGCATCCAGCATTTCATAGGGGAAACACCCCGCCATCTCTGGGCATGTCTCTTGCGCCAAGTGAGCCAAATCTGTTGGTTCTGCTGTCTGATGTCCTGGCACAGGCACTAGATGTAGCGTATCGCCTGAATGCAACAACGCTTGAAAGATGTCCTTGTGGTCTTTGGTAGCCAACATTCCCATCAGCCAGACAACAGGCTGAGGGAGAGAATCAACATAACGGCGCAGCATTTTAGCCGCAGCAGGGTTGTGGGCACCGTCGATTAAGAGTTGTTGTCCGCACCAGGTAACCCATTGCAGACGTCCGGGCCAGAGAGTTGCTGCCATACCCTGTTGAATCGCGTTGGCAGAAATCTGCCAGCCTTGGCGCTGGAGCAGCTGAAGAATTGCGATCGCAATTCCACTATTCACCCGCTGATGCTCACCTAATAACCCTGACTCATAATCCACCAAGTCATCCAGACCGCTGCGCCACTGCCCTGTAGTGCTCACCTGAGCAGGACTTATCTCATACAGGGGGCAACCCAGCTTTTGAGCCCGCCGACGCACCACTGGGTCGGCCTCAGCCGGCAAAGGACCGATCACCACAGGTCGCCCCGGCTTGAGAATACCGGCCTTTTCTCTAGCAATATCCGCCAGGGTAGGCCCCAGACGCTGCCAGTGCTCACGACTTAACGAAACAACAGCTGTGACCAGAGGCTCAGAACATACATTGGTCGCATCCAATCGACCACCTAAACCCACCTCAATCACAGCAATATCAACAGCGGCCGCAGCAAAGTAAGACCAAGCAGCGGCCGTAAACACTTCAAACTGAGTAGGTGTCTGAGCAGATGTCTCAGCGGCCGCATCAATCGCTGCAGCTACCACCGTCAAATGGTGCCAAAGGGCATCGTCTGAGATCGGCTGTTGGTTAATGCATATACGCTCATTCCAAGCCAACAAATGGGGAGACGTGTATCGACCCACCCGATAACCTGCTGCTGTCAATGCTGACGCTACATAGGCACAGACTGAGCCCTTACCATTGGTACCGGCGACATGGACAATCGGCACCCGGTCTTGAGGGTTACCTAGACGAATTAACAGCGTCTCGATTCGTGACAGTCCTAGATTGACACCGAACCGGGCATACCCCGCCAAGTAATCATTAATTGGCAGCTTGTCAGACGACACTAAACAGCTTCTGAGTTATTCTCACCAGTCCGGATACGGACAACTTCATGAACTGGTGTAACAAAAATCTTACCATCCCCAATTTCGCCAGTACGAGCGGCCGCAATTACCTGATCAACAATGCTGTCTACTTGATCATCATCAACCACAATTTCAACCTTGAGCTTTAGCAAAAACTCAACAGTATACTCTGACCCTCGGTAGCGCTCGGTTTGTCCCTTTTGTCGACCAAATCCACGAACTTCAGACACTGTCATACCGACAACACCTGCATTGACAAGCGCTATCTTGACTTCATCCAGCTTAAACGGACGAATAATGGCTTCTATTTTTTTCATACGAATTTATCATGCTCCACACACCGGGCCAATGACGTAGCAGGACCAACAGATTGGACCAACATACGATATCAACGTTTAACGGGTTACGACGTTAGGTCACCGTAACAATTGATACGGTGTCACCTATTCGCTGCGTAGTTAATTTTAGAGTAGAACCTGGTCTAAGAAACGATTTTGGCTCAGCGATCGCTAATTAGAGGCCGCATAATCAAAAAGCCAGCTCCAATGGCGGTGAGAATAATAATGGCAATAGATGCAATCAACCACAGGGTACTCAGACTGCCGCTTGCAGATGAATCAAGACCGTAGCGACGGTGCTCACCTGCCTCCTCTGTAAAAACCCTAGAGAGATTTGCTTTGGGTCTTTTTTGAAGTTTAGGCGCCGTAGCTGGCTGGACAATCTGTTGTGGTTCAGACTGAGGTACTGCTGGGGGAGTAGACACCGTCATCTCTATTTCTGAGGGATGGGCAACCCCCGCATAGTGACCTAGCTGCAGAGCTACTTGCACCATCTGATGAATGTTCTGCCGTAGCAAATGATTTTGATTAGTGAGATGGTTATTTTGCGCACTCAATGAATCCACCATTGCTTTTGTCGCCTGTAGCTCGGCTGCCAGCTCGCGATACACTGACACAGGTACCGAGGGTGAATAGCTGGCGTCTGATCTCATCGGATTTCTCCCTGAGTCAGAATTGTGAGAAGGATTCATACGCAGTTCCAAAAATCTCCAGTAAAAACGCAGGCCCTATGGTGTTCGTCAAAGGGAGCCTTGTAAGCAGCTAGTCTGGCAATAGGCAGGAGACTTGCCACCTGGGACGTTCAAATTAGAGCAACGTCAACGCCATTCGTCAAGTATTTTGCTCTAAGTTCTCTTTCAAATAGGTAGCTAAGAGCCATTGACTGGTCAATTGATACACACCTGAGACGAGCTGCAGAGTAACTAACGTTTACAGTCCACCTGCCGAATTGCACATTTAGTTTTACCCTGCTTCTTCAAAAACCATCAACCTTTTTTCAGAACTTTGACAACCATGGCTAATACCACTTTTCCCACCAATGCACCTGCTGACGGCATCAAGTACGGCGAGCGAGCGATTGACGAAAACCAACTGATTACATTCCCCAATCCCCGCCCAGGCCGTCACTATGATGTCAACATCACGCTGCCAGAATTCACCTGTAAATGCCCGTTCTCTGGCTACCCTGACTTTGCCACCATCTATCTCACCTACACGCCTAACGAGAAGGTGGTGGAGCTAAAGGCTATCAAGCTCTATATCAATGGCTATCGCGATCGCTACATTTCCCATGAAGAATCCATCAATCAGATCATGGATGATTTCATCGCGGCGGCTGACCCGTTGAAATTTAAGATCAAGGGCGATTTTCAACCGAGGGGGAATGTACACACCACGGTAGAGATTGCCTACGAAAAGGCCGATTAAGGATCTCTAGATTGTTAATAATGTCGATTATCTTCGTAGAGACGCACTGCGGTGTGTCCAATGTGGGAATCGAAATTTGCCCACATTTTGCAGGGCGCACGTCGATGCGCCCCTACGGTGTTATCTAAAATTTGGACCCTGGTTGTTTGAGAAACTCTAATTCTGACTCGGTACTCTGACGGTCTAAGGTTTTATTGCGATGGGGAAACCGACCAAACCGGTCAATAACGTTATGGTGCCGCCGAGCGTAGTCCAAACCATGCTCTAGATCCGGTGCGTCCTGAACGAGATCTTCAAAGTATCCAACACAGCGATTTTGGTGATTCAAATTCTCACTGTGCTCAAACGGCAGATACAGAAAAAAGCGCTCTACAGCTAGCATCTCGGCATCATGCCCGCGTTCAATTGCTAGTTCTGCCGTAACCAGGGCCAGCGGGCCAGCGGCAAAACTCTGGGGTGTTCCTCGAAACATATTGCGGGCAAACTGATCCAGCACAATAATACGGGCCAGGCTTGATTTAGAGGTTTCTAACCAGCTTTCAGGCGGCGACGCTACCATAGCCCAATACAGATCTAGAAACTGGGTTTTGATCTGCTGGTCAAACGCAGAATCTTTACGGAACCATTGTTTGCGATACTCACCAGCGGGTGAACCAAACCAGAAATCTAATACGGCTTGAGTATTGTGAGTGACCGAGTCCATAGGCAGTTAAACGCAGGGGAAATCAATAATGTCGTCCATCTTTTCAATCATCTTTGCTGTGGTTTTAGTGGTGGCAGTATTTTGCTGGTTGACAGGATATCGATTTCCGATTCGATTTGCAGCACCGTCGATACCGACAGGCCCATCGAGTGTGTCACGGTCAACTCGACAGCGACTAATGCGATTGGTCAATGGTAATAAAGCCGTCGCTGCTCGTTTGGTAGAGCGAGTGCGATCGCAAAACCCAGAGCGCTCAGAGCAGTGGTGCTGGGAAAAGGCTATTTACGATATCGAACGCGATCGCAGAGCCTAGATTCGTGGGTTATCCGTAAACACCTCACAATCTCTTGATTTAAGACCTAAATATTTAAAGCTAACGTAGTGGAGGTGACAACAGCGCTGTGTGCACAATTGCACACCATTCATCAGCAGCAGTGTAGATTTAAATCTCTCAAACTGGCCTAAAGTGGGCAGCCTAGTTACATACCATTATCTTAGTTCGAGGCTTACCAGTCGGCGAGCTAATCACAAAGCCTGCCAACTGGCATACTGCACTTATCAAAGTACCGTGTCGTGAGCTTTCATAGTCTGAGGGTCTGCTCAACGGTTCTTCGAAACCACTAGCCGTGCCATCGGATATGAATGCATTCCTCATCTACCATATGTTTGGTTATTGGGGCTATCTACTGAAAATTTTTATAGAGTAAGGAAGCTGACAATATGACGCAGACTAAGCGTGCGCTAATTACAGGAATTACAGGCCAAGACGGGTCTTATCTTACAGAACTTTTATTAGAAAAAGGGTACGAGGTCCATGGCATTATCCGTCGTACCTCCACATTCAACACTGATCGTATCGATCATATGTACGTTGACCCCCACAGTGAAGATGCCCGTCTATTTCTTCACTATGGGGACCTCAATGACGGCACCATGTTACGGCGCATCTTAGAGCAAGTTCAGCCCAATGAAGTCTATAACCTCGGTGCCCAGTCCCATGTGCGGGTTAGTTTTGACTCTCCCGAATACACTGTGGACACGGTAGCGATGGGCGCTTTGCGTCTGATGGAAGCCATTCGTGACTATCAGCAGCGTACCGATTCAGAAGTACGTTTCTATCAGGCTGGCTCCTCTGAAATGTACGGCAAGGTCCAAGACATTCCTCAAAAAGAGACCACTCCTTTCTATCCTCGCAGTCCCTACGCCTGCGCTAAGGTTTATGCCCACTGGCAAACCGTTAATTACCGTGAGTCTTACAACATGTTTGCCTGCAACGGCATTCTGTTTAATCATGAGTCACCCCGTCGTGGTGAAACCTTTGTAACTCGTAAGATTACCCGTGCCGTTGCCCGAATCATAGCGGGTCGTCAAAAGGCTCTTTACCTCGGTAATCTTGACTCCAAGCGTGACTGGGGATACGCCAAGGATTATGTTAGAGCCATGTGGCTAATGCTTCAGCAAGATGAGCCCGGCGATTACGTCGTTGCTACTGGTGAAACCCACACCATTAAAGAGTTTCTCAGCATTGCCTTTGACTATGTCAACCTTAACTGGGAGGACTACGTCAAGTTTGACCCCCGCTATCTGCGTCCTGCTGAGGTCGATATTTTGATCGGTGATCCGACAAACACCCAAGCCAAACTAGGTTGGGAGCCCTCCATTGACTTCCCAGGCTTGGTTAAGCTGATGGTAGATGCTGACCTGGAAGCGATTGGTCTAGACCCAGTGACCAAGCAATCAGACTCAGCCACTGTCCGTGAGGCGATTGCTGGTGTCATGTCGTAGGCACATCTAGATTAAATAGACACAAAATAGATACGAACGCCTCCTCTAGAACCTGTTTTCTAGGGAGGCGTTCCATTAATATTAGAGAGACCTTGTTTGGAGAGTGCTCTACGCTCCAAACTTAACCAAACAGACACAAGCATGGCAGACGAGTCGACTCCTAAGGCCCCTGCGGCAAAGTCCGCTGACAAAGCACCCGCAAAAGCTAAAAAAGCGAAACCGCCCAAGCTAGAAGACAAACCGTTTGCTGAATTTGTCGAACAGCACTTCTTGCCCGCTCTAAAAACTGCCCTTGAAAAAGAAGAAGGGCTAAACGATATCGCAGTTTCCTTTGAAACACAGCCTGTCAATGTCGTTGGTGTAGACAGCGATCGCTATCCTCAAGTCATTGGTCGCTGGGCCAAAAACTCCCGTCAGTTCAATGTTGCCTTTTTAGAGGAAGACATCAAAGGACCCAAGGTTTTCTCCTATGCAACTGATGGCGCTATCCCCAGCACTATCGAGCAATTTATGGGTGATGAACGTCGCATCACCCTAGATCTGATGGTTTTGTATGTCGTTCAGCGTCTTAACGGACAGAAGTGGCTCAAGGGTAATTAGAGCGCCAGGAAACTAACTCATAGCTGGGTTCGACTCCACTCACCCAGCTACGACAGCCTAATGCAAAAAATGACGGGTCCCAGTAAATGCCATAATCAGCCCTAATTCATTGGCTGCTTTGACCGACTCTTCGTCGCGGATGCTGCCTCCTGGCTGAACAATTGCTTTAATTCCTGCTGCTGCCGCAGTACGCACCGAGTCATCAAACGGAAAAAATCCATCGCTGGCTAATGTCGCACCTTCAGCTTTTTCAGCCGCCTGTTCAAGGGCAATCTTGGCGGCACCCACACGGTTCATCTGACCAGCACCAATCCCTACGGTGGTGCTTTCGTTAGTCACCACAATGGCGTTAGATTTCACATGTTTAGCCACCCGCCAGGCAAACAGCATTTCTGTTAGTTCAGCCTCATTGGGCTGACGCTCAGTGACCAGTTGCCATTGGGTGACATCTTCTTGAAAGTCATCAGCGGTTTGCGTCAAAAAGCCACCTGCGATCGCACGAATTGTTTGGCTAGGACCGCTCAGCAAATCAGGTAGCACCAGTATCCGCAAGTTCTTCTTTTTAGCAAGGATTTCCCGCGCCTCGGGCACACAGCCAGGGGCCACAACACATTCTAGAAATGTCTGAGTCAGCGATTCAGCAGTGTCTATATCGATTGCTTGGTTGAGAGCAACAATACCGCCAAAGGCAGACACGTTGTCAGCTTCAAAGGCACGTCTGTAGGTAGAGGCCATAGACTGACCAATCGCTACACCACAAGGGTTAGTGTGCTTAAGCACCGCCGCTGCAGGGCCATTTTCACTCGGGAATTCAGCAATGATGCGGCGAGCAGCCTCTAAATCAACCAGGTTGTTGTAGCTCAGGTCTTTACCCTGAAGTTTTTCAGCCGCAGCCCAGCCGCTAGGCTGACTGCCGGTTTGGTACCAAACCGCAGGTTGATGAGGGTTTTCGCCATAGCGGAGAGTTTGCTTTTGGGTACCGCCAATGGCAAAGCGCTCACTGGTGCGATCACCGGCCTGTTCAGTTAAGTAAGTGGCAATGGCTTGGTCATAGGTGGCCGTATGCCAGAAAACCTGGCGAGCGCACTGAGCACGGAAATCTAGAGAGGACTGACCGCTATTAGCTCGCATCTCGCTGAGGTAGCCTTCATACTGAGCCGGATCGCACAGCACCGTTACATAGGCATGATTTTTAGCAGCAGACCGCAGCATTGTCGGACCACCAATATCAATATTTTCGATAGCGTCAGCTAGCGTAGCGTCAGCTTTAGCAATTGTCTGCTCAAACGGATAAAGATTAACCACAACCAGATCAATCGGGCGGATATCGTTATCAGCGAGGTCTTTTTGGTCGTCAGAGTTATCGGTACGGGCTAACAGTCCACCATGAATGCGAGGCTGCAAGGTTTTGACACGACCACCCAGAATTTCAGGAAAGCCAGTATGGTCCGATACTTTGGTAACCGTGATGCCAGCTTCAGTCAGCGTGTGGGCAGTGCCACCGCTGCTGATAATGTCAAAGTCAAATTCTGTGGTGAGAACCTTGGCTAGGTCAACGATTCCTGTTTTGTCAGATGCACTGAGCAGCGCTAAGCGTGTCATGGGATTTCTTCTCGGGGTGGTTCGATAGTAGTCACATCCAGTAAGTTGAGTTTCTAACTTGAGAAACATCAGTAACTTTGAATGTGATCAAACCTTACTAGGTTAGAACGTGAAGGGAAGTTTTTATAATAAGGGCATCTTGCTGAGGCACCTGGTATGGTCGCTGTTCAAACCCGTCGCTTTACCGTTAACGAATATGTGCGCATGAGCGAACTTGGCATCCTTGCTCCTGACGAGCGCACAGAACTCATTAACGGAGAAATCATCACGATGATCGCCAAGGGGTTCGCTCATGCTGCTGCAACTACTAGGACAAAAACTTTGCTTGAACTAGCTCTACACAGGCGGGTCATTATTCGAGTACAAGATCCAATTCAGTTAAGCGAGCACTCGGAACCTGAGCCTGACATTGTCATCGCCAAGAGTGATTTATTAGCTTATGGCACTCATCATCCTCGACCAGACGAAGTTTTGCTAACCATTGAGGTAGCAGACTCAAGTTTGAAATATGACCTCGAAACTAAAGCTCCTTTATACGCAGCAGCAGGTATCCAGGAGTATTGGGTTTTGGATGTAGTGGAGCGAAAGCTTTATACGTTTCGTCAGCTCGAGAACGGACACTATCAGGCCCAGGGAATTTTGGCTGAGACTCTAGAAATCTCGCCATTGGCATTTGAGGACTTGACGATTCAAATTGCGGACATGCTGCCACCACTGTCGTAATGAGCAGCCTGTATCACTTACAGACGAGTAGTCCGACTGACGGAAATCTTCAGAACTTGATTAACTCAAGGTCAACCAGTTAAACACATCTATTGCCGTCAAAGATAAATCCAAACCATTTAGCATGGGGTGCCTTGTCTGCCCTGTCAAAATTTGGATTCGCTGATCTTTATCGACTACCAACACCCAGATCCCACAAGCGCCCCCTTCGACTTCGCTCAGGGGGCGCTCGGACTATGCAACTAAAAGAGTACTAGCGCTCTGCGACGGTTAATCATCATAGTCGTCATCGTCATCACCGCCATCGTCGTCGTCATCATCGCCGCCGTCATCGTCATCATCGTCATGATCTTCCCTGTGATTATCTATAACAGTGGTGGACGAGCCCACAATTTGAGTGATTTCAGTGGTCGTCGTAGTGACAATGCTGGTGTAGCTTCGCTGATAGGAGAACGTTTCTCGAATATCTCGACCACCGCCCGCCAGGTCATAGCGAATGCTGGCTACACAGTTGATTTCCACATCCTCTAAACGCAAGTCATCGCCCAGTTCTGCGCGGAGTTCTTCTTCTAGTTCGGCCAGGGAAATCACCTCAGATGTCAGAATATATCTGCCACCGGCCGCCTCGATCAGTCGCGCTCCGCTATTGGTGTGAATTTCTTGCCAGCGGCCACCACGGGTTCTGGCAAACACCTGGTAAACCACGTTGGCATAGGTGGTCTGGGGTTTATTGAGGATTTCTAGCTGCAGCACTAGATTACGGTTTTGTCGGCTGCTGCCGGTCTGACGAGCCACATGCAATACCGACTCCCAGACGCGAGTAACCTGGCTTTGAATTTGCGATCGCCGCCGAGAGTTTCTGCTTCCCCCCTCAGTCCGAACAGTTGAACCACGGCGACTGCCGCGATCATCATCATCGTCGTCGGCGTCACCGCGCTCTTCCCCTCCGTCATCATCGTCATCGTCGTCGTCGTCATCGCCCCTGGATACGCGGATCGACGGTCGATTGGATGTTTGTCGAGATCCGATAGTCTCTGTAGATGTAGTACGACTGGACGTTACTGTAGTTGAGGTACTCACAATTGCAGTGGTCGTTGTTGCGCTAATTTCACTGTAGTTCTGGCGATAAGTGACTCGTTCACGCAAATCGCGACCCCCGCCAGCCAGGTCATAGCGAATGCTAACCACACAGTCTAGCTCTACGTCCTCAATGCGCAGGTTGTCGCCAAGCTCGTCTCGAATTTCCTCTTCCAACACGGCAATGGAAATGACTTCTGACTCTAGAACAAATTTACCGTTACTGCCAGGTATCAGCCGCGCACCACGGTTTGTGTAAATCTCTTGCCACTCACCGCCACGCGTTCTAGCAACCACCTGATACACCGCGTTAGCGTAGGTGGTCTGGGGCTTATTGAGCAGCTCCAGCTGCATCACTAGATTTCTACTTCGCTGGTTGCTACCTACATAACGCGCCACGTGCAGCACGGAGTTCCAGCTCTGGGTCTGGTTTACTTTGGGTTGAGCAACAGTGGGCTGTTGGGCAGACAATACATTTCCACGAGTCGGCGACTGTTGAGATTGCCAAACAAGGGAAATTAGAGCAACGGGTATCGTAGCCTTAAATAACAAACTTTGGAAAAAGGAATACTGCATGTCATGAAGCAATAAAAACTTAGTTGCCCATAGAACTATCAGAGGGCATCCATAGCTTCAGGCGCAGCAGACATTACAACTTTGTAGAGTATTGATGAAATTTATGTGGTCAATTGCCCTTACAACAGCGAAAGCTTATATGATTGTCTGGGAATCTGTACGTTGATTTGGCCCTAACTGCAGTACACCTCTGTATGCCAGCGTCAGTATTGATACCTTGAGCTGTAAGAATCACCTTACGTTGGTCAGCAGACATGAGTTTAAGAGTCTACGGTAGAATCCGTAGCGACTAACCTCGCTCAAAATGTCTTTTCTCTATGTCACTTCATGCTCTGTCTGCTGGGGACTCTAACGCTCGCCATTTACTAATCCTTTTGCATGGCTGGGGGGCCAATGCGAGGGATGTGGCTGGTATTGCCCCCTATATGCAACTGTCTGGATACCAGATGTCGTTCCCCGATGCCCCCCTCTCTCATACGGTATCTGGCGGTATGGGTGCACCTGGCGGACGTATGTGGTATGCCCTACCTGACGTTTTTGACTTTGACCAGCCTTTTACACACCAAACAGATCTGCAACAAAGTCGTCAGCTACTGCTAGACTGGCTGACCGCTCTTCCTAAAAAAACAGGTATTCCTCTAGAAAACACTGTGCTTGGCGGGTTTTCCCAGGGCGGAGCAATGACCTTAGATATTGGAATGCAGCTTCCCTTAGCTGGCATGATGATTCTCAGTGGCTATAGCCATGGACCTTTATCAGCTCCCATTAGCCCACGACCTATCTTGCTTATCCATGGGCGATTAGACCCAGTCGTTCCCATTGGTCAAGCCCACCGTACTAAAGCTGAGTTAGAGCAATTGTCATTGAGTGTTGACTATTATGAATTCACCATGGGTCATGAAATTAGCCTGCAGGTACTGGAAATAGCTAAAGTGTTTTGCGAAAAACTTTATAAAAAGCAGGTGTAACGTTTCAGACGCACTCCGGGACAGTAGATGCAACACCGAATACACTATTGAATAGCGCCCGCCCAAAGGAGCCAGAACCATGGTTTCAAGCACAAGCAAAGTTTCTGATAAACCCATCGCTGACGTCACTCAAGAAGAGGTCGACCAGCTGGCACAACGTCTAGAACAAGATGAGTACACTAATGCCTTTGAAGGATTGCAAGATTGGCACCGACTACGGTCGGTTGCGTTTCAGCGTCCAGAGTTAGTGCGTTCTTATCTACATCTATTAGATGTGGAGACCTACGACGAAGCCTGATGGCCAATACATCGCCAGCCCCCAAAATTCTAATTGGGATTAGTGGCGGTATAGCAGCCTATAAAGTATGTGAAGTTGTCTCTACCCTAGCTAAAGGTGGGGCAGCAGTGCGAGTTATTTTGACATCGTCAGCTGAAGCATTTGTCTCAGCGTTGACGTTTGCCACTCTTGCTCGTCATGCTGCCTATACTGATGGCAGTTTTTGGGCTGCTGAGCAATCTCGACCGCTACATATCGAACTTGCTGAATGGGCTGACTATTTTTTAATTGCGCCTTTAACCGCCAACACCCTGGGTAAGTTGACCCACGGCTTGGCGGATAATTTGCTGACGAATACGGTCTTGGCATCCACATGCCCAATTTTGCTGGCACCGGCCATGAATACAGACATGTGGCTACAGGCTTCTGTCCAACGTAACTGGCAGCAGATACTGGCAGACGCGCGTTACCATGCGGTCGGGCCAGCGGCTGGAAGGTTGGCGTGCGATCGCATTGGCACCGGGCGCATGGCAGAACCTCAAACCATTCTCAATGCCATAGAGTCCTTTCAACATACCCAGGGGCGTCGTGATCTAAAAGGCAAACGCTTGCTAATTAGCACTGGTAGCACCCAAGAATATATCGATGCCGTCCGCTACATCGGCAATCCCTCCACCGGGCGTATGGGTGTGGCCCTAGCCACCGCCGCCGTCCATCGTGGAGCGCAGGTATCTTTAGTCCATGGCCCCATGGACAGCAGTCTCCGTCAGACCATTCCGGATACGGTACAGACGACAGCCGTTGTGAGCGCAGCGGAAATGGAAACTTCATTAATGGCTCAGCTTGACATCGCAGACTGGATTATCATGTCGGCGGCTGTAGCCGACATGCGACCCCAGCAACAGACCACTGGCAAACTACCCAAGTCAGAGCTGCCTAATCCTCTCCCCCTGGCACCAGTCACAGATATTGCTGCCAAACTATCTATTAGCAAAAGAACCGATCAAATCGTGGTAGGGTTTGCGGCTCAAACAGGAAACATGATTGAGCCTGCTTTGGGCAAGCTCAGACACAAAGGGTTAGACGCCATTGTGGCTAATCCGGTAGATCAGCCAGAGAGCGGGTTCGGGTGCGATCGCAACCGGGGCATTTTCTTAGACAGTCAAGGACAACAATCTGCCCTGCCTTCTAACACCAAGCTGACCATGGCGCATCACATCTATGACTTACTCAAATCATTATCTCAAGCCGCACCCGTAAGCTCGCTTGCATAAGAACCTTGGTAAATCCAGCAAAATCAATTACTGCAAATCCAGACTTTGAATGTGATTAATCACATCTGAATCCGGCAAAAAGCGAACCCGCTGCAGCTCTTCCTCATCACTTGTCAAAATATCACCAGAAAAATCAGCCAGAGAAACGACGCCTACACTAACGTCAGCTAGCTCAGGGTTTGACTCCCGCAGAGCACTTAAAACACCATCTGCATCCTTCTTAGAGAAAAACATAGAGAAAATAGGCTCGCTTGCCTCACCTCCGAAGGACAGAGATAGAAAATTGCCAGATGCATCCTGAATAGCAAACAAAGGTACTAACGCCGATGAAGTAGAGCCCCCTTCCCCAAAGGCACTATCCAAAGTACGAGCAGCCTCAAGCTCATCTGCCTGAGGAACAAAGATTAACCTTAGGGGAGTTTCCCGCTCTTCCTGTGCAATGCGATGCACAGAAGCCAGGTCAATTACTCCAATAGAGCCACCTTGGTTGAACCTAGGCTCATCTTGACGGACTTGCTCTACAAAGGAGCGCGCATCCTCTTCGCCAAAGAAAACTCTCAGCAGCGCTACATTACCGATACCATCATTGGGCAAATCCACGACAGGAGTTACATAACCACCGCTCGCATCAGCCACAACAAATACAGGCACTTCTGCATACTTTTCCAACAGCTCAGTTTCTGAGAGTGCCACCGCTTGAGAGATATTAGCGGTAACAGCCATCAATCCACCACCCACAAGGCCGAACAGCAAACGACTAAATCTTGCTTTCATCTTTCCTCCCGATGCCAAACTCGTTAATCTGCGTAATCCTAATCATCTAACACAGCCTAACCCCTCTGAGATCAGTACAGACATTTACAAAACTGACCACCGCGTCAACTTTAGCTGAAGCATTGTCAATAGAAAAGTCACGGCCAGTAAATGGGCCAAGCAGACCATCAAACAAGCGTCTCTAATGCTCAAAAAGATAAGGAACACAATCGGGATGACAGGATTCGAACCTGCGACATCCTGCTCCCAAAGCAGGCGCGCTACCAAGCTGCGCTACATCCCGTGACTAAAGCTTCACCAGGCACTTAGATTATATAAGGACCATTAGCTTAGATTAACAACCTAGCATAAATATAGCTCCGTTTGTCCTAAGGTTCCTATCAGACAAGATGTCATCAAATTTTATACATTTTCAAAGCTGGTCCATTGAGCAACTACCAGGCATTTCGAACCAGCAGGTGCAGCAACTGAAAACACTCAATATTGGCACCACTCTTGACTTGCTCAAAGTAACGCGAAGTCAGCCAGCTCGTCTGCAACTAGCTCAGAAGCTAAACTCTCATATCAAATACATCAACAAATGGACAGCTCTAGCCAAACTTGCCAGCATCCCTAGCGTTGGCTGTCAATACTGCGGATTACTGCTCCATGCTGGCATTAGCTCTCCCCAGCAACTAGCTCTCCTATCTGTTGCTCAGCTCCACTCTCAACTCAGACGTCTGCAAATCAAACTAATGCAAAGGGCTGATCTAGGCCCAGACACCACGCAAGTTTCGCAGTGGATATCTGAAGCTAAACAACTGTGTCAGTAAATGTCTATCCTCTAATCTGGATACCAAAACATGCCTTTGATGCCTTCTGGATCAGGCATAAACCCCAAATTTTTATAAAAGCTCACAACATGAGGATCGGCAAATAGCGTGACGTTGCTGATGTCTTCGCTACGCAGCTTTTTAATTAGCTGCTTCATCAGAGCCTTACCTAAGCCTCTACCTTGAAAACTTGGATGTACAACTACATCCCAAATAGTGGCGTTAAAAGCGTGGTCTGACGTAGCCCTTGAAAACCCAATCAGACGCTTTCGAGCACCTTGTTGCTCCCACATGGTGACCACCAAAAAACTGTGTTGAATTGCTTTCTTGACCTTACGCAAAGGTCGCCGTGACCAGCCAACAGCATCGCAGAGTTCTTCAAGTTCATACAGATCTATGTTGCGATCCGTACTAAAAATAATACGAGCAGCTTGCTCAGAACTTGCCGCGTTTATCGCATAATCATCAGAAACAGCTTGTGTGGGCACTGATGAAGCCTCGGTGGGACTAAATAAGCTTTTCCAGAAACCCATGCATACAAAACAGTTGGAAACTTAAACTCTGTCTTAACTCTAGCAGTATAGACCTATCCTTTCCTAGGAAGGTAAAAACATTGATTTAGAATCTATCAAAATTAGCCAACTAATCGGTAAACTTGCGAGCAAGCCAATGTGATCGTTTTTGCTGGTTATGGTAGGAGCTTATGGCTGATCTGGTTTTTCCTGGCAGCAGAGATAACAAAACTCTTTGGGTAACATTGCTTCAGGTGCTCTGGAGCAGGTTCATCAGGAAGCGCATTGATGAAGCATATGTCGAACTTAGATGTGCGATAAACCAAGCTAGCCAACCGGTACAACCTAATGCAGTTTCTGAATATATATGGCAGCCGGACTAAAGACATCGACAGTAGAACTGCTGAAACGCTTTAACCGAGCGTTCCCACAATTCTATGAGCAGTTTGTCAGCAGTGAAATTCAACTACAAAATCTTAGGCTTGCCTATCAGCTGTACAAAACAAAAAAAGCTGTTATTGAAATAAAACCAGAAGGAAATCGTAGCGCCCTCCACTTTGCTTATCGCAATCAATCTTTTTTGCTCAGTGATATTTTTGGCGTGCTGGCGGCGTATGGACTCACTATTCATAGCCTTAGCCTGTATGGACAGATCTATCCACCCATGCTGGTGTTTGTCAAATTAGTTGTATCTCGGGGTGGTAAAGCCCTGAGCGATAAAACTGCTGACAATACCTGCCGCGCCATTCGGGAGGCGCTGGCTGGGCGCTATGAAGTCGAAGAAATGCTGAGCGTTGAATTCAATCTCAATGCGGGTCTAGAAAAAGTTGAAACAGAATTCTATGTTGATCCAGTCTTTCATTTGCCAGCCTTACTGATTGAAGCAGACAACCAACCGGGATTGTTTTACTAGGTAATGTATGCAATCTGGCAAGAGGATTTGCTGGTAGTGAATGCTAATCTATTGGTATGGCGTGGTCGCACTCGACTAATCTTGTATTTGTTAGGTCCAAACGAAAGCTTAATCCCAGAATATTTAGGCCATAAGATCGCAGACGGCATGCGAGAACGCCTGCTTAGCGTGCCATACTAAGCGCCTTGGGGACAGCAATGGCTGTACGTCAGTCATCACAGCTAATTTCTAAACTTTTAACGAGTTGAGCTCAAAAGAGGCTGGTTTAAGTTTGAATGTCGTTTTACGAATTCTAGTTTCACCATGGTGGTGACACCTGTCTTCGGAGTGCCCCATTTTTATGATTTCACTCCCGATTTATTTTCAGCTACTGCCAGGCAGCGATCGGTGCTGGTATGTGTTCATGGATGGTTATTAAGTCGTGCCTATTGGCGGCCACTGATGCAGCAACTGGCTCCAGATATTGGTTGTCTCGCTTATGATCTACGAGGGTTTGGGGAGTCCACTCAGGAACTGTCCAAGCGCTTTAGTTATTCAGAGACTGAGGCGTATGGGCTCACAGCCTACGCCCATGACTTAAACGCATTGCTAGAAACCTTAAACCTTGAAAAAGTCTGGCTAATGGGCCATTCCCTAGGCGGCAGCATTGCTCTATGGGCAGCTTACTTATTTCCAGATCGAATTCAAGGAGTCATCTGTGTCAATGCCGGAGGCGGTATCTATATTCGTAATGCCTTCGAGAAATTTCGCAATGCTGGTCAGCAGATGGTTGGGTTGAGACCAGCATGGTTACAGCATCTACCATTACTTCCTTGGGTATTTGCAAATATTATGGTCCGCCAGACCCTCACCTATCGTTGGGGAAAGCAGCGTTTAATCGATTTCCTACGAGCAGATCCAGAAGCAGCCACCCAATCCTTGTTGGCATCCACCACCGAGCATTAGGTTCATGAGCTACCTCGCATCGTTGCACAGCTAACACAGCCGGTTTATTTCATTACTGGCGAACAGGATACGGTAATGGAACCGAGGTATGTCGAGCATTTAGCCAGCTTTCATCGGTTTTTCCACCAGGGAAAACAGGCTGTGGTTGCCTTCAAACAGTGTGGTCACTTCGCTATGTTAGAACAGCCAACGGCGTTAGAGACCCAAATACGTCAGTGGCTTTTAGCTAATAACTAGGCATAATAAAGCTCAGACACATTTTCTAGAGGCAGACGCGAGTAAACACCTAGATTTAAGTTTGAAACGTGCCCCTGATCAAAGTGTTCACTAGCAGCACAGGCAATCATCGCAGCATTGTCTGTGCAGAATTTAAACGATGGGATGTAAACGTTAATTCTGTGGGCAGCGGCTGTTTGAGTAAGTGTATGGCGCAAACTGCTATTGGCCGCAACACCACCCCCTAAAACTACCGTCGTTAGCCCTTGGTCTTGGGCACAGCGTATGGCCCGTTTGACTAACGCTTTAACGACAGCATGCTGAAAACTCGCAGCAATATCAGCGACAGGCAAAGGCTCAATACCGTCCGTCTTAAGCTGCTCAATCAGCCTTAATACGGCTGTTTTAAGACCGCTAAAACTAGCGTCATAGGGATGATAGCCCCCTTCTGGCAAAGAGATGTTTCCCTCAGGGAGTTTAAAGGCATTTGGATCTCCTTGTTGAGACAGACGATCAATAATAGGGCCGCCAGGATAGCCTAAATCTAGCAGGCGAGCGACTTTATCAAAGGCTTCACCAGCTGCATCATCACGAGTTTTGCCCAACACTTTGTATTGTCCGCAGCTATCTGCACGAATCAGACTGGTATGTCCGCCAGAGACCAGCAAACACAAAAATGGAGGTTGCAAGCTTGTTTCTTCTAGATACGCAGCACAGATATGCCCCTCTAAATGGTGGACACCTAAAAAAGGTTTGTGATGAACCATTGAGAGAGTTTTACCGACGCTCATGCCAACCAACAAAGCTCCCACAAGTCCGGGTGCACAAGTAGTAGCCACGGCATCAATATCAGACCAATCTCTCTGAGACTGCTTTAATGCCTCATCCACGGTGTCACCAACCGTTAGCAAATGTTCACGAGAAGCTAGCTCAGGGACCACTCCACCATAGCGGCGATGGAGGTCAATCTGGGAAGCTACAACGCTGCTCAGCACTTGACGTTGGCAAACTACAGCAGCAGCGGTTTCATCACAGCTTGTCTCAATTGCCAAAATCGTGGCCATGGGTCAATTGTTTCGTCATGTAAAGTCTTGTGAGCAATTTCTCTGCCAGGGTTTGGCAGAAAGGTATGATTCCTGAAAGTCAAGTAAATCCTTAATTTAGTCCTAGTTAGTCTAGTTTTCACAACTACCTAAGGACTGAGTCGGCTAGCTGCTAAAGCTTATAAGCTAGAGAAATCTAGTTAAAACAGCCTTACAGCCAGTTGTCTAACGTTATTAGATTTACTGAATTTATTTTTTTTGCTGCTGCTCCTCGATTGTGATTGTTCTGAATAGTTCTAATCTCTAGAGTCTAGTTCAGATCGGTTAGTCCATAGCTCAGCAATGGCGATTTTGTCTTTTGTAAACCACAAAGGAAACATTCTATGCGACGGATGTTTGCTCTGGCTCTAGTAATTTGCCTCTGGTTTGGCTTCGCGGCACCTGCTTCTGCCAGCTTGGCTGGAGACAACGTGGCTGGTTTGACCCCCTGTGGCGAATCTGCTGCGTTTCAACAACGTGCCTCTGCAGCCAAAACAGACGGTGCTAAAGCACGTTTTGACTTTTACGCTAACTCCAGTTTGCTCTGCGGCGAAGATGGTTTACCACATTTGGTGGTAGATGGTGATTTAGCCCACCTGGGTGAGTTTGTAATTCCCAGCATTCTATTTCTTTATATTGCTGGCTGGATTGGCTGGGCTGGCCGTTCCTATTTGATTGCATCTCGCACAGCTAAAAAGCCTGAAGAAATGGAAATCATTATCGATACTGGCTTGGCAATCAAATGTTCTCTTGCTGGTGCTGCTTGGCCTCTAGCGGCATTCAAGGACATGGCATCCGGTGCTATGTTTGCGAAGGATGACGAAATTACTGTCTCCCCTAGGTAGGCGATACTTTTAAGCCCGGCTCGGATTCAACATATCGAATTAGTAATGGCTGCTGAGCCGGGCTGAGTTATTAGTGCTTGTAGACGTTTTTATTCAGGACACTTTCCCATGCCCGAAGGTTTAGTAAAATATCTATCTACAGCTCCTGTAGTAGCTACGATTTGGATGCTCATCACTGCTGGCATTTTGATTGAGTTCAATCGTTTCTTCCCTGATTTGCTGCTTCATCCTTAAGGATATCTGGCTGAACCGCTTAAGCAGCAAACCCATAGATTCAAAAATACCGGCTTGAGCTGTCGCTCAAGCCGGTATTTTATTGGCAAGATTCGTCTCGCTTAAACACCCGGTTTTTCATTTAACGACCAGTAATATTCCACGGGTAGCTGTGAAGCTCGGCAGCTTTCTTCTAACTGCTTTTGCTGGGACATGGCCTTACGCAAAGTGATGATCAATTCCTGAAGCTGCTCTTTTTGGGGAGAGTGGTGATAAATAGCTGCAGCAGTTTCACGTTCTAAAAGCCTTAGCAGTAGCTCGTAATGGATATGAGATGGCAAGGGTATAGGACGATCCATAGTCGGAAAATCAGAGTAGGGAACCTGAAACTAGCGGTAAATGAACGAACTGCAGCCCTTAGGTCACTAGCTGAGTGATAGCTGCACCAGGGGCGGGATGGCGCATTATCGACTCGCCCACCTGATTAGCTTGGGCTCCGGCCTGAGCGACTTGAGCAACGTCAGATGACTGATGAATGCCAGACTCACTGACAAACAAAATCTCATATACTCTGGCATGGCCCGACGCGCGGGCTAATAGAGTTATAGTGGTGTCGAGATTGACGGAAAAGTCTTCGAGGTTGCGATTGTTTACCCCAAGCACATCAACATGATCGATAGCTAACACCCGGTCTAGTTCTTCAGCAGTATGAACCTCTACCAGGGCAGTCATGCCTAATGCTTTCGCAATTCGAGTAAAGTAGCCCAGGTCTTTATCTGAAAGGATAGCTGCAATTAGAAGCACAGCATCAGCTCCGTGAAGTCGGGCCTGGTAGATCTGATAGGGATAGATGATGAATTCTTTACACAGCAGAGGTAGCGCGACAGCCTGACGTACCTGGGAGAGGTAGTCAAAACTACCTTGAAAAAACTCTCTGTCAGTGAGTACAGAAAGACAGGTGGCACCGCCTTTCTCGTAAGCGGTTGCGATCGCAACCGGATCAAAATCTTCCCGAATCACCCCTTTACTGGGAGACGCTTTTTTAACTTCAGCAATGACAGCCGGGGTTGTCTTACCATTGCGTAGTAAAGCCGCTGCAAAATCTAACGGTGGTGAAGCGGTCGACACTTGCCGCTGTAGTTCGGCCAGCGGCGTCTTTTCCCGCAGTCGAGCCACCTCGATTTCCTTACGCCAAACGATTTTTTCAAGAATATTGCGCGGTGCGCTATCAGGCACCTTTACCTGATAGCGCAGGGTGTCGACAGCTACGGTCGGGTTAGGAGAGCGTCGCCTAATTTTCATGCCGTTACCTCGGCACGCTTAAAGGCCTCATCCAATACCTCAGACAGAGTGGGATGGGTATGCACGATAAACGATAGCTCCTTGACGGTTTGTCCTTGCGCGATCGCATTTGCAGCTTCTTGAATTAAGTCTGCAGCATGGATACCAATAATGTGGGTACCCAAAATTTCCCCCGTATCTTTACGATAGATGACCTTAGCCAAACCATCCGACTCATTTTCCGCGAGCGCCTTAGAGTTGGCCTTAAAGTAGCTGCGCACTGAACCAATTTGGAAGCCTTCGGCTTTAGCCAGTTCTTTAGCCGCAGGCTCCGTGAGCCCAACAAAACTGACTTCTGGGTGGGTAAATGCCGCAGCTGGAATACTGCGATAGTTAACAGTGCGCGTATTTTTCAAAATATTTTCCACTGCAACCACACCTTGGGCAGAGGCGGCATGGGCCAACATCATTTTGCCAGTGGCATCTCCAATCGCCCAAAGATGAGAAACAGGTTCACCATCGCGCAGCACCTCCATCTGGTCAATGACCGGGATAAACCCACGTCGGTCAGTCTCAATCGCCAGGGTTTCTAATCCCATATCCTTTGTCGCTGGGATCCGACCGGTTGCCACCAGACAAGCATCAACCTCAAGTACGTCTACTGTTTCCTTTGTTTCGAGATCTGCCAGCTCAATAGTGACAGGAGACCCCGGAGTAACCGTTTTAGCAATCACACCCACGTGGGTATCAATATCACGGGGCTCGATCAGCACCCGTTTTGCAATTTTGGCAATGTCCGGGTCAAATGTGGGCATCAGCTGCGGCAAAGCTTCGATCATGCTCACCTCACAGCCGAGTGCGGTGTAAACATCAGAAAATTCCAGACCGATATAGCCGCTGCCAATGATGGCTATCCACTGAGGCAGCCAGTCAAGCTTAATGGCCTCGTCACTGGTAAATACAGTTTTGCCGTCAGTCTCAATACCACGGGGCACAAAGGGGACTGACCCTGGCGACAGCATGATGTCTTTGGCTGTGTAGGTCTTTTCGCCATCGGCGGTGGTCACTGTCACCTTTTGAGAGCCGGCTAATTTACCCCAGCCCCGAATAGTATCCACACCTAAACGAGTCAGGCTATTGGTTAAGTCACCCTGAATTTTGCTAACTAGATTGCCAGCATGGTCAGCAATGGCTGAACGTTCGAACTGGACATCCCCCACCTGAATCCCAAAAGACTGTAGATGATGTCTGTCACGCAGCTCACGAACACGACCGGATGCAGCGAGCAATGCCTTAGATGGAATACATCCTCGATTGACACAGGTGCCCCCCATGTCAGCTGCCTCAACAATGGCGGGCTTAAGGCCACTTTTGACAGCATGCAACGCTGCCCCATGGCCACCGACACCAGCACCTACAATGATTAAGTCATAATCAAAGGATGAACTCACAACGATCTCCTGTTTCAGCACATTTGCGACCCCGTTAAACCGTTCTTCATACACCGTTTGCCTGAAGCAAAAACGACATGGGTAATATAGGGGCAGAATCCATTCTCAACTAGATTGTGGATATTAGACAACTTGATATTGAGCAATTCTTTTCAAATCGCTTTGATCCGGCATCTGCCACATCAAAGCCTGTAGATTAATTTGTGTCCCCTGGAAGCAGTTCCCAACAGATAAAGGTCTTTACGAAAAGAAGCTCAATTTTCTATTTTTCCTAAACTTGGAACATCTTGGCTGGAGTTAGATTCACAAAACTCATTACATACCTCCCTTAGTGGTGATGACTATCGCAAACATTGCTTTTTTGATAATCAGCCACGGGGAATGATTAACAAGACAAGATTCAAGACTATGGACAAACGTCAGCTGAGACAATCTGCGATCGCAGACTTTATGCAATCCTTAGAACATCTGGATGAGCTTTTGGGAGACACCGCCGAAACCATTGGCTTGGACGATGAAAACCAGTCGTCCGAGTCGAGTAAAACGCAGCCCGCGTCTCATCAGACGCCTCGTGCCGCAGCCAATTCTAAAAAGCCTGGCTCTCGTTAGGGCTGGCGCTGGCGCTTAGCCTCATATAGAAGTACAGCAGTCGCGATCGCAACATTGAGGGACTCTACATCCGCTGCCAGGGGAATTTTTACCGTCTGGGTTGCGAGTGCCATAGCCTGTTGAGAGAGACCAGCGCCTTCATTTCCCATTAAAAAGACGGTCGGCTGCTGCAGGTCTAAATCCCAGTAGTTAAGGGAGGCTGTGGGAGTTGTTGCCACTAGCTGTACATCCAACGCGCTTAGATTGTCTAGCGTGGTGACTGTCTGCATTGGCAGACGAAACCACTGGCCTGCCGTAGCCCGCAGCACTTTAGGATGATCCAAATCTACACTGTCATTGGTTAGCCAAATGCGATCGCAGCCCACTGCTGCCGCTGTGCGAATGACTGTCCCTAAATTGCCGGGGTCCTGTAAACGCTCTAAGGCAACACCGAGGGAGACAGTTTCTGAGAAATGATTTGTCTGAACTCGGCGCGCGATCGCAACTATCCCATCTGGATTAACCGTAGTGCACATACTGCTCAGCACATCGGGGCTGACTAAGCGAACATCATCATCCACCAAAGATTGCAAACGCTCAAGCAAGGCACCATGATTATGGACCCAGGCTTCTGTCACAGCGGCCTGAAGCAACGGATAACCAACAGTACAGGCTTCTTGCAATAGATGAGTTCCTTCCAACAAAAATACGTTCTGCCGTCGTCTCTCTTTAGCTTGATGTAGCTTACGAAATTGCTTAGCCAGGGGATTTTTAGTACTGATAATTATCGTCGAGTTTTCTAGCATTCAGCCCTTGCGGCAGGTCAGCACTGCTAACTTTATCAGCCACCCTGTTAAACAACATGCTGATGAGCCATGTTCTACAGAATTCAGCGCAACAGATGCTTATTTTTTGAGGAATCCCTCAATAATCGATAAAAAAGTCTGAATAAATAAGAAAACTAAATAGCCACATCGTTTTCATTCAGCGGCAGGCATTTAACTACGAACATTGCGTTCGACTAACAAAACAAAAAGCTGGCCCCCTGTGAGCCAGCTTTACAAGATGCGGAACCCGGGACTTGAACCCGGAAGTCCTTGCGAACACTAGAACCTGAATCTAGCGCGTCTACCAATTCCGCCAGTTCCGCTTAAAGATGTAGTTCACCTGCGACTTCTGATCGTCTAGCAATAAGGCTGATTCGTCAATCCCCATTTTTGACAAGTATGCTTTAGTTTTTTGATTTTCGAAAGAATTAAGCTGTTAATAAACCAGCAAATAGGATATTAATATGACTTAACAAATAAAAAGTTTCAGGTAGAAACGTCCCCATTGTTAACAAAACTGGTCATCGCACCATTTTTGTGTTCTTGTGTGGCTGAGTCTCTTTATCAAATTTGGAGGACATTCCCATCAATACCCCACTTCAGACTGATCAACGCTCCTCCAGCGAGTCTGCACCTGTGATTGAAATTTGGGGCAAGCAGCCCCTTAGCGGCCATATTCCCGTTAGCGGAGCCAAAAATTCGGCACTCGTGGTCATGGCAGGGACAATTCTGTGTTCTCAGGATTGTCGGATTCGCAACATTCCCAATCTGGTAGACATTGGCCGAATGGCAGATGTTCTCACCGCCCTAGGAGTTAAAGTGGCTCGTCACGGGGATAGTCTTGATGTGGATGCTAGCTCGATTAGCCACTCCCGCGCTCCCTACGAAATTGTCAGCAAACTCAGAGCCAGCTTCTTTGTTATCGGTCCTCTTTTAGCTCGCTTGGGTGTAGCTCGTGTCCCCCTACCGGGAGGATGTGCCATTGGAGCCCGTCCTGTTGCCCTGCATATTAGAGGTTTGCAGGCCCTGGGTGCTGAGGTACACATGGACCACGGGATTGTCCATGCCTATGTGCCTGGCACCGGCGGTCGGCTAAAGGGCGGAAAAATTTATTTGGACTACCCAAGCGTTGGTGCAACCGAAACTCTGATGATGGCGGCTACCTTGGCCGATGGCGAAACAGTCATTGAAAATGCGGCCCAGGAACCGGAAGTGTTAGATCTCGCTAACTTCTGTCGGGCGATGGGTGCGCGGATACGCGGTGCTGGCACCAACACCATCACAATTGTGGGTGTTCCAAGCCTCCACTCCACTGATTACGGCATTATTCCAGACCGCATTGAGGCGGGCACATTTATGCTGGCGGGCGCAATTACCAAATCGCCCATTAGCCTATCGCCGATTATTCCAGAACACCTTACTCCAGTGATTGCCAAGCTGACAGAAGCTGGTATTAAAGTTGAGATGGAAGGCCATCGACGCGCCCGGCTTGTTCCCGGTGAGCGAATTTTGCCCATTGAAATTGAAACTCGTCCCCACCCAGGCTTCCCAACCGATATGCAGGCCCAGTTTATGGCCCTGACCACCCTCGCAGAAGGTGATAGCGTAATCACAGAAACAGTCTTTGAGAACCGCCTGCAGCACGTGGCCGAATTTAATCGCATGGGAGCCAATATTCGACTCACAGGTAATTCCGCTGTTATCCGTGGAGTCCCTTATCTCTCAGGCGCACCTGTAACTGGTACCGACCTGCGGGCAGCAGCAGCTCTGTTAGTTGCAGGTCTGGCCGCTGAAGGTAAACCCACCCTGCATGGTCTGCAACATTTAGATCGCGGCTATGAAAATATCGAGACTAAACTCATAGCAGTGGGGGCTAAGCTACGACGCCTCCAAGATCCCACACTTGCCGCTACAGACATGACCACCCAGTCAGTTACTGTCTAGGATCAACCGGCTACACTGGTAGACCAATGGATTAAGCACCAGGGAAAGCGGATGCATGGATAATAAGTCTATTTTGACCGGGCTACGGGCTAATCACTTTCGCCACCCCCTAGATTTACAAGCGACTGAGTCTCTCAAGCAGCTGCCCGGTCTAGAGCTGGCAGTTCGCGCGTTGCTCAGACCTACAGCTGAACAATTTTTCTATTTAGAAAATATTGCAACCAGTGTTTTAGTAGGTCCAAAACAGCTGCCTGATATTTATCAGCTACTGGTGGAAGCCTGTGAAATTTTAGACATCGAGACGCCACAGCTTTACATCAAGCAGCATCCGGTTCCCAATGCTTACACCTTTGCGATGCGAGGAAAGCAGCCTTTTATTGTGGTTCATACTTCACTCGTTGAGCTGCTCAACAAGCGAGAACTGCAGGCGGTAATTGGCCATGAACTGGGACACCTCAAATGCGACCACGGGGTGTATTTGACGCTAGCTAACCTAATAGCGCTGGCGGCCAGTCAGCTGCCCCTCGGGCCTGTCTTAGCTCAAAATCTACAAAGCCAAATATTAGAATGGGTGCGCTGTGCTGAATTTACCTGCGATCGCGCTGCCCTGTTAGTCAGTCAGGAAGCGAGCGTTGTAGCCTCAGTCTTAATGAAACTGGCAGGAGGGTCATCTACACTCTCTCCCCAGCTTAATTTAGAGGCTTTTTTAGAGCAGGCGAGTGCCTACGAAGACCTGAGCCAAGACCAGCTAGGAGCTTTCTTAAAACAGATGCGCACACAGGAGCTAACCCACCCAGTACCAGTGTTGCGGGCGAAGGAAATCACCCAGTGGCGCAGCACTCAAGATTATCAAAATCTCCTACAAACGCGCAGCATCCGTTACAATGATGTTTCTACTACGGGCGGATGGCGAAATTGGTAGACGCACCACACTCAAAATGTGGCGGCCTTTGGTCATGCGAGTTCGAGTCTCGCTCTGCCCATTGCATTTCTTGATAATGTAGGCGCGTTCTATAGAGCGCGCCTACATTTGTAATTAATGGCGTTGCAATCTGCCGAGAATCTACATCAATATTTGGGAAATCTAGACCAACCGAAGACAACGCGATGCCCAGACAGGCACTGAGGAAAGGTTGGCTACTACATTCCGGCTGGGGCTATCCCAGCCCAGCATTACGTTCTACCACATCTATCTCCCCACTCACCAGGAAGAATATCTATTTGGTGAAGTACGAGGAGAGCATACAGAACTAAGTCCTTCAGGACATATTGCTGCAGATGAATGGCAACAGATAGCAGTTACTCCCACGCGTGATATTGAGCTAGACCATATGGACGTCCTCCCAGACCGAGAGCGAGAAGTGAACGACGTTGTCAACAACGATGCAAAGACTTCAGCCGTTTATTCTTTCGGCCACAGTCACCATAAGCCGCGTGCGCTCTCCTCATTTGTTGCAGGCTTTAAGGCAGCTGCAGCCAAGCGCATCAATCTAGTCAGAGGTATCCCAGGCGCTCCAGTGTGGCAGCGAGGCTATCAAGAACAACGTATTGATGATGTCAAAACCTTAGAACGAATTCGACAGCTGCTGGCAACCCAAGCGCAAGCAGCCGGGGTAGTTACCCATCGCTACAGACAAACCATCAATCAATCAGGCCATCCGGTGGAGTAATTTCAACTCGTTTTTGGATGAGATCTACTACCGGTACAATCGCCTCTACAAACGGAATTAATACAGTACGCAGCTGCGTTGTATTTTCTGTATCGTCGGCGAGAGCCACCTCAAGTAAGTCATTACCGGCTCGATAAACATCGACCACCGTACCAATCGGGTTACCTGTAGTTTGCAGAATAACGGTAAGCCCTACCAGGTCGTCTACATGAAATTCTCCGGGCTCTAAAGGGAGTCGATCGTCAGCCGCAACCACAAGCTGAGTATCCCGTAGCAATTCCGCTTGAGCGCGATGATTGATGCCTGCCAGTTTTAGAATGTAAAGTCCCTTACCCTCTTGAAGACGTCCTTTTAACAGTTGGATGGGTTCTGGTTTCGACGCTTTTGGTTTGAGCAACCAGCGTTCACCAGGCTGCTCAAACCGTTCTGGAAAATCACTGTCAGGATAAACCCGGACCTCGCCATTGAGACCATGGGGGCCAACGATGCGACCAATGGTAAGCCAGTCGGGGGAGGGTTGGGGATTGGGCATATGTGGTACGGATAAAGGCAGAAGAGATAAGGGGATACAAGAAGCAGGCGATGGCTAGTGGGAATATGTATATACAACTGCTTCAGATAGTTCGAATCTTTGTCACTCTTGCAGCTCTTACTTCCTGGCCAATAATCACACGGCCTTCGTAGTTTGGCCATAGACTTCATCGGTTAGTTTAGCCAGACGTCGAATTGCGATCGCAATTCGCTCTGGTGTATCCGTCAGGCTAATCCTAAAGCACTGATGTTTATGGGCCCAGTCATCTCTCAAACCGGGAAAAAAGGGGCTCCCCGGAACAATAATTACACCATAGCGTTTCAGCGCCTGGTAAAACGCTTGGTCATCCGTTGGCAAATCCTGCAGCCACAGCCAAGCAAAAATAGACCCTTCTGCCTGATGTAGATACCAAGGCTCATTTGGCATGGCCTCATCAAGGGTGGCTTCGATAACGGCAAATTTTTGCTGATAGTGGGGCCGAATCACAGTTTTAGCAATCTCAGCCAACGCCCCTGAAGCGATAGCGCGGGCGGCAATCGCCTGACCATAGCGTGAAGAATGGATACACAAGTTGGTTTGAAACGATTCTAAAACCTGGATTGTAGCGACATCACCAATGGCAATACCCACCCGTTCACCGGGTAATCCTGCTTTTGAGAGACTGATACAGTGGACCACGTTTGGTGTGAGCACTGGTGACATCTCGGTAAAATTGAGAGCTGGGAATGGAGGGGCATAAGCAGAGTCAATAAAAACGGGGACGTCAGCCGCCAAGCTAGTGATACGGTTAACCTCATTGTCAGTGAGGACATTACCGGTAGGATTGCAAGGTCGAGAAAACAGCACAAAGCCCGTCTGCTCAGTGATGGTTAGCTGACTAAAGTCAGGCCGATACTTAAACCGATGGGCCGACTCATTTACCTCTAATGTGGGTCGATAGGCACGCACGGCCTCAGGGTAGAGAGAAACACCTCCATACCCCGTATAGTCTGGGCTAAGAGGCAGCACTATTTGTTTTAGAGCGCCGTCAGGAGTATAGCCACCCAGAGAATTCGCCGCCAGAAAGTAGAGGGACTGACTGCCAGGAGTAATTAAAATATTTTTGGCTGTAAGGTTAAGCCCGTAACGGTGGTTAAAGTCAGCTGCGATCGCATCGATTAACGGTTCATATCCACGGCTAGACCCATAGCGACAGACAACTTCACCATAGTCTGAGCTAGCTAGTAAATCAGCCGTACACTCTCGCCATAACTGCTCCACCTCAGGCAAAATCACTGGATTGCCTGCACTCAGGTTAATAAAGTCTGCAGACTGCTCCGACTGCAGGGTTTCAATGATATCTTTCATGATTGCCCGCACCCCTGTGAGATGGGACATCTGTTGACCAAATTTACTCAGAACTGAGGTCATAAACTACTGCCGCACAAAGCTAACCACTAAAATCAGTACCCGGTCAGAACAAAAATACAAATATTTGCATTAAGACTGGTCTACTATACCGCAGCAAGCCTTTGCCAATTTTGGCTGCATCAGCCTCTCACCCTTTGTTATCTACCTCGCCATGAATCTTCGTCGCTCCCTCAGTGTCAAAATGCCTCCACCGCTAAAACCTCTGACTCAATTTATTTACAACTATTGGTGGAGTTGGACCTCGGAACGCAGCTCGCTATTTCGGGCACTGGCCCCCGACCTCTGGCAGGACTGTCAGCATAATCCTGTGGCACTTATGCAGGCCATTACCCCAGAGCGCCTCTGGCAGCTGGCAGAAGACCCCAACTATCTCAAACGCCTCCAGACACTTGCGGCCGAATTTCACACCTATCTCCAGCAGGACCATACCTGGGCTGAAGAGATCGCCCCCGGCATTACCGTCGACCATCCAGTCGCCTACTTTTGCATTGAGTATGGCATCCATGAGTCGTTGCCCCTATACTGCGGCGGTCTTGGGGTTTTGGCGGGCGACCATCTCAAATCTGCCTCAGATCTAGGACTGCCCATGGTCGGTGTGGGGCTGCTTTATCATCAAGGCTATTTCTCACAGCGGCTTAACCGCAGTGGCTGGCAGGAAACCCAATATACAAACAATGACTTTGACAATTTGCCGTTGACTCCGGTGTGTAATGAACACGGTCAACGGCTTAAAATTCGGGTCACGATTTGCCGGCACATGGTAAAGGCGCAAGTGTGGCAAGTCCAGATAGGGCGTAGTTTGCTGTATCTGTTAGACACCGACATCATCGAAAACGACAGTGATGATCGCAAAATCACAGCGCAGCTTTACAGTGGCGACCCCGATAAACAGCTAGCTCAGGAAGTGCTGCTGGGGGTTGGTGGTGTGCGTATGCTCCAGGCTCTGGGCATTGAACCGGCAATTTATCATCTCAACGATGTCCACGCCGCCTTCGCACTCTTAGAGCTAGGCCGCTTTGAGCTAGAGCATATGGGTGGCACCCTGGAGGATGTCAAACCCTATGTTTGCGATCGCACTCTATTTACCACCCATACCCCGGTACCGACAGGTCAGGCATTTTCAGTCGGAATGATGGAAAAATACTTTGCCGACTATTGGCCAAGGTTAGGGCTAGAGCGTGAAGAGTTTCTGGCATTGGGGACCCAGAAATCTAACCCTGACGTATTTAGCATGACGGCTCTGGCCCTGCAGCTGACCCGCTCGGCCAATGCCGTCAGTAAACGCCATGGAGAGGTATCACGCCAGCTGTGGCAAAACTTGTACGCCGAGCGTTCGGAGCAAAAAGCCCCCATTGGCTATGTTACAAACGGCATCCATTCTCGCAGCTGGATTGCGCCACTTTTAGAAGACTTATATCAGGATTACCTAGGCAAACACTGGGCCGAACGCATCAGCGACCCCGAAACCTGGAGCAAAATTGAGCATATTCCCGATGAGCGTCTGTGGCAGCGACATCAAATTCTTAAAGCGCGACTGATTGCCTATGCTCGCGATCGCGTTCTCAAAGCCAGGCAGGAGCGCAATGAATGCTCTGATGACATCAAGGCAGTGGAGTGTTTGCTGGACCCAAAAGTGCTTACCCTTGGCTTTGCTCGACGCTTTAGCGACTACAAACGCAGCGACTTGATCTTTCGTGACCTGAGCCGTCTGACTCGTATTTTTTCCAACCAGAAACGTCCCGTACAGCTGATTATTGCGGGCAAAGCTCGTCCTAACGATACGACAGGTAAGCGAATTATTCAGCGCGTTCTGGAATGGAGCCGTCACCCAGACCTGCGAGACCGCATTGCCTTTATCGAGGACTATGACATGTACACCGCCAAGCTCATGGTTCAAGGCATTGATGTGTGGTTAAACACCCCCCGTCGACCGCTAGAGGCCTCAGGGACCAGCGGTCAGAAAGTGGCCCTGAATGGCGGCATCAACTTTAGTGTTTTAGACGGCTGGTGGTGTGAAGGCTACAAACCTCACCTAAATGGCTGGGTCATTGGTGAAGATGCAGAAACAAGAGATCAGGACGTTCAGGATACGATAGATGCAGAGTCGTTTTATTCTCAGCTAGAACGGGAGATTGTACGTCTCTACTATGACTGCGATCGCAACCATGTTCCTCGCGGCTGGACCAAACGAATGAAAGCCTCAATTCGCACCATTGCTCCTGTTTTTAATAGCGATCGCATGGTATCTGACTACGTCAACCAGCTTTATACTTCATGAGTTCCTCCTGGCAGCTCGACTTCTATCGCCGTCCGTTAAAAAACGCTGACAATCAGTCTCTCTGGGAGTTGCTTGTGTGCACTCCCAACATGGACTTTAGCTACGCGGAAACCTGTCCGCAGCCGGAGGCAGATGCCATGTGGTTGCGGCATCAGCTCAAACAAGCTATCCATCGAGCAGGCTATCGGCCTAAATCACTACAGGTATTCCGACCACAGACTCAGACCCTGGCAGAAGTTGCCTGTCGAGAATTGGATATTCCCGTGGATGCCAAGCGCGGATTATCAACTCTAAAACAATGGCTTCGTCAGCGCACCGCCTGGTATTCCAATCTCAAGACCTACACCGGAGAAGCGTATTCACCGTTTGCCATTGAGCGGTCGACACCGATTCCTTTGCCAGATAATCTTTGGGGCGAAACATGGCGATTTGCTGGTTTATCCAACGCGGATCTGCTGCGATTTCAATACGAAGCAATCCCTGTGCGTTCAGTTCCTAAAGAACTGTTACCTCTAGAGATTGGCTTATCGAGCACCGTTTTAATCCCTGGTGTGGTGATCGACGGGGGCCAGCGAGCAATGGCACTGACCCAGTGGTTAGACTCAGTGCAACCTACATTTTTGAAGTACATTGCCGGGCAGCCTGATGGGCTAATTTTAGAAGCAGGACTTTGCGATCGCTTTGTTTTAACCACCTTTGAAGACAGTGACGTACGCGGCGCAGCCAATGCCTTTGAACAGCGTAAAGCAACGGCCAAGGGGCTACATTTTCTGCTCATCCGCCCCGACGATTCGGGCATGACCTACAGTGGCCTCTGGCTACTACAAGAATCACCAGATACACGGGTAGGTTAAGCCTATCTATAAGCAAGAATGTCGAGCTTCTATTTCAAAATCACATTCTGAAGTGTCCAAAAAATGCCTTGGGGTAACGGCATCCAAATAGGCATCAATATCAGCAATGCCAAATAAGTACGAGCAATAAAACTACTTTTTGCCTGAATTAGCCCCATTACCATTAGTAAGGCACCAAATCCCAAAACTGGAATCACGGCATATGTGGTAATCACAAACCCTATGAGTATCCAATCTCGCTTTTGATACAGCCAACGAGGTATCGTCAACAAAAAACTGGCTGCAACTAACCCCTCAATCAAAATCGTCCAGTAGGACAGTACTAAACTGGCAGCGGCCATGCGGGATGTTGTTGCCAGCTCTTGCGGATTTAGCACAGCGGCTGATGCCTGCATGATTTCAAAAATCTGACGATTCTCGGCGAGTGTGGCTAGGTCAAGCCCACCAAAGAGGACAGCCCCCATCGCTAACCGGCTATCCAGCAAAAATGTCAGATGCAAAAATGAACCATCTAAATACTCGCCACCAATTAACTTCCAAAGGGTGGCAAACAAAAATCACAACCCAATCAGCCAGCGAGAATTCCAGCGTAGTACCTGCTTGGGCTTTTGACTCCAGACTGCGATGGTACACACAAACACCCAGTAAGTGTAGAGATATTCATGGTTGACCAAGTTTGACCAGTGCCACAGATTGTTAAATAGCAAGCAAGCACTCATGCCTAGCCACACCCAGGGTCGACGCACCAAGGTTGGATAGAGCAACATCGCTGTCGCTAAGAGCTTTTCTGGCAACATAGTCCACAGCCAATGATCAATGCCGTGCAACAGCAGCAGCAGCGTAGTCAGCCGCAGGACTAGTAAATAAGCTGGCGGTTCTAGTAGATTATCCAGCCATTGGTTCCATTGTTTGACCCAGATCATGGCTGAACCTCAACTAGTTCAGTAATCGGCTCATAGGAAATGGTCTTACCGTCGTACACCAATCGCCACACCTGAAGTTGAACTTTGGCATCACAGCCCTTCTCATGGTTTGCTTGATGGAGTTTAGCAATAGGATTCTGAGAATCTGTTGAGAGCAGGCGTTGACCTATGCGACGTAGCTGATGGTTGGTGGGAAAGGTGCTGACGTGGGTATAGGTTTCAGCCCTCAAAAAGTTAGGTGATTCAGCCATTAGCACGGGCAAAATGAACTCTTGCTGATGACTACAGTCAATCAGCTGAGTTTTAATCACACGACGTTCATCACGGTCAATGGAGGCAAACATACCAAATCCACCGCCGTGCCACGGGCTCAGACCATCTGTATGTACCAGTAAAATTTGCCTTAGTGCAACTCCAGTTAACAGTAGGGGAATAGCGCCCGTCTTAAGAAAATTTAGTAGCGACTGTTTAAGCATCATCGAATGTTCGTTGTTATCGACGCATCCAGTTCAGTCCACCTACTGTAGCAGCGATAATGGCCGCTATGTAAAACATATTAGTCCCTGCTGTGGCCCACACTGGCCCAAAAATCAGGGGTGATACAAACTGCCCCAAAGAGGCGCAACCTGTGCCAATAGCCAGTACCCCAGATCGCTGAGAGTCGGGTGATAGATCGGCCAGAGCACTATAAAAATTGGGCATTACCAAACCAAAGCCCAGACCAAAGAGTAATCCGGCCATCAGCATCAACGGTGGAGACAGGACATTGGGAATAGTGGCGAGAGAAATGGCCATAAGAAAAAAGCCGGTTGCGATCGCACCCCCAGCCCCCAGGCGTTTTGACACCTTTGCAGCCCCTACAGCCGCAATCACAGCTGCACCTACCGAACGAGCCGCTAATACATACCCATTGAGCAGGGAAGATGCATTAATGGCCTCCTTGAGATAGAGCGGCGCATAAACAACAACTACATAGAAAATTGCCGAAGCCGTTGCTAAAGCAAGCAAAATTAGCAGTACCTGTCCCCGCTTTAGAATGTCGCCAATACCATTAGCCTGAGGTATGCCAGCAGCACGCTGCCGACCTTTTGGCAAAAGCCACAATCCTATCAACGCCGCTGGCATACCTAAGCTATATAGAACAAAGGCCCAACGCCAGTGATAAAGACCTAACCAGCCCCCCCAAATTGGGAAGATTACAGTGGCCGTAGCCAAGGCACTAGTGGCGTAGCCCATCATTCGTGTACGCGCTTCGCCATCATAAAGATTGCTCAAAATACCAATACTGCCTGCGCCAATACCGCCACTGGCCGCTCCCACTAGAGCCCGTGAAAGCAAAACTCCCCAAAATCCTTGAGCTAACGCTCCCAAACTGCCAAAAATTGCATAGCTTGCTAGACAAGCTATTAAAATCCGGACGCTACCTAATCGGCTGCCCAAGAGGCCAAACACCAAGCTGGCCAGAGCTGTTGTTAGCGTATGGGTACTGACTAATACACCAGCCCAACGGCTATTCAACTCAAATTGAGCCACAATCTCTGGAAAAACTGGTGCAACAATTGCCCCAGCTGCACTTGATAAACAGCCCGCCAGCATTAATACTGCTAGCACTTGCCAAGGATGACGTTTTGGTTGTGGTGATAGTCTTGCTAAACGCTTTAGCTCTGGGGGGGCCTTTTTATAAACAGTGGTCATAGGGGGGAACACAGCAACACTTGCAGAAAACACACCTTAAGAGTCAATCGTTCGCGACAAGTTAATAGATGTTAACATTACCCATAACTGGTTATCGGGGTTAGGCATAAGCAAAAACTTATACCTGCCTCCTTAGCGCTGTTACGTGCATATGTCTACTGGGATTTAGGGTGGTTGTTTACGTTTTAACCGACCTACCCAATGTCGTTCTTGGGCCTTATTGCCAGTTCGCGAAGCGTCACTAAATATTGTCAGTAGCGTCTTCGCTACCGTCATACTGCAAACACAATGACACTCAATTTGAGTTAAAAATCCGAGCTTATTGGATATTTACTCAGTAAAAATCAAGACAAGTCTCGTACAGTGGAGAAACTTTGTTGATAATTACTCTTAATCCTCAGTTCTAGCTCTAGACGATGGAAGCATCTGCTGTTCTTAAAGGTCAACCCATATACCGACGTGCGCGCGCTGTTGGTATCAATCCAAACTACTGGTACCCAGTCTTTTGGGCTGACCAGCTTAAATCAGAAGAGGTAGTATCTGTCCAAGTTTGGGACGCTTCTTTAGCGCTCTACCGTGACGCCAGTGGGGCTGTGAATGCTCTAGCTGACGCCTGTCCCCACAAAGGCGTTGAGCTTCACCGTGGGGAGGTCCATGGCAGCAATTTGGTGTGCCCGTACCATGGTTGGGAGTTTGATAGCAGTGGCCACTGTGTCAGCATTCCATACTTCCCCGAGGACCAAAAGCTACCGTGTGCACAAGCTCGCAGCTACCCTGCCCGCGAAGCTTACGGTATTATTTGGGTTTTCCCAGGTGAGGCTGAATTAGCTGAACAGCAACCTTTACCAGAAGTTCCCCAATATGGACAGCCAGGCTGGTTCATGGTGCGTATCCCTGGGCATTTTCAAGCTCACTTTTCCATCTGTAACGAGAATACGATGGATGTGTTTCATGGGTTTCTACATAAAGACCTGCAGGGCTGGTACGACCCCAAGCTACTCAAGCTTAAGCAAGATGACGCCAGCGTGTCAGCCGATTACCAAGTCTCTTACGAAGGCTTTCTGAGCAAACTTCTGGGTCTCGGAGCTAAAGGCAGTGACAGCACTACTCGCACAGTCTCTATCCGCTATCAGTATCCCCACTATGCAACCGCACTAGAGTCAGTTTCCTCGCTCTATTTAATGCGGTTGCCAATCGGGCCAACCGAGACAAAATCATTTTCTTTGATGTTCCTTAAGCTGCCATTACCCCAGTGGCTGCTGGATAGCCCTTTAGCCAGAGCACTCGAAAAGTTGATTTTGAACAGAATTTTTCTTAAGTTTCTACACCAAGACGTAGAGATGATGGAAAGTGAGCAACGCAACTACTCCATCGACACACATCGCAACTACGTCGAAGTCAATCCGGCTATCATTGCTCTACAACGAGTCATTGTCGGTCAATATGAGCGTTTAGAAGCTTCTCAGTCTTCTTCTCTAGAAGCACTAGGAGAGTCTTCTATCCCACCATCTCAGGAGGTTAGTAACGGTATGCTTGTGTGATTCGCCCGCTTGGGGATGCCCAAGCCCTCGTTTCCAAGGTTGCCTCTAGAGGCTCATCGGCTTTTTAGCTCAGACCTTGGTTGATTGATATGCTCTTTGTATGTGTTGAGGATTAAATTGTGGAAGTCGTTATTGACTACGTGCAGCGTTTGCATGCAAGTGGGTTATACCCTGACAAGTGCATTTGCCATCATATAAATGGCAACCAGATTGATTTAGAAGAGCAGGGAACTGGCAGACGGCATCAGGTTCTAACATTTTGTACCAATGACGTTTTGGGCATGGCGCAAGATGACGCCGTCACCCAGGCTGCCATTGACTCCATTCGTCGTTATGGCACCTCAAACAGCTCTTGTTCGGTTCTGAGCGGTCGCATTGACTTACATCGTCAGCTCG
>JBHJIV010000165.1:0-18516 GCA_050043105.1 Leptolyngbyaceae cyanobacterium | reverse complement strand
ACAAGACTCTCTTCAGTTCTATCTCTGACTACTGAAGTGGCTAACTACCGCGGAACGAATACCTATGGCGACGGATCGAAGGGGGATTATCGAGATCAAACTACCCCAGTAGATCATTTTGATATTGCTAACGATTTTGGCCTATGTGAGATGCATGGCAATGTGTGGGAATGGTGTCAGGACATTTGGCATGACAATTATGAGGAGGCACCTATAGATGGAAGCGCCTGGATGACTGATGGTGATGATAGAGATCGCATCCTGCGCGGCGGCTCCTGGCTTTTCAATCCAGAGAATTGCCGCTCTGCTTGCCGCTACCACTATCAGCCCAGCAGCCGCTACGACAGTTTTGGTTTTCGTGTTGTGAGTGCGCCCGGCTCTCCTACGTAGCCCTTTTTTGCCGTCGCTTAATTACGGGTCTTGGATATTAAATCAGTCAGGTCCTTCCTTTTGAGCCACATCTAACCCCCAAAAACCACAGAAAATCTTTCAATCCTCGCCTTTCCTACCGGAAGGGGTAATATACCTAGTGAAATTGATCACTAAAACACCCTATTCATAGTTTTATGGACGCTTCGCAATCCCAACTACTCCTAAAGCGAGTCATCAACGTCAAAGCCGTCGTTACCCCCCTCTGGAAAGAAGAAGCTCAGAACCAACTACAAAAGCAGCTCAACAATATCGATAGCCGTCTGCAGCAGCTCGAAAGGCAAGGCCAGCGCATGGTAACCGAGCTTCAAAAGCAAGAAGCCAACGACGCCGTCCAAAAGCAAATGGCCGCCGTCCAAAACAAACTTAACGAAGACAAAAACAAGCTGCTACAGCAAAAAAATCAAGTACTACAGCAGCTGCAGCAAGTCCAAACCCTAGAACTCAACAAAGAAGTCAGTCAAGGCCAAATCGACGGCTTTTTTAAGGTATCCACAGGCGATAACCTAGTCAAAAAAATGCAGGTCGAAATCCTACTGCGTGACGGCGTCATCGAAGAAATCCGTGGTGAACTCTAGCCCCAGTTATCTCCATCGCCACTACAGGCATCTTTTTATCGTCTAAACACAGCCTGCCAAAAAAGCCAGCCATTAATGGCTGGCTTTTTATTTTTAGACACAATTAATCAATGGCACAAAGTCTTTTAGAATAAGATGCTGGCGCGCCGCTATTACGTCTGTCAGGTTAGTTAGGGCGATGGATATCCCTAAACGTCTTAAATAGCTACCTGGCTCGCAATCAACGAATATATCCGTCGATTGCTACATGGTTCGTTATTGTATTTACTGTCCACCCGTCCCGGAATTTCCCAATGATTCGCGAAGTGTTCATGCCCGCCCTGAGTTCAACAATGCCTGAGGGAAAAATCGTTTCTTGGACAACAGCCACTGGCGACAAGGTAGAAAAAGGAGAAACCGTCGTCGTCGTTGAGTCCGATAAAGCTGACATGGACGTCGAATCCTTCTATGAAGGGTATTTAGCAATTATCGTCGTCGAAGCGGGTGATGTTGCACCGGTAGGAAGTGCGATCGCACTCCTTGCCGAAACCGAGGCCGAAATCGAGGCCGCCAAACAGCAAGCAGCGTCAGCCTCTGCCCCAGCCCCAGTTACGGCTCCAACCCCTGAACCCGTTGCAGCGGCTACCGCCCCTGCCACTCCCCAAAACGGCAGCAGTACCACAGCCCCTAGCGGTCGCCTCATCGCCTCCCCTCGAGCCAAAAAATTAGCCAAACAATTCAAAGTTGACATCAAAACCTTAGTTGGCTCCGGCCCTCACGGTCGTATTGTCGCCCAGGATGTCGAAAAAGCCGCTGGTCAAACACCTACCCCTGCGGCTCCTGCGGCAACTCCTCCCCCCGCTGCCGCTGCCTCCGCTGCCCCCGCGCCCGCTATTCCTGCCACACCAACGGCTCCCCCACCGGTTCCTGGCCAGGTTACTGCTTTTAACACCATGCAGCAGGCGGTTGTTCGCAACATGAATGCCAGTCTGAGCGTTCCTGTCTTCCGTGTCAGCTACACCATTACGACAGATGCCCTAGACGCTCTGTACAAACAAATTAAACCCAAGGGTGTAACCATGACTGGGTTGCTAGCAAAAGCCGTCGCCGTTACCTTAACTAAGCACCCTATTGTCAACGCCAGCTTTACCGATGCTGGTACTCAATATAACGGCAGCATCAATGTTGCGGTTGCTGTAGCCATGCCAGACGGCGGTTTGATTACCCCAGTCTTGCGCGGCGCTGACCAAATGGATATCTATTCCCTCTCCCGTACATGGAAAGACTTGGTCGCCCGTTCCCGTAGCAAACAGCTACAGCCCGAGGAGTACACCACTGGCACCTTTACCCTATCCAACCTGGGTATGTTTGGTGTCGAAAGCTTTGATGCCATTTTACCCCCAGGTACTGGCTCAATTTTAGCGATCGGAGGTGCCAAGCCCACTGTTGTTGCAGATAGCAACGGCATGATTGGTGTTAAAAAGCAGATGACCGTAAATATCACCTGCGACCATCGCATTATCTATGGTGCCGATGGTGCCGCATTCCTTAAAGATTTAGCTGACCTAATCGAAAACAATCCCCAATCTCTAACCTTATAACAGTTATTAATCTCTCTGTCAGGCGAGATGATTGCAAAAGTGGCCAGTAGAATGTTGAGCTAACGCTATATTGGGAGCTGAAATGCTCCCACGCTCATATAAATTCAAATGAGACTTAACCTGATTTGAAAATGAGTTTTCTAAGCTGTTCAAATAGTGCACCGTTGGCGACATCAGACTCTACTAAGTTAGCTGAATCATCCGGGGTAAGACCCGGTCTATTCTCGACGAGAGACAGTCCCAGAACTGCAACAAATGATAAGCCTGCCGTCGGAGACGTTGAAACAGCTGTTGCAAGCCGTTAGATAGAGACTCACTTGTGGATATATCAGTTGTTCCTACTGGTGTAATTTGTCCCCAGACTGGGGAGCCGCCCAAGATAAAAGTACTCAATCAGCCCATTATTGAGAGAACATGGGGATTGATTGAACACCATTTTTGAATGGCCCATAATATTGATAATGCTGGTGTGCGACAACCTACAGTTGCAATGACTACAACTTCCCCTTTCTAATCACACCTGACTAAGAGAAAAAATGTAACCTTAGTGACATGGTTTTTTGTCAAATATCCTTAAATTTGCTGGATCAGCACAAATACCTATTCAACAGTCAAGATTTAATAGTTAATGCTCAGTAGAAACGACAGGCTCAGCATTTGAGACGCGCTGTCAGGAATTTAGGTACTCTCTCCTAAGATGGATGTTGTCTTACGCACAATGGAATTTGTCTAGTGCCCCCTGAGACCTGCTGTAGAGCCTATTGTGTATCAGAAAAAGACATCTGCGGTGGGGCGTTTTTGGTAGCTGTGATACAACCCAGATAAACTTTATCTGTTTCTGACCTATCCGACGATTGACCTAGATTAGGGTTTTAGATAGATTTCTATAACTGATCTAAAAGTTTAATGGATTTCTCAGATTGGCTTTCTAACATGTCAGTAGGAGTATCTAACGGTATTCGGTTACGGCCCATTCATTAAATATTCTGGACGTTGCTGAGCCTGTAGATACGCTTTCGCTCACCCACCTCATGTAATAGAGGGAATGGAGGTTCTATGGTTGAAACTTATCAACCATCCCACGAAGCTACGCTAGATCGCGACTCAATGACATTGTCGCGTCATGTATTGCAGCAACTGCAAAGTTTTGGGCCAGATGCTCAAGATTTAAGTGCGTTGATGAATCGTATTGCCCTGGCTGGCAAACTGATTGCCAGGCACTTATCGCGGGCTGGTTTAGTCGAAGATGCCCTTGGGTTCACCGGTCGCGAAAATGTACAGGGGGAATCAGTTAAGAAAATGGACGTCTATGCCAATGACGTCTTTATTTCTGTCTTTAAGCAAAGCGGTTTGGTCTGTCGATTGGCATCCGAAGAAATGGAAGCCCCATTTTACATACCGGAAAATTGCCCCATCGGACGATATACGCTGCTTTATGATCCCATTGATGGATCATCCAATGTGGATATTAATCTCAACGTTGGTTCGATTTTTGCCATTCGTCAGCAAAAGGGCAACGATGAGGGGCACACGGCAGAGGATCTGTTGCGCTCAGGTCGTGAACAGTTGGCAGCTGGCTATATTCTCTATGGTCCCAGTACGGTTTTGGTCTACACCATCGGTACTGGGGTTCATGCGTTTACCCTAGATCCCAGCTTGGGAGAGTTTATCCTTTCAGAAGAGAACATTACAATTCCTTCCCATGGGCCTGTTTATAGTGTAAACGAAGGTAACTTTTGGCAATGGGACAACTCGATTCGAGACTATATTCGGTACGTACATCGCCATGAGGGCTATTCTGCCCGTTATAGCGGTGCCCTAGTGGGAGATTTTCACCGTATTTTGACCCAGGGCGGCGTATTTCTATATCCGGGTACGGTCAAAAATCCAGACGGTAAGCTGCGACTGCTGTATGAGTCTGCACCGCTAGCCTTTTTGGCAGAACAAGCAGGGGGACGGGCGACAACAGGCACCCAAGAAATTTTAGATGTGCTGCCTGAGCGATTGCATATGCGTACACCCTTGATACTGGGCAGCACCGAGGATGTTTCGTTGGTGGAATCGTTTATCCAGGATCGGTTTCGAGAACGTGAAACTGAAGTGGCCGTGATGGGTTAAGGCTGTTTGTTAATCTTTTCGCACATCTACACGCTCCCAGCAATGGGAGCCCTGTAAAGACAGGATATTCAAAAACAGACAACGTAAATCAGAAAACCCACCTATGACTACAGTAAATGACAGTCCTATTCTGCATTTAAAGGATTACGGCCAAAGCGTTTGGATGGATTATCTCAGCCGAGATTTGCTGGTTTCAGGGGAGCTGAGCCAGCTAATCGACAGCCGGGATGTTCATGGGATCACCTCCAATCCAGCAATTTTTGAAAAAGCGATCGCAGGTAATGAGATTTACGATCAAGAAATTGAGGCCGGTGTTCGGGCCGGTCAGTCTGTTGACCAGATCTATGAGTCGTTAGTTTTTGACGACATTCAGCAGGCTTGCGATGTGCTTAAGCCAGTGTACGAAGCCTCTGACAAGTTAGACGGCTACGTAAGTCTGGAAGTACCGCCAAATCTAGCCCACGACACTGAGGGAACGCTAGCTGAAGCCCATCGATATGCAGTGGCCATTGATCGACCCAACCTGATGATTAAGATCCCCGGCACCCCTGAGGGTCTTAAAGCAGTTGAGCAAACTATCCGCGATGGGATCAACGTCAACGTTACCCTGCTGTTCTCAGTAAAGAGCTACATTGATACCGCCTGGGCCTATATTCGGGGTCTTGAAGGTCGTTTAGCCGACGGCAATGACATCAGCTCAATGGCGTCAGTGGCCAGCTTCTTTTTAAGCCGGATCGATAGCAAAGTGGACAACGCTTTGGACCAGCTAGCTGAGTCTGATGCAGGTAAACGTGAGCAAATTGCCGAATTGAAAGGCAAGGTTGCGATCGCAAACGCCAAGCTCGCCTATCAAGAATATAAAAAGATTATCCAGGGCGACCGCTGGCAAGCCCTGGTGGCCAACGGTGCTCAGGTACAGCGTCTGCAGTGGGCCAGCACCAGCACCAAAAACCCAGCCTATAGCGATGTGATGTACGTCGACGAGCTGATTGGTGCCGATACCGTTAACACCCTACCCCCCCAGACCATTGAAGCCTGTGCCGATCACTGTGATGTCAGCAGCCGCATCGAAACAGATGTGGACCAAGCCTACGCTGTGATTGAAACGTTGCCCGCTGTTGGCATCGACATCGATCAGGTGATGGATGAGCTGCTAGCCGAAGGCATCGACAAATTTATTAAGCCCTTTGACAAGCTAATGGACTCGCTGGTGATGAAGGTTAAGCAGCTATCGCCCGCATAAATACTCTCAAAGGGGTGGGTGATGCCCGCCCCGACGGTTTTTCGTTTAATTTTTCACCCCCTATTTCCTTTTACTCCCACATGGTCTCTCTCCTCGAAAACCCCCTACGCGTTGGTCTTCAGCAGGATCGTATTCCCGAACCTCAGATCTTAGTCATCTTTGGTGCGTCAGGAGATCTAACCCAACGCAAGCTAGTACCCTCTTTGTATAAGATGCGCCAAGAGCGTCGACTACCGCCAGAGCTTTCCATCGTGGGGGTAGCGCGGCGTGAGTGGAGCCATGAGTTTTTTAGAGAGCACCTCAAGAAAGGGATAGAAGACTACGGCGGCGGTATCAGCAACCAGATGCTGTGGGAGAACTTTGAATCTGGCTTGTTCTACTGCCCCGGTAACATCGACAAACCAGAAAGCTATCAAAAGCTAAAGGCCTTTTTAGCTGAACTAGACGAGAAACGCTATACCAGAGGAAATCGTCTATTTTATTTGTCGGTAGCACCGCGCTTTTTTGCTGAAGCCACCCAGCAACTAGGAGCGGCCGGGATGCTAGAAGATCCTAAAACGCAGCGTTTAATTATTGAAAAACCCTTTGGCCGTGACCTGGCCTCAGCCCAGGCATTAAACCAAAAGGTTAGAGCTGCTGTACCTGAAGAGCAGGTATACCGCATCGACCACTATCTAGGTAAGGAACCGGTTCAAAACCTATTGGTATTTCGGTTTGCCAATGCAATTTTTGAACCCCTATGGAACCGTCAGTTTGTTGACCACGTACAGATCACCGTGGCTGAAACAGTCGGCCTAGAGGGACGCGCTGGCTATTACGAAACAGCTGGAGCCCTACGAGACATGGTGCAAAATCACCTCATGCAGCTGTTTTGCCTGACCGCCATGGAACCCCCCAACTCTCTGGCAGCCTCGAGTGTCAGAGATGAGAAAGTTAAAGTATTACAGGCAACCCGGTTAGCAGACCCGTTAAATTTAGACCGCTGTGCCGTGCGGGGTCAGTATACAAATGGCTGGATGAAGAATAGCCCCGTACCCGGCTACCGTCAGGAAGAAGACGGGTTGGAAAAGTCCACTACCCACACCTTTGCCGCCATTGAAATGCAGATTGATAACTGGCGCTGGCAAGGCGTACCGTTCTACCTGCGTACCGGTAAACGGATGCCTAAAAAAGTATCGGAAATCTCGATACACTTTAAACAGGTGCCCCATCTGATGTTTCAATCAGCCGCTAAACAGATGAACGATAACATTCTGGCCCTGCGAATTCAGCCTGATGAAGGGATTTCAATGCGGTTTGAAGTGAAAACTCCGGGCAGTTCTCTACGGACCCGTCCGGTTGATATGGACTTTCGCTACGATGCTGCCTTTGGTAAACCCAGCACCGATGCCTATGCGCGCCTGTTGGTGGATGCCATGCTGGGGGATCAAACCCTGTTTACCCGAGGTGACGAGGTAGAAGAGTCCTGGCGCGTTCTAACACCGGTTCTAGAAGCCTGGGATAGTCCAGCAGATCCGGCCCAGATTCCTCTCTATGAAGCGGGTACCTGGGAGCCGGTGGAAGCTGAGTTTTTGCTGAATAAAGTGGGTCGTCGCTGGCGACGGCTGTAGATCAAATTTTGAGTTTTGGGGGGTTTAGCTGATTTTTTTGAGATAGCTGAGCTAGATGATTACCATATCAATACTAGATACTCCAAAACTGAGCATTCAACTCTCAAACGTTCTGATATCCAATCGCGCGGTTCAAACCTATGGTGACCTCTCTAGTTACGCTCCAAAAACCCAAAGATATTTCAATCGACGATATTGAAGCCGAACTGCGGGAGATTTGGCATAACTATGCCACCGACGGTTCTGGTGTGGCCACACGGGCAACCACGTTTAATGTCATCATCTATGAGCCAGAAGAGATTCAGCAGTTGCTGGCGGCCCTAGGGTTTTATAAGAACCCCATTGACGGGCAGCATGGGCCAGAGACTAGACGTGCGATCGCAAACGCCCAGCAAACCTATGGATTACCCATTACCAACCGGGTTGACCAGGCCACCCTGCAGCGTTTACGCGATGAATTTCGTGCCCTTACCTCCGAGCAACGGCAATATTGCAATGCCGCCCTGCGCGGGTTTAATCTAAACGAAGCCCTGGCGGCTCAAAATCCTTGTCGAGTTATTACCCTCTGCCCCACCTTTGACGATGAAGATACCGGCGTCACTGCTCAGGTATCGGCCTATTGCCCAATTCAGAAAAGTAGCGGTAGTCGGCTGGTATGCTGCGAATACATTACCTTGCGCGGCACCAAGCAGGCATTAGATCGAGTGGATGGCTTAGTCAAATCTTTAGTGATTGACGACTTGCCAAAATTTGTTTGGTGGAAGGCGACACCCAACCCTGAGCAGCTTCTGTTTCAGTCCATGTCTGAGGTGGGCAGCTGTATCATTCTTGACTCTAGCTACTATGGCAATCCAGAGTCAGAGCTGCTAAAAATTCATCAGCTGGTGGCTGGTGGCACCAAGGTTGCTGACCTAAACTGGTATCGTCTGGCTCCCTGGCAGGAACTGTCTGCAGCATCATTTGACCCCCCCGAGCGGCGGATGGCGCTGTTGGAAATGGACCAGATTGGTGTGGACTATGAAAAAGGAAATGCGGCTCAAGCGCTGTTGTAGTTGGGTTGGTTAGCTAGTCGTCTAAACTGGCAGCCAGAAAACTATGGGTTAGAAGGCGGCGACTATGATCTGCGGCGTATAGCCTTAAAGGGGCAGCATGGACGCTCCATTGATGTGGAACTAGCCGCTATACCGGTGGCTGATGTGGGTGAAGTGCTAGGTGATTTAACGGGCCTACGGATGTCGTCAACAAACCTAGATGCTAACTGCTGCACCATCCTTTGTTCTGAAACTGCAGGCTGTATGCGGATGGAGTCTGGTGGTGGGGCTCAGACTTGCTATATTCAGGAGGTGACAGCGATTTCTGATCAGCGGTCTGATTTGTTGTTAGAGCAACAGCTCCAGCGATGGGGTGAAGATGTGCTGTTTGAGGAGAGTTTAGAGGTGACGGCGCAGAGTTTGAAGCTGGTGGATGCGGTTAATCATTAAGAGCTGATTGAAGGCCACGTTAATCTGAAGCAATATGGCCAGGTATCGGTTTTGGATGCCTGGTCTTTGTTTGTGATGGCTATTGTTATTACTATAGATCTCTTGGGCAGTAGTGGCGGATTGATTGGTGAGACAACTGGTTTCTTGTTATCTAGGGTGGGGTGGCAGGTGGGGCTTGGTGAGTTTTGTTTGTAAGATTAGGAAAAGTTTTATGGGGTTTGAGCTTTGGGAGGAGGATATGATTTAAAGTCTCCATAATTGGGGTTTGGGGGCCTGAACAACTTTAAGCCGCTTTTTGCTTAAGTACGGAAATATTTTGTTAAAGAATCTGCTCTAGGGTTGGTGGGGTGTTTAAAGATGTTGCGTGGGGCTCCTCCAAGTGCCCTTTTCGGAAACATCTATGTCCTCCAAATTAGGCAAATTGGGGTTTCCCCAATGGGCAGGGCCGAAACGCGGCCCTACAACCCACCGTATTGGGTTATCCAAAGTGCATTAGGTTAGGGTTACGGCGGGGTCGATTATATTTGTGCTGCATTGAGGTATCCCAAGGTGGCGTATGAATAACTCTGTAAGGGTTGCGCCTTGTGCCTGCCCCACAATATCTTGCGCTGTTGACCAAAATTTAGTAGGTCATAATCACCGAGATTTCCAGGTGCCGTGAAAGCTAAAGGGGATTATTTCGGGAAGTTCTAATATGCAGATGGGGCCTGCGGCTAAGTTATCTGCTTGTAAAATCTGAACGGTGCTTTGGTCTTTGTTTCCGTTAAAGACGACTGTGAGAATCCAGCCGGAACCGTCTGAACTGGGGACATAGATGGGTTCTGTGGGGTAGCTGCCTTTAGTAAAGATTGCTTGGTCTACTTGTCCGCTGTTGGGGCTTAGACGGCCAATGCTGTTGAAGTATTCATCGTTTTTGGGTGGGGATTTGTGACAGAAGAAGAGAGAATCATGATGCTGTCCAACGGTGTGGGGTGCGACGGTTGGAAATTCGCATTCTAGATCGGACAGTGGGTCATTGGATAGAACTTTGCCTGCGTTTATGTCGATCTGCAGTCGAGATAGTTTGGCTGAGACTTGAGTCATGGGAGAGCCTGTGACGAATTCTTTCAGCCACTGATTGGTGTCAAAGTTGTTGTAGCGTACATAGTCAATGATTAGGGTTCCATCAGCGGCTTGATAGCCATTGCCAAAGTGCCACTGAAACCAGGGGTTGGTTTCTATACGTGAGACTTCGTTTAGGGTATGGCGGTCGATGACAATAATTTGTGTGCCGTGTTGGGGCTGCCAACGTAGGGCATCGCTAAAGCTTTGAATGCTGAGTAGCGCGGGGACTACGGACAGGGCTAGAGGCGGTACTAAAAAGATGAGATAGGGACCGGCTAGGACAAAATCATGGACCAGTGAAATGCGGGGTAAGGGGATTTGACTCTGCTGTTGGATTTGACCAGATGCATTGCTACGGTATATCTGAATATAGCTTTTGGCACCGCTGACAACGCCAAAGTTAAACAGGTCGCCCGTTTGAGGATCTTGCTTGGGATGGGCGGAGTAGGGTTGATTGGTTTGGAGTATGCCTAGATTGTCTAACCCCTGGGTTTCTAGGGTTTCTAAATCTAAGGCATGGGGATTGCCGCCTTCCCAAAGTGCTAAAAGTTTATCGGGTAGGGCTAGCACGGAGGTGTTTGCGGCATTTTTAAGCTCAGTGCCCCAGCGCTTCCATAAGGGGCCGGGGGGTAGCTGACCATAGCCGGTATATAAATATTGGTCGGCTGACTCTTCTGCCTGGAGATATTGGGTCTGGACATAGCGATAGATGCCAGTGGCCCCTGCATCGGTGAAATGAACGCCTAAAATGCCACCATCGCCGTCAAACCAGTGGTCAACGAGCTGCCCTGAACGCTGCAGACGCCCTGGGCCATTACGGTAAAAGCTACCCCGTAGCTCGTCTGGGATTTGCCCCAGCAGCAGCGGTAGCGCAACAGGGCCAAATTCAACAGCAGGTTTTGCTTGAGCACGAGACCAGAGGGGTTTACCTTGACTAAACGTGTCACGGGCAGGGGCTTGCATCACATCGTTAACGTTATGGACACTAACCAGTATAAAGGTGCTGCTAGAGAAACTCTTTTAGCTCCTGCAGTAGCTTTTGGTAGAGTCGATTTTGAGCGTCGTCTAGGGTTTCTCGGGCATTTTTTAGCTTTTTCAAGCTATACAACCGTGCTAGTTTAAGCAGCTTATCTGCATCTGGAATAACATCTTGGTCAAACCTTGGATGCCCCACGGTGGTATCTAGCTGACCGTTCATTGCACCTAGAATGGTGGCTAATTTTTGGTTTTTGAGGGCGAGGGCTTCATTGCTACCGACTCGAACTGGAGCCGGTACAATTTTGACAACAATATAGTCATAGGGAAATGGTTTGTTGCTCTCTTCTGGGGACCGATGTTTGAGCTGTAGCTTTTGGAGCTTAAACTTGGAACCATCTACCGGTTCTCTAAAAAAGACATAGGCTCCATAGCGCAGACGAGCTTCGCCTTCCCCGCCATCACCGTAAAGATCCAGGGTACTCAAAAAGATGCGTCGCCTTTCTTTTCTAACCGTATTGACTTTCTCCATCACGTCAAAGGCAACACCACCAAAGGGTAGAAAAGAGCTTAGAACCATACCAAACGTATTTTTGATAACATTCAAACCTCTGCCAATTTCTTTGTTGAGGCTAATATCTCCTGGCAGCTCCATCACCTCAACTTCTAGATGAACCCGGTCTAGTTTGGAGTAGGTCTCTTGGGCGTAGATATACTCACACAGCAAATTATTTCTGACGACGCCCGCTGGTACGTCGTTCTCAAAAAAGTTAATGGCTTCAACCATGGGGTCATTGCCATATTTAAGTCGCGATCTTACCAGCAGATCGTTGTCGCTTCTACGGTCGTAGGTTTTGACAATCAGCAGGGTCTCTAGGGTTACTAAAAATGAGTCACCATCCTTGGCGATAGGATCTGTTGCTGCAGGTGCTACCTCCGCTAGCCGCAGCGATGCGCCTGCTGCTGCATCTAACTCATCTAGGGGAACAAACCAGTGATGGGTTGGATACATGTTATTTGTGCCGATTTCCATGGTGATTGGTGCCAGCAGACAGAGGGTAGGCGTTGTCCTACTTAACAGCTATCTGTGGGCTCTAAAAAACAAGCAATACGATACAGTACTGCTTTTTGACTTAGCTTATCAACGATTGGTGGCATTTTGTAGGGTATCTTTACCCATTGCGTCCACTAAAGTCTTAGCTAGCCGGGCGATATTCAAACTGGGCTCGAATAACACCATGGTCTGACGAACCATCTTCTTTATGGTTATCCCAGTTTAGGTGATCGTTGGTGACATCCATGCCCTTAAAGGCCCACAGTCGATGACGAGAGTTATCATAAAATTCTTGGGAGACTAGAATGTGGTCCAACGATTCTCGAAAGTTTTGATAGATGTGGGTGTAGTATACGTTACGCTCGCTGCGATATTGCTGTAACCGGCTAACTGCATAAAGGTCCACATCGCTCCCGCCCTGTTGAAAACCGCTCATGATGTAATTGGGCTGACCGGTCAAAATATTGAGGGTATTGCTGTTCTCACCGTCGTTGAGGTCTCCTAGCACCACGACGGGTTCACCTGTGTTCTTCATCCGCTCGGTCAAAATCATTCGCAGAGCGGTGGCTTCAGCGGTGCGACGAATGGTGGAGATGGCTGCTCCGAGTGCTTCGCTGTGCTGTCTGTAATATTCGTCTTCAGCCCGGTACCAGCCTTTGCGATAAATCTTGGTCGGTGCCTTGGACTTAAAGTGAGCAACATAGACCGAGATGGGGGATGAATTAGTGCGCGCTTCTACTTGAAAATGTAATACCGGTCGAGAAAAGCGCTTGACATTGACTGAAATATCTGATGTTTGGGCATCATCGCCACCGCTCTCCAAAATAAATTTTTCTGGGAATGTTTCAATCCAGCGGGGTTCGCCAATGAGAATATCTTTTCTGACCGCACCAGCACAGACAATCCGCTGACCTCTATGGCCCTCTGGCACTAATAGCTCATAGTCTCTAATATCGCCGTGGTCAAAGATATCTTCGAGCGCCTCAGTGTGCCACAGTTCCTGAAACCCCCAAACATCGGCTGCATGGTCCAAAATTATCCGACGGCTCCAGTCGAGCTTGCGCTGGTAAGCTTCTTTATCCCAGCCATCTGAGTCAGAATAGATCCTTAAACCTGGCCGGTTAATGTTGTACAGATTAAACGTGGCAAGGGTGAACTGAGTACGTCGAGCCATGGTAGTGATGATATGAGACGACTGAGCGTTGCTCTACTATTCGTTTGTTTGGTTAACGGAGGTTTAACAAGTGAACGTGCGTTTTGACCCCCATAGGAAAATTATTGGGTATCACCAAAGGCTCTGGGGGCTCTTGTGCGGCGGCGGGGCGGTAGTGGATTAACAATTTCGTAGGGGCTGCTCCACTCGTTTAGCGATAGCTGTAGCCCGGCTAACGGCAAACGAATGTCATTGAGGGTAAGCTGCCCGATTTGCTCTTGAGAGTGGCGATGCTGCTGTCGGCGCTGTTGCCAACGTTGATAGTTATGGTGGGTGCGGTGGCATGAGCCGCAAAGAACAGCAAACGTCGGATTTATTTGCGATTGTTCTGAGGCGGTGTCTAAAACAATTGGGCTATGCGTGTGAAGCTTTGTCAGATGATGCGTCCAGCGTAGTGGATGGGCTGCGATCTCATCTACTTCATTACCAGTGCGGGTGGCTAAATCATCCAATGTTTCATCCTGTCGCCGACATAGCCGTCCGCAGGCTCTACACTGCCAGTTGGCAGCTTGTTTAAGCTCGTGGGCATTGGGCTGTTTTGCATTGTGGCTGGGCATTGAGGCAGTAACACACTGGTCTGGGCCATAGCTTAGCGCTAAATGGCCGTTTTGCGAGGGGGATATTGGAAAATACTTTTATCTTTGTCCCATTTTGCCAAGAGCCGAGGCACGACTCTTTTGACTCACGGGAGGCCAAATTAAGCCATATCTATCGGTTGAGCCGCCTGTCTACAAAGGCTTTAACCATTCAAAAAGCCGTTGCGTTCCATTAACAATCTGTGTTGCTTTCAACAAAATACGTCAAGATAAAACTATTGTTAGGGACAGTATTGACGAGCGGCGATCCGTCTTGCACCTGTTGTAAGTGCTCTTTACAACAGGCTAGACCATAGGCCACATCCGCTTCCCCTGTAGAAGGTAGTCCGCCAATAGCGCCAAGCTGTATCTTAGCAGTCAAGAGTATCGATACTCCTGACTCATAAAGCCAAGGCCACCGAGACCACTATGGGAGACAGACCATGATTGACATTCAACAATTACGCCACGAATATAATCAAGGCTATCGAGATTTTTCTGGCATTAGTCTGCATAATATCGACTTAAAACAGTCCCATCTAAGCGGCGTAAACTTTAGCCAGTGTGACCTGAGCGGGGCAGACCTAAGCGGGGCAGATCTCAGCCGCAGCGATTTGATCAGCGCTAATCTGACCGACGCGGATCTTACTAAGGTAGATCTGAGTGGTTCTAAGCTGATGGGGGCTAATTTTATTGGGGCCGATCTATCAGAAGCTAGTTTAGTGGGGGCTAATCTGAGCCAGGCCGACCTGCGAATGGCTAACTTAGAAGGCGCTGATCTAAGAGGGACCAATCTCTCTGGAGTTATTGTCAGCGGGGCTAACTTCTCCAACGCAAATTTAACCGCTGCATGTTTGGATGAAACCGAGCTAGATGAAGCTGACCACGATGGCGCTAACCTATGCCATCTCAGGACTCCTGTAGTCAATGGAGCAAACAATAAGACCCATCGCTGGGTCTCTTGGGGTGCACATTAAAAGTGTTTGTCGGTAGGGGTGCACGGCACACCCCTACTGGGCATCTGCTAAGACCAGGGGTTTAAGCAATATCGTACTCAATACAGAAGAATCTGACTGACTTGTCGTACAGCTATCCAGCTCTGGCATGTCCTGACGACAGTCAGGGCAATACCAGTACACTTCACCGTGACGGATATGACGTAGTAACGAACTGTTGCAACAAATACAGTAACTCATAGTCGTTTCCTAACCCTGGTACTAATTATTGTGATAGTGCAAAAAGTTGAAGATCTTATGAGGGTGTTAGAAAGAGCCGATGCAATGTATCTCGCTTGGTTAACGATAGATAGGGTTGTCGCAGTGTTAGCCACTGCTGCCATAGCTGCTGTTGCTGCCGTTGCAAATAGTTGTCCAGGCTTGGCATTTTTTTAGCCCATTTAGCCCCTAAAGTTTTAGTCAAAAATGACTGTAAAACGACTTCATCCTGCAGTTCTCCCAACACATCCTGCATCTGTCTAAATGTGTTTACCTGAGCCTTATACCCATCTCCATAGAACTCTCGGAATAGGGCCATTTGGTAGCGTACGCCCTTTATTTGCTTCCGGAGTGCATGCACTTGCTTTAGCTGTTTTGGCTCTTTGTTATCAACCACTAACCAGCCAGGGTGAAGCAGCAGTTGGCCAATTGTTGGTAACTGCAGATCAGGTAGAACGACCGCTAAAGGTAAACTGGCACCAAGCTGATACTGTGGCTGTTGTAGCCATTGTTTGAGAGCCTCAAAGAGCCGTTTATAGGCCTTACTACACAGCAGTTTGTCTGTCTGGGTGACACATTTTTTATGCTGTTTTTCTAAGGCACGATTTAGGGTGCGTAGTACCTTTTTTTCTGATTTTTTTAAGGTTGACTGACAGGCATATCGTTTTAGCCAACTCTGTAAGATATCTAGGTCGCGCATGCGGCCCAATGTTTTACCGAGCCGTTTTAGGGCTCGGTCGCTTACGGTATCGGGTAGTGCGATCGCAAAATCAACAGCACCACCGACTGTGCGCAACCGGCGTAGCCCAACTCGCATCTGGTGCAAAAATTCAGGATCGCGATGGGACAACACACCTTTTTCTTGCCGACAAATATGGTCGACATATTTCTGAATAGCCCGATGGGCATAGTCGCCAACACACTGAGGTAGTTCCTGAGCCTGTAGCTGAAAACCATCGGGAAAAGCTGATGGAGCTTGGGGTTTCACGGGATGCCTCCCCTGATTTTAGAAGACCATTTTCAGGCTATCGTATCGACTCTAGCCTGTGGTCATTGCTTAGAAAATCTCCACCTGGTGCATTAATCTGCACTCTCCGGCTCAGCCGGGCCATGCGACAGCTCTATGTGAAACGTATTGCCCGTAGACTGCTCTAACGCTTGCAAAAATCTCAGCTGCAGCAATGTTGGATTTTTGTTAGTTAGCCGGGCTGCATTGGCCAGATTTCTTAGGGCAGCGGTCTCACCCCGTGCCCGTTCTAGGTTTGCTAGACCTTCCTGTCGAGCCTGAACAATTTGAGCATAGAGCTTTTTTAAGTCTCCCGGCAGCATCAGGTCGCGAATGCTCAGGCTGATGAGTCGGATTCCCAAAGGTCTGGTCTGGTCAGCCGTTGTTTCTAACAGACGCTGATTTAACTCGGTGTTGCCCAGAAAATCGTCCATGGCAACGGTACTAATCAGCTCTCTTAGCCCATTTTGCACGGTCAGGTATAGCCCCTGACGATAGTCGGCCACCTGATTGATGGCCATAGCCGGATCAGCGATTTCGTAAACCGCCGTCAGGCTTACCTTGAGTCCTACACCATCGGCGGTCAATACCGCCTGTCCTGGAATGCTCAAATGCTGAGGACGCAGATCTACCTTACGAATGGTGGTACTGCCAAACGCCCACAGCCAGTATTGCCCTGGCCCTAGTATTTGCTTAAACCGTCCCTTGACGTATTTCAGACCCCGTTCGTATTCAAAAATAGTGAGCCGAATCGGAAACATACGATCTTAAAACTCCCCAGTCAATCACCAAGGTAACTCAGCGGAGGGCTTAACCTACAGAGCTAAGTCACGTTAACAGCAATTAACCAGAGAGCCAAAGTAGGGTTTGAACCTAGTAAGCAACCATCTTGCTATCAAGGGGGCAATGGGCAACCCTCAGCTAGTCGATACCAACCCGAGGGGCTAACCGTTCCTTTGATGGGCATAAGGCTTCCCAAAATCAACACGTAAGGACGCACAGCCGTACGCCCCCCAACCCATCAATTCGCCGTTTTTACCTTTTCCGCCAATCCTACGGCCTTTAAGCCACGAATCACATACCAAACCGGGTCAATTTCCCACCAGTGCTTTTGAAAACAAGCAGAAGACTGACAGGCATGGTGATTGTTGTGCCAGCCTTCGCCATAGGTAAGAATGGCCACCCACCAACAGTTGGTGGACATATCATCGGTATTGGTAGGACGGTAGCCAAACTGATGACAGGCGCTGTTGACAAAGCAAGTACCGTGAAAGCTAAAGAACAGTCGGACAAAAACGCCCCACACAACAAACGGCATACCACCGGCTAAATAAAGCAGCAGCCCCAACGCCACCTGCAGCGTGATGTAGTGCTTGTGGCAAAACTGGTAGAACTTGTCGTCGCGGATATCCTGGGTCATGCGCGGGAGCTGAGAATGGGTGGGCACCGTATGCATTAGCCAGTTGATGTGGCTCCACCAAACCCCTTGCTAGCGCTGTGTGGGTCAAGTTCTTGGTCGGTGTGCTTATGGTGCAGGCGATGATAGCCGACCCAGCCATAGACACCCCCTTGAAAAGCCAGGGTGCCGAGCAAAATAAAGAGGTGCTCTAGCCAAAGGGGCACCCGCAAACTACGATGGCTGGCCATGCGATGAAATCCAAGAGAAATACCTAGACCTTGAGTCAACGCATGTAAGAAAAGGGCTACACCAATGGCTCTCCAACTAAAATTGCTGGGCAGCAGCGCTAGGAGAGCAAGCAAGTGAAGAATGACTGTTGAAACAACCACCGACCAGCGTAACCGAGGGGTGGGCAGAGCTGCTGTAGTAACCAAAGGATTATTACCTGATAAGGATAACTATGGGGATATTCCCCTAGGGCAGACTAACACATTCGTCTTGTATCGCTTCACTGGCAGTGGATTGCACCCATAGGTACAGACGCAGTGCCCCTAGGTATATTTATTTGCTCCATTGGCTTATTTAATCGACAACGGGGGTTTTCGGCCCATGGCCCCATAGCGAAAGCGATAAGCTAGTTAGGGTATCGCCTCTTTGCTCGTTTGCATGCAGACTTCAGAACCTTCTACCACGGCTCCGCTTAAGCTCAATACAGACCTGGACTCTAATACGGTTGGTTTTGATACCCATGAACCGCCTGACCAGTCTTTAATTGATGCCTGTGTTCACTGCGGGTTCTGCTTAACAACCTGCCCTAGCTATCGGGCGATTGGGAAAGAAACTGACTCACCTCGGGGGCGCATTTATTTAATGGATGCCATCAATAAAGGTGAGGCTCCCCTATCGGAGGCGTCGGTTAGCCATTTTGAGTCTTGCT
>JBHJIV010000164.1:0-4220 GCA_050043105.1 Leptolyngbyaceae cyanobacterium | reverse complement strand
TGCTAACCGAAGATCTGAAATGAGAGACTCATCCAATGACTCAGGGGGGGCACTAACAGTAGTCAAAAGCACATACTCCTTAGATGGCAAAGAGCAATGGCTTCAGTCTAGCAATTCGGTACTTTTTTTGTCAGAAATCGCATTAGTCAATCATTCAGTGGATATAAAGGGGTCGTTGGTGCGGAACGCTTTATGCTAGATACCCTAGATATAAAGTAAGCTAATACCCCGCAGAACCCATGTCAGTATCTTTGGCTGCCGTTGAGAATTCTTTGCTTGCGATCGCAAAAAGCACCCGTCAAGCAGCCCGCACCTTGGCAAGTCTATCCGCCCAGCAAAAAAATGAGGCGATTGAGGCGATTGCCCAGGCGTTAGCAGCCGCAGCGCCAGAAATTGCTAAGGCCAATGAGGCTGACCTCAAAGCGGCCGTCAAAGATAACCTGGCCAAGCCGCTCTACGACAGGCTGAAGCTGGATGCGGTCAAACTCAAGGGTGCGATTCAGGGTGTACGCGATGTCGCTAAACTGCCCGACCCGGCCGGTGCTGTGCACATTCATCGCAAGCTAGACGATGGTCTGGTACTCAAGCGCATTGCCTGTCCGCTGGGGGTACTCGGAATTATCTTTGAGTCTCGACCCGATGCCGTGATGCAAATTTCCACCCTGGCCGTAAAGTCGGGGAACGGTGTCATTCTCAAAGGGGGTAAAGAAGCCGTGCGCTCCTGTCAGGCCCTGGTAAACGCCATCCGTCAGGGACTCACCAATGCCGGGGTGGACCCCAACGCAGTGCAGCTGCTGACCACCCGAGAAGCAACCCGAGCCCTGCTGGAATTAGACAGCTACGTGGACCTGATTATCCCCCGTGGCTCCAATGCCTTTGTGCGATTTGTCCAAGAAAATACCCGTATTCCGGTGCTGGGCCACGCGGACGGCATTTGCCATTTATATGTAGACTCAGCCGCTGACCTAGAAAAAGCGACCAAAATCGCGGTGGATGCCAAGGTGGGCTACCCATCTGCCTGTAACGCTATTGAAACCCTGCTGGTGCATCAAGACACTGCAGCAGAGGCGCTACCGATGTTGGCCAAAGCACTGCAGCAGCAGGGAGTTAAGCTGCTGGGGGATGTAGCCACCCGCCAGATACTTACCGATATTGAAGCCGCAACCGAGAGCGATTGGTCTACTGAATACAGCGACTTAATTTTGGCGATTCGAGTCGTGGATTCTATCGATGCTGCGATTGACCACATCAATACCTATGGTTCACGCCATACGGATGCGATCGCAACCGAAGACCAGGCCACTGCCGATAAATTTATGGCTCAGGTGGATGCTGCGGGCGTTTACCACAACTGCTCCACCCGCTTTGCTGACGGGTTTCGCTACGGCTTTGGCGCAGAAGTAGGCATCAGCACTCAAAAAATGCCCCCCCGTGGCCCGGTTGGGTTAGAGGGGCTAGTCACTTACAAATATCAGGTTGTCGGCAATGGCCATATTGCTGCTACCTACTCAGGGGAAAACGCCAAACCGTTTACCCATCGCGACTTAGCCTGATTGTCAGGGGAGAGTATTAGCCGACAGCTGGCTTCTGGGAACAACATCAGCCTTTCTGTAGACCGGTTAAGACCGTTCATGACGTTAGTCATCACTTTGTGGTCAGCTCTATCCAGCTCTATGTTGTGCCGCCTAGAATGAAACGTCCCCAAGATAAGGTAATGAGAAGACGTTTATGATTGCATTGATTGGAACAGCTTTCCTGCTGATGGGAGCTGTCAATATGGCCTGGTTCCTCCTATGGTTTCTGTTGGCATGGAGCAGCACGCTGGGGGCCAAGGTTTCCAAAAAAGTTGGCACTGACAATGAAAATACAGATAGCAATATTCAACTAGGCGAGGCGTTTAAGCGAGAAGCATTGCAAAAATTCGCCATCAGCACGGGGCTTTTAATCGTGGGTTCGGTACTGACCCATATTGGCAGCTAACTGTTGTAGTCAGGGGACCAGGGCCGACAAAGGGCTAACCCAGCAGCAGTTTTGGTTAAAAATTAGTTTAGATGAGCGTTAGATGGCTGACTGTATTAGTGTGAGCGGCATTCGTGCCTATGGTTATATCGGGGCACTGCCGGAGGAGAACATTCTCGGTCAGTGGTTTGAGGTGGATCTGACGCTGTGGATGGATCTGTCTGTCGCCGGTAAGTCTGATAACCTGGCCGACACCCATAACTATGCCGATGTTATTCAGCAGACTCAGCAGCTGATCCAAACAAAAAAATTTAAGCTAATTGAGCGTTTGGGGGATGCGATCGCATCCCAGGCACTGGCCAACGACGACCGTCTCGAAAAAATTCAGGTGACAGTCACTAAACTGACTGCCCCAGTCCCTAATTTTGATGGACGAGTAGCCATAACATTGGTGAGACCCCATTCTTAACTCTGCTCTAATCGGCTACCATGCTGGGGGCAACTATTCGCGAGAGCCGACCCTTGCCTAAGTTAAGGCTAGAAAAAATACCCCATTTGCCGCTAATTTTGCTGCTGGCGGCATTGCTGCGGCTATGGCGTTTGGCCGCTAAACCCCTATGGGTAGATGAACTCTACACCGGGTTCTATAGCCTCGGCAGCAGTCTAGACAAAATCCCCACCAATACACTGCTGTCAACCTCAGATTATCGGGCTCTGCTGGGTAATCCAGGGTCTCCTTTAGCCGCCGCTCAAGCGGTCACGACCCACAGTAATCACCCGCCCTTATTCTTTATGGCGATGAACGGATGGTTACAGGCTCTGGGGGCCTCCGCTTGGAGTCTGCGAACATTTGCCGTGCTCTGGGGTGTGGTGGCAGTGGCCGGTGTGTTTTATCTGGGGCAGCGTATTGGCGGACCGCGAGTGGGTACGCTGGCGGCATTGCTGATGGCGGTGTCCCCCTACGGTATCTATCTATCCCAGGAATCCCGACACTACAGTTTAGCGATTGCGATCGCAGTATTTTCCCTCACCAACTGGATAGCGCTGCTCAAGGGTGATCGCTCCCTGGGACGCTGGCTGATCTGGATTGGCCTAAATACGATAGGGCTTTATGTTCATTATTTCTATAGCATTACCATTATTGGCCAGTGGCTAATCACCATTAGCCGCATTATCTGGCGACGCGACCGTCGTCCAGAAGCTCTACCCTGGCTGCTGGCTATGGGGGCCACATCTCTACTATTTGCACCCTGGCTATCGGCAGCCATTGCTCATTTTTTTAGTACCAGCAACACCAGCTGGCTAAGTCAGTCCACACCTATCTGGCAAACACTTTTGATGCCCTGGCTACAGTCGTTGGTGGCGGGTGTATTTATGCTAATTTTACTCCCGGTAGAGCAGGTACCACAGCTAGTAACGATTGCATCGGCCCTGGTGATGTTGGCCGTGTTTGGCATTGTCATGCTGCAGGTCCGTAAAGGCTGGCAGAGAGAGATCCAGCTGGATCTAGCCGCCCCCATCGTTAGCTACAGCGTGGTTGTGTACGGGGTGATGATTGCCATCACCTACGGTCTAGGCAAAGACCTGACCTTAGCACCGCGCTACTTTTTTATGGTGTATCCGACGCTGACGGTAATTGCGGCCATAGCCCTGGCGCGGCGTGGGCGCTGGGTTGTGGGTGTTGCGATCGCAGCCGGTATCCTCAGCCAGATACTCATTAGCTATGATGTTGCTCTGCTTAAACCCTATCTGCCGGGTCAAGTAGGTCGACGACTTGCCGCCGCTCAGCCCCAGCCCACAATTGTGCTCTTAGCCCCCCAACGAGACAGCTACCGAGCCCTGACCCTCAGCTATGTCTTAGCGATTCCCAAAACCGCAAACATTCAGGCTGCCTTTACCGAACCAGCTGGCGTCAAAAACTGGCAGCCCACACTGACCAACAGCAGTGTTATTCCCCCCAACCCCTTAGCACTTTGGCTAGTGGAACCCAAACGACAGGTCCCCTTTCCACCCACGGTTGAATTAGCCACTCATATTTGTTATCCAACCGGTGAGCGCATCAACACTGAAGGCACTCGACAACAACAATATCAGTGTCGTTTGCCAGCTTTACAAGAGAATACGTCAGAATAAAATAAGCAACAACGGCCGTCGCTGCGACGCTGCGACACTGCACCAATATGACAGCTTAAAGAGTTTCATAGATCACCTATGGATCCATAGACTAGTCGCTATACTCGGTTAGCGCCAACATAGTTCAC